>RPRB01000009.1 GCA_003818285.1 Myxococcaceae bacterium
GAGACCGGCGTCCCGTCGCCCTTGGTCTCCACCGTCACGCCGCGGTGGTAGTGGCGCAGCGCCACCTCCCCCGCCACCCGGGCCACCGCCTCCGCCGCCTCCATCCACGACCTTGCCTCGCTCATCACGCCTCACCACGCACCGGCACGCCGGCGGCGGAGAGCGCGCGCTTCAGCGCTCGCATCGTCGTCGTCCCGTCATGAAGGATTCCCGCCACCAGGGCCGCATCGGCGCCGGCGTCCTGCAGCACTGCCCGGAGATGCTCGGCCTCGCCTGCGCCGCCCGAGGCGACGACCGGGACGTGCACCGCCCGGGCGACGGCGCGCGTCAGCTCGAGGTCGTAGCCGGTCCGGGCGCCGTCGCGGTCGATGCTGGTGAGGAGGATCTCCCCCGCGCCGCGCCGCTCGGCCTCGCGCGCCCACTCCACCGCGTCCAGGTCCACCGCCTGGCGGCCACCGCCCACCACCACCTGCCAGCGTCCGCCCGAGCGCCGGGCATCGATGCTCGCCACCACGCACTGGGCCCCGAAGCGCCGCGCGCACTCGGAGAACAGCTCCGGCGCCTTCACCGGCGCCGAGTTGAGGGCCACCTTGTCCGCGCCGGCCCGGAGCGCCCGCTCCACGTCCTCCACGGAGCGCATCCCGCCCCCCACGGTCAGGGGGACGAAGAGCCGTTCGGCGGTTCGCCGGACCACGTCCAGGAGCGGCGCGCGCTGCTCGGGCGTCGCCGAGATGTCGAGGAACGTGACCTCGTCTGCCCCGTCCCGGCCGTAGGCCTCGGCCAGCTCCACCGGGTCGCCCTGGTCCCGCAGGTCGACGAACTTCGTCCCCTTCACCACCCGGCCGCCGGTCACGTCGAGGCAGGCCACGATGCGGGGCGCGAGCATCAGCCTTCCGTCACCTTCACCGAGCCCTTCAGGCTGAACACCGAGCCACCCTCGGCGAACGCGTCGCGGAGCGCGAGGCCCAGCGCCTTGAAAGCGCACTCGATCACGTGGTGGCGGTTGCGCCCGCGCAGCACGCGCAGGTGAACCGTGGCCCCGGCGTTCTCGGCGAAGCTCCGCATCCAGTGCTCATAGAGCGCGTTGGGGAGCCTGCCCCGGTAGTAGGCCCGGCCGCCCACGTCCACCACTGCCTGCACCAGCGCGTCGTCCATGGGGACGGTGCGCTCGCCGAAGCGGGCCGCGGTCGCCGGGATCATCCTCCGGAAGGCCAGGCCCACCGTGATGGCGACGTCCTCCATCAGGTGGTGGGTGAGGTCGCCCCGGGCTCGCACGCCGAGGCTCAGGCCGGCATAGCGGCCGAGGGTGGCGAGCATGTGGTCGAAGAACGGCTTCCCGGTCTCGATGCGCGCCGGGTCGGTTCCCGGGCCGAGCTCCACCTCGACCCGGGACTCCTTCGTCTCTCGCACCAGCTTGACCGTCACGGGAACTCTTTCGCTGCGGCCCGGGCGTCGATCTTCCCGGTGTACAGCGCCATCCCGAGGATGGCCGCGGCCACGCCGGCGCTGGCCAGCTTGCGAAGCTCGTCCATGGAGGCGATTCCACCCGAGGCCTGCAGCGGGTGGCTGGTCGTCTCCACCAGCTCGGACATGAGGGCGAGGTCCGTGCCGCCTTCCAGCCCCTCCACGTGCACGGCGGTGACCTGGATCGCCGCCAGCGGCAGCGGGTCCACGCCGGCGACCAGCGCCCCGACGTCCTGGGTCAGGGTCCGGGTCCAGCCACGGGTCACAACCTGCCGACCCCGCGCATCGGCGGCGAGGATCAGCTTGCCCGGAAATCTAAAAGCGACCTCCTCCAGCCAGCGAGGATCCTCGAGCGCCCGGGTGCCGACGATGACCCGGCTCGCGCCGAGGTCGAGGAGCCGCTGGATCTCCTCCTCGTCCCGCACGCCGCCGCCCACCTCGGCCTCGAGCCCGGAGGCCTCGAGGATCTTGGCGATGACGTCGGCGTTCGAGCCCGTCCCCAGCGCGGCGTCGAGGTCGACCACGTGCAGCATCCGGAACCCCGCGGTCTTGAACCGCTTCGCCACCTCCACCGGGTCGGGGAGGCGGATCTTCTCCGCGTCGGGCGCGCCGCCCACCAGCTGCACGCTCGCACCGCCGCGCAGGTCGATCGCCGGAAAGACCCTCATGTGCCGACCTCCTGGAGCACCGCGGCCAGGAACGCCAGACCGGGTGCCCCGCTCTTCTCCGGGTGGAACTGCACGCCCACCATCCCCCCGGAACGAATCATCGCCGGAAACCTGACGCCAGCGTGCTCCGTCGTGGCCCGGACCACGCCTGCATTCACTGGTCGGCACACGAAGCTGTGCGCGTAGTAGGCCGTCTGCAGGCCCGAACGGGCGAGGAGGGGGTCCTCCCCCTCGACCCGGTTCCATCCCATGTGGGGGATCCGGGGGGCGTCCAGCCGCACCACCCCGCCCGGAATCGTGCCCAGCCCTGCCCCGGGGCCCTCGTCGCTGCCTTCCAGGAGCAGCTGCATTCCCAGGCAGATCCCGAGGCAGGGCGCCCCGCCGAGGAGCCGTTCCCGGAGGGCCTGCCGGGCCTCCGCCAGGAGGGTCGCGGCAGCCGGGTAGGCACCCACGCCGGGGAGGACGAGCAGGGGGGCATCGAGACAGGCCTCCGGGCGCGACTCGAGCCGGGGTTGCCCGCCCGCGGCGGCCAGCGCCTTGAGCAGGGAGTGGACGTTCCCCACCCGCGTGTCCAGGACCGCGACCCTCACCGGAGCACCTCCCGGAGCGCGGCCAGGAGCCGCTCCATCACGCCCCACGGCCCGACGCCGACGCGGACGGCGTCGCCGATGCCGGGGAGCGCCCGGAGGACCCGCACCTTGATTCCCCGCCCGAGCAGGGCCCGCCCCAGGGCCGCCGAGTCGGGCACCGGGAGGCAGAGGAAGTTGGCCGAGGAGGGCAGCGCCCGGAGCCCCAGCGCCTCGAGCGCGTCACGCAGCCGTTCCCGGATCGCCACGGACTCCTCCACGTGCCGGCGCACCCAGGGGACGTCTTCGCGGAGCGCCGCGAGGGCAGCCTTTTCCCCCAGCACGTTCAGCTTGTAGGGACCACGGACCTTCTCCAGCACCTGCACCACCTCGGGCGCGGCCAGACCGTAGCCCACCCGCAGCCCCGCCAGCCCGAAGGCCTTGGAGAGAGTGCGGGTGACCAGGAGCTGGGGCGCGCGAGGGAGGAGCGAGACGGCGGTGTGTCCGGAGAACTCGCCGTAAGCCTCGTCGACCAGCACCAGCCCCTCGGCGCGCGTGACGACGCGCTCGAGGGCCGCCGCCGACACCCCGGTCCCGGTGGGGTTGTTGGGGCTGCAGACGTAGGTGATGGCGGCGCGCTGGGCGAGCAGCGCGTCCGGGTCCACGTCCCCGTCCTTCCCGAACGGAACGGGCGCGGGCTCGAGCCCGTTCACCCGGGCGAAGCTCACCAGCATCGAGAAGCTCGGCGCCGAGTAGGCGACCTTCTCCCCCGGAGCGGCGAAGGCCCGAAGCGCGCCGTCGATGACGTCGTCCGAGCCGCAGCCGGTGACGACCTGTGCGGCGCTCACCCCCGAGTACCGGGCGAGCGCCTCCCGGAGCTCCACCGGGTCCGAGTGCGGATACACGCTCGGCTGCGCGGCCAGCGGCTGCTGGAGCGCGCGGGCCGCGGCGGGCGGCACGCCCCACAGGTTCACGTTGTCGCTGAGATCGACCTCCACCGGGCTCGGGTCCGGGGCGTAGAGGGGCACGGTGGCCAGCACCGGCCGGGGACGGGCCGGGCTCATCGCGTCCCCCAGGCGCGGGCCGCCGCCGCGTGCGCGTGCAGCCCCTCGGCGGTGGCGAAGACCTCGGTGTCGACCGCGAGAGACGCCGCCCCGGTGCGGGAGACGGTCTGAACCGTGGTCCAGCGGACGAAGTCGAGGGTGGACAGCCCGGACCAGGCCCGTGCTGCCCCCGCCGTCGGCAGGACGTGGTTGGCCCCGGTCAGGTAATCGCCGAAGGCGCCCGAGCTGGAGGTCCCGACGAAGACGGTGCCCGCGTTGCGGATCCGCCGCGCCAGCTCGGCAGCGCCCTCGAGCGCGAGCATCAGGTGCTCGGGCGCCCACCTCTCGGCGAAGGCCACCGCCTCGTCCACCGAGCCCGCGCCCAGCACGGCCCCGCGGCTGGCGAGGGCTGGCCCGATGACGTCCGCCCGCTCCGCGGTGGGCGCGAGCGTCGCCACCCGGTCGAGGAGCCGCGCTGCGGTCCGGTCGTCGAGCGCCACCGCGACCACTGCCGCCTCCGGGTCGTGCTCGGCCTGCGCGAGGAGCTCGCGGGCCACCGCCTCGACATCCGAGGTCGCATCGAGCAGCACCAGCAGCTCGGAGGGGCCGGCCGGTGAGTCGATGGGGACGCGCGAGGCTATCTGGCATTTCGCCTCGGCGACCCAGGCGTTCCCCGGGCCGACGATGCGGTCCACCCCCGGGACGGACTCGGTCCCGTAAGCGAGCGCGGCGATCGCTCCGGCGCCCCCGAGGGCGAAGACCCGGTCCACCTCGGCCACGGCGGCGGCAGCGAGCACGGCGGCCGAGGGCAATCCGCCGGGCCCCGGCGGAGAGCAGAGCACGATCTCGCGGACCCCGGCGATGCGCGCCGGCACCGCGCCCATCAGCACGCTGCTCGGGTACGCGGCCCGGCCGCCCGGGGCGTAGACGCCGACGCGAGCGAGCGGGTCCGGCCGGCGCTCGACGACGATCCCCGGTTCCACCTCCACCCGGCTCGGCTGGGGGCGGAGTGCGCCGTGGACCCGGGCGACGTTCCGGGCCGAGCGCTCCATCGCCCGGCGAAGCGCCGGAGGCTGCCGGTCGAGGGCTGCCCGGACCACCTCGCGCGGCACCTCCAGCGACTCGAGCGTGACCCGGTCGAATCGGCGCGCGAGCTCGCGCAGCGCCGCGTCTCCGCGCGACCGGACGTCCGCGATGAGCGAGGCGACCTGCGCACGGAGGTCCCGCTCGCCGGAGTCGGCCTGCCCCCGCGAGAGGAGAATCCGGAGGTCGTCGGGCCCGAGCCCGGAGAGGCGTCCTGTCCACCGCACCGCCGCGCTCACGGCAGCAGCCTCTCGATGCGCGTGACCAGGATGCCCTCGCCGCCCAGCGACTTGAGCGCGGCCACGGTCCGGTAGAGCGAGGACTCGGAGACGACCGCGTGCACCGCGACCAGCGGGCCGGCGCCGTACAGCTCGATGACGGTGGGCCCGCTCAGCCCGGGGAGCACCTCGCGCACCGCCTCGAGGTTTGCCCGCGGGACGTTGGCCATCAGGTAGCGCTTGCCGCGGGCGCGGATCACCGAGCCGAGCGCGTCCTGGAGCTCGCCCAGCGCCCGCGCGCGGTCGGGCGCGAGACCGGGCCGGGCGATGAGCCGCGCGGTCGACTCGAGCACGGTGCAAACCTCCCGGAGGCCATTCGTCCGGAGGGTGCTCCCGGTGCTGGTGAGGTCCACCACCACGTCGGCGATGCCCAGGTGGGGCGCGACCTCGGCCGCGCCGGAGACCGGCACCACCTCCACCGCGAGCCCCTTCTCGGCGAAGAACGACCGGGCGAGACGGGGAAAGACGGTGGCGGCGCGAGTGCCCGAGGGCAGCTGCTCCGGCCGGTCGATGCCCGAGTCCTCTCGCGCGGCGAGCACCAGCCGGCAGCGGCCGAACTCGAGGTCGAGCCGGACGTCCACCGGCCGCCCGGCCTCGCAGACCAGGTCCCAGCCGGTGACGCCCGCGTCGGCCACGCCGTCGGACACCAGCTCGGGGATGTCCTGGCTGCGGACGAAGATGGCCTCGAACTCGCCGCCCAGCGAGGCGGTGAGGGCGCGTTCGCCATTGGCACGGATCTCCAGGCCGGCGTCGGAGAAGACGCCCCTGACGTCCTCGGCCAGCCTGCCTTTGTTCGGGAGTGCGATGCGCAACATGAAGGACCTCTTTCTGGGCTCGGAAACGAAGAAGGGCCCTCGAGGCGCGCCGCACGGATGCGGCGCCCTGGAGGGCCCGGTCGGGACATCTCGGTGTCAGCGGGGGCGGGTCAGCTCAGCGAGACACACCGCCATGCGCGTGCACCGGCCCGACGGGCCCGTGCCGATGGTGTGCATGGTGATGGTGCAGGACGACCACGGAGGAAGAAGTAGTCGAGTCGGGGGGCGCCGCGCAAGCCAGCCCGCGGGTCTCGCTCCGGATGCAGGGCGAAGCCGCCGCGGGACGGGGCTCCTCCGGAGGGCAAGCGCCCGGAATCAGGCCTGCGCGAGGGCCTGGGCGAGGTCGTCGATGAGGTCCTGGACGTCCTCGATGCCCACCGAGAGCCGGATGAACCCGTCGGAGATGCCGAGCGCGGCCCGCGTCTCCGGCGGCACGGAGGCGTGGGTCATGATCGCCGGGTGCTCGATGAGGCTCTCCACGCCACCGAGCGACTCGGCGCAGGCGAACACCTTCACCGCCTTCAGGAACTTCCGCGCGGCGGGGAGACCGCCCTGGATCTCGAAGGTGAGCATGCCGCCGAAGCCCTTCATCTGCTTCCGGGCGAGCGCGTGCTGCGGATGGCTGGCCAGGCCCGGGTAGACCACGTGGCCGGCCTTCGCGTGCCCGGAGAGGAACTCGGCGACCTTCATCGCGTTCTGCTCGTGCCGCGCCATGCGCACGCCGAGCGTCTTCACCCCGCGGAGCACGAGGAAGCTGTCCATCGCGCTCGGGACCCCGCCCACCGCGTTCTGCAGGAAGTAGATGCGCTGGGCGAGCTCCTCGTTGCTGGTGGCGACGAAGCCGCCCACGGTATCGCTGTGGCCGTTGATGTACTTCGTCGTCGAGTGCAGCACGACGTCGATGCCGTGCTCGAGTGGCCGCTGGAAGTAGGGAGAGAGGAAGGTGTTGTCGCAGACCGAGAGGATCTTCCGGGCGCGGCAGATCTCCCCCACCCGCGTCAGGTCCACCAGCTTGAGCGTCGGATTGGTGGGAGTTTCGACCCAGACCATCCGAGTCCTGGGGGTGAGCGTGGCCTCGAGCGTGCCCGGCTTCGAGAGGTCGACGAAGCTGAAGGAGAGACCGAGGCGCTTGAACACCTTGTCGAACAGCCGGAACGTGCCGCCGTAGACGTCGTCCGAGCAGATGACGTGGTCGCCGCTGTCGAGGAGGTGGATGAGGGTGTCGGTGGCCGCACAGCCCGAGGCGAACGCCGCTCCGAACCGTGCACCTTCCAACGCGGCGAGGCAGCCCTCGAGTGCGGTGCGGGTGGGATTCTTGGTCCGGCTGTACTCGTATCCCTTGTGCTCGCCGGGGCCGGCCTGGACGTAGGTCGACGTGAGGTAGACCGGCGTCATGATCGCGCCGGTGGTGGGGTCCGGCTCCTGGCCGGCGTGGATGGCGAGGGTATCGAAGCGCATGGCGTCGGGGACCATCGCATGAAAGACCTGGTCAGTCTGCCGGTGCGGAACGCCGCAGGTGTGCTGGTGGTGGTGGAGACGCCCGCGGGCTCGCGGGTGAAGCTGAAGCTCGACCCCGACCTGGGGCACGTCACGGTGAGCCGGCCACTCCCGCTCGGGCTCCACTACCCCTTCGACTGGGGGTTCATCCCCTCCACGAGGGCCGAGGACGGAGACCCGCTGGACGCGATGCTCTACGGGCCCGGCCCGGGACAGCCGGGCACCGTCGTTCCGGCGCGGATCCTGGGCGTGCTGAAGGTGGAGCAGAACCGGAAGCAGGGCCCCGGCCGGCAGCGCAACGACCGGCTGTTCCTCGCGCCGGTGGAGGCGGCGCACGGCGACGCGCCGAAGGACGTCTTCGCCTTTGCGCCGCGGCTCCGGTCCGAGCTGGAGGACTTCTTCGTCTGGTCCACGCGGTGGGAGAAGAAGGACTTGCGATTCCTCGGCTGGGACGGCATCGACGAGGCCGAGGCCCTTCTCTCCGCCGCCGAGCGTGCTGCCCGGGGGGGACAGCGCTGAAAGGAAGACCGATGCCCAGCGAACTGCCCGCCGCCGCCGCCGGCTCGATGACGCTCGGAGGTGACCTCGTCGTGCGCCGGATGGGCTTCGGCGCGATGCGGCTCACCGGCCAGGGCATCTGGGGAGATCCGCCGGACCGGGCCAACGCGCACCGGGTGCTCCGGCGTGCGGTGGAGCTGGGCGTGAACCTCATCGATACGGCCGATTCCTACGGCCCCGAGGTGAGCGAGAAGATCATCGCCGAGGCACTCCACCCCTACCCGGCGGGGCTGGTCATCGCGACCAAGGGGGGGCTGACCCGGAGCGGCCCGGGGCAGTGGCATCGGAACGGCCGCCCCGAGCATCTGCGAAAGGCCTGCGAGGGCAGTCTGCGGCGCCTGCAGCGGGAGCGGATCGACCTCTACCAGCTGCACGCGGTCGACCCGGCGGTGCCGATGGAGGACTCCCTCGGAGAGCTGATCAGGCTCCGGGCGGAGGGGAAGATCCGTCACATCGGCCTGTCGAACGTGAGCGTCGAGCAGCTGAAGCGAGCCCGGGCGCTGGTGGAGATCGTCTCGGTGCAGAACCGGTACAACCTCGGTGACCGGGCGTCGGAGGACGTGCTCGAGGTCTGCGAGCGGGACGGTCTGGGCTTCCTCCCCTGGTATCCGGTGGGCGCGGGCGACCTCGCCCGGCCGGGGGGCGCGCTGGACCGGGTGGCGAAGGCACATGCGGTCACCCCCGCGCAGGTGGCGCTGGCGTGGCTGCTTCTGCACTCGCCGGTGATGCTGCCCATCCCGGGCACGTCCTCCGTCGCGCACCTGGAGGAGAACGTGGCTGCGGCGACGCTGACGCTGGACGACGCGGAGATGATCGCCCTCGGACGCGGCTGAGGTAAGGAGCACCTCGCCGATGGCCAAGCCCACCCCCGTCCGCGGACTCGACGCCGCCACGCCCATGCCGGAAGCCGCGCGCGCATTGCTCGGCGCCCGGCTCGCCGACGTCCAGCGCTACCTGGGCAAGCTCGGCCCCGACCTCGGCTCGGACGAGGTCCACGACGCGCGGGTGGCGACCCGCCGGCTGCGCGGCGCGCTCGCCCTCTTCGGAGACCGCAAGCGAGTTCGGCGCGCCGACCGGGTGGTACAAACCCTCCAGGACGCTCTGGGCGATGTGCGGGACGTTCACGTGCAGCTCGACGCCTTCACCGCGATCGCCGAGAAGGCCGCCCCGCTCGAGCGCACCGCCTTGCGCCATGTCCGCGACCATCTGGCGGCCCGCCTCCCCGGCCGGGCCGACGAGCTCCGCAGCGCCATCCCCCGCTGGCAGCAGGACGGGCTCCAGGCGCTCGGCCGTCTCGAGCAACTGAAGCCCAGGGGCAAGCTCGGCGGCCACCGTCTCCGCGGCCGGCTCGTCGCCGACCTGGAGAATCTCGAGGCCCGCCTGCTCGATGCGCAGCGCGACCCCTCGGCCACCCCGATGCACGAGCTCCGCAAGACGGTGAAGCGCTTCCGCTACGCGCTCGAGCTGCTCGCGCCGGCAATGCCCACGGAGATCGAGGAGATCCTCGGCGCCCTCACCCCGCTCCAGGAAACGCTGGGGACCCTTCACGACACCGACGTCCGCCTCGAGCTGGTGGACGATCACGGGGACGCCAGCACCCAGGGCACGGACGCGGTGCTGAAGCGGCTCCGGGCAGACCGCGACCGCCAGGCACAGGACACGCTGCGCGCGCTCGAGTCCTGGGAGGAGGAGGCAGTGGCGCTCAGGAGCCAGGTGCTGCTGAGCGCGTCTCCGCTGAAGCGAGGAGCGCCGCGACGGGGCGGAGGTCGCGGATGAACGCCTCCATCGCCTCGGCGCGCGCGGCCTCGTCCGGCGCCCGGAGGATGGAGGAGGGGTGCACCGTGGCCAGCACGTTCGGGGCGAGCGGCGAGTCGACCCACTCGCCCCGGTGAACGGTGACCCGGAACGTCCGGCCGAGCAGCGCCTGCGCGGCGGTCGAGCCGAGACAGACCAGGGCCTTCGGTCGCAGCACCCGGAGCTCTGCCTCGAGCCAGGGACGACAGGCCTGGATCTCCAGCTGGTTCGGCTTGGCGTGGATGCGCCGCTGCCCGGAGCCCCGTTCCCACTTGAAGTGCTTCACCGCGTTGGTCACGTAGGCTCGGCGCCGGTCGATCCCCACCGCGGCCAGCGCCTCGTCCAGTACCCGGCCCGCCGGTCCGACGAACGGATGTCCGGCGAGGTCCTCCTTGTCCCCCGGCTGCTCGCCGACGAACATCACGTCCGGGTGGGCCGGTCCCTCGCCGAACACGGTCTGGGTCGCGTTGCGCCACAGGTCGCAACCCCGGCATTCCCTCGAGGCCAGCTGGAGCGCGGTGAGCCCCCCGTCCTCGGGCACCCAGGGGGCGGCGGTCGTCTTCGGCGTGCGCGGCGGCATGCCTGAAGGGTAAGCACGTCCGCGCCCATGGCCTCGGCGTTCGCAGATCGGCTTCGCAAGAACGCTCGGCACCTCGGCCGCTGGGCGGCGCGCACGGGGCTCACCGCCTGGCGGGTCTACGACCGCGACATCCCGGAGTATCCGTTCGTGGTCGAGCGCTACGGGCCGGCGGTGCACCTGGTGGAGTACCCCCGACGCGCGCAGCGTGCTGCCGGAGGCCACCCCGAGCGAGAGGCGGTCCTCGGGGCGGTGGCGGAGGTGCTCGAGGTCGACCCCGGGCTGGTCTTCACCAAGACCCACGCCCCCCAGCCCTGGGGGCGGCCGCGTGACGGACGGCTCTCGGACGCCGGGGCCGAGTTCGAGGTCCTCGAAGGGGCGATGCGCTTCCTGGTCAACCTCTCGGATCGGCTGGATACCGGACTCTTCCTGGACCACCGGAACACCCGGGCGCGCGTCCGCGAGGAGAGCGCGGGAAAGCGGGTGCTCAACCTGTTCGCCTACACGGGCAGCTTCACGGTGGCCGCGGCGACCGGCGGCGCGCGAAGCACGACCAGCGTCGATCTCTCGGCCACGTACCTCGACTGGGCCGGCCGGAACCTGGCTCTCAACGGAGCGGCCGGCGCCGAGCACGCGCTCGTCCGGGCGGATTGCCTCCGGTGGATGGACGAGGCCCGCGAGGCATGGGACCTGGTGGTGCTCGATCCTCCTCCGCACTCCACCAGCAAGGGGATGCGAGGCGACTTCAACGTGCAGCGCGACCAGCGGCGACTGCTCTCGCGCGCGCTGGCTCTTGTCGCGCCGGGCGGAGTGCTGTACTTCTCGACCAACTACAAGGGGTTCCGCCTCGAGCCGGAGGGCCTCGCGGCCCGCTTCGACGAGCTGACCCCCCGGAGCCTTCCGCCGGACTTCCACCAGCGCGACGTCCACCGCTGCTGGCGCATCGAGGGTAGCTGACGGCGGAAACCGAGCGGGTTGATCGGCCCTTGCTGGCCCTCGCGGCCGATCTCGGCGTCGCTCGTCGGGTCACGGGACCCGAGCCCCGCTCCCCTCCGCGCTCCTTGACCTCGTCCGCGATTGCGGCTCAAACATCCGACCAACCCACTCAGTCTCCGCCGTAACGACCATGCCGCCGCCGACTCGTCCCCACCGAGCGCCCCGCCCTCCCCGACGGGGCCCACGATCGCAGCGGCCGCTGCCGCCACCTCCGGCCACCGGCGCCGATGGGATGCCGCAGGTCGCTCTCTCGTCTCGCGGCGCCGAGCGCTGGCAGTCGGGCCACCCGTGGATCTACCGGGCGGATCTCCTCCACCTTCCGCCGCTCGCCGGGGGCGAGGTGGTCCGGGTCGTGGACCCGCGCGGCTGGTTCCTGGGGAAGGCCTTCTACTCGTCGACGTCGAAGATCGCGCTCCGCTGGATGTCGTTCGAGGACGTCGAGGTCGGCCGGGAGCTGCTCGCCGCCCGCATCGCCCAGGCCGATGCCTTGCGGCGTGCGCTCGATCCGGGAGAGACCACTTACCGCGTGATCCACGGCGAGGCGGATCTCCTCCCGGGGCTGGTGGTGGACCGATACGGGGACGTCCTCTCCGTCCAGTTCCTGATCCAGGCCACGGAGGCGCGGCGCGAGCTCCTGACCGATCTCCTGGTCGCCCATTTCCAGCCGCGCGGGGTGATGGACCGCTCCGACGTGAACGTCCGCACCCTGGAGGGGCTGGAGCCCCGGCGGGCGGTGCTGCGGGGGGAGGTCCCGGAGCGAATCGAGTACGCCGAGGGGCTGGTGCGCGTGTCGGCCGATGTGCGGACGGGCCAGAAGACCGGCGCCTTCCTCGACCAGCGGGAGAATCATCAGCTCGCAGCGAGCTACGCGAGGGGCGAGGCGCTGGACTGCTTCTCCTACCTCGGCGCCTTCGCGCTGCAGCTCGCGACCCGGGCGACGCGAGTGACCGCGGTGGAGATCTCCGAGCAGGCCTGCGAGGCGCTCCGTCGCAACGTCGAGCGCAACGGCTTCCGGAACGTCGAGGTGGTCGCCGCCAACGCCTTCGACTTCCTCCGGGACGCGGTGGACGAGGGCCGTCGCTTCGACACCATCGTGCTCGATCCGCCCTCGTTCGCGAAGAACAAGGATGCGATCGAGTCCGCGGTGCGCGGCTACAAGGAGATCAACCTGCGGGCGCTCCAGCTGCTCGCCCCCGGCGGGATCCTCATGACCGCGAGCTGCACCTACCACGTCGACGAGGAGCGCTTCGAGACGTTGCTGGCGTCCGCGGCGGCGGACGCACGACGCCGGGTGCAGGTCGTCGAGCGCCGGGGCGCGTCTCGCGACCATCCGGTGCTGACCGCTCTGCGCGAGACCCGCTATCTCAAGTTCTACGTGCTGCGCGTGGTCGACTGAGCGAGGGCCGGCTGGCGAAACCGTCGGCCTGCTCGACGTCGTCGCGAATGGTATGCTTGGTCAGCCCGGCGTTGGGGGCCGAGAATCCGGTGTGCGGTCTTTCGGGCCGGTCGGGGGGAAGCGCGATGCACACCTGGTGCTCGACTCGCAGATTCTTGTGGATGGCGATGGCCGTCGTCCTCGCTGCAGCCGAAGCCAGCTGCAGCAGTCCCTGCGACACATCAGCCACGTTTCTGTGCTGTCAGGGCAGCTGCATCGGCGACCGACCGGCCGAACCGATCTGCACGGATTCAGGTTGGGTCTGTGCGCCAGACTACGTCTCCTCGAGGGACTGCCCCGGCTCGGGCTTCTGCCAGGGCCCCCCACCCGGACTCTGCAACGGTGCGAGAACGACTCTCTCCTGCTGCGAGCACGACTGCGACAACGACGTCTTCCGCGACCCTTCCTGCGTGAACGGCGAATGGGTCTGTCCGGCGGACTACGTCTCCTCGGCGTACTGCCCCAGCTACCGCTTCTGCCAAGGGCCTCTGCCCGGGCCCCTCGACGCGGGAACCGGAAACCCGTGCGACAACGGCACTCCAGGGTTCACCTGCTGCGTGGCGGAATGCACGAACCACGTGACCACCTCCCCGTTCTGCGACGCCTCCGGCTGGCACTGCCCCGCGGGCTCGGTCTCGCCAGCGGACTGCCCGGGCCAGCCGTTCTGCCTCGGAGGGTAACCTCGCCGCACGAGGGCCCCGACGGCCCACGCTGCTCCGCGCGGTCGAATGACCTCGCTGCCGGCGGAGGTTGGCCCGGTGGACGAAACCTCGAACCCGGAGTAGTGACGCACCTGAGCGCCCTGGCCGCGGGGGACCCGTGCGGAGCTGGATCATGGCGGCATCGTTCCTCGGAACCGCGGTCGTCGGGTGCAGCACCCCCTGCGACACGCCGGTGGCGGTCTATTGCTGCGAGGAGGGATGCAGGAGCGACATCGGCGTCTCCGCGACCTGCGGGCCCTCGGGCTGGACCTGCCCGCCCGGCTCGGTGCTCCCGTCCCAGTGTCCCTCGGGGCTGATCTGCGGAGGCCCGGCGGGGTCCGATCGAGGCCAGCCGTGACCGAACGAGTGAACGGTCCGCCGCTGCAGCAGCACCGGACGTGGTCCCCCGACGCCGCCCGACAGGCGCACGCAGAGCGCGCCGCCGCCCGTGCCCTCGACGCCCTCTACCGCCAGGCCGATACGGCGTGGTCGGGCTTCCGCTGTCCAGCGAGCGCCGAGTGTTGCCAGCTCGCCGAAACTGGGCGCCAGCCCTGGCTCTGGCGCGTGGAGTGGGAGGCGCTCCGGAGCGCCGTCCCGGAGATTCCTCCGCCGAGGCCGGACGGAGGCTGCCGGTTCCTCGACGCCGAGGGGCGCCGCTGCACCGTCTACTCCGCGCGACCGCTCGGCTGCCGGACGTACTTCTGTCACCGCGCCACGGGCCCGGCACGCGAGCCCGCCGAGGAGATGGACCGCCTCCAGCGGCGGCTGGAGAGCATCGCCCGCTCGGTTCGCCCCGACGAGTCCGGCCCGCGGCCGCTCACCGCCTGGCTCGAGGAGGCGGGCCGGTGAGCCGTCGCGCCGCCGCCCTCGTCGCCCTCGCGCTCACGGCGTGCGCGGGCGACAAGGCAGGTGGAGCGATCGCCCTGGCCCTCTACGGGATGATCGGCTCCGTCGTCAGCCGCGCGGCCGGCGGGTGCTACGCGGTCTGCGAGGGTGTGGGCCAGGTCTGCAACCCCGAGACGGGATTCTGCGAGCACAACCCCTGCGGCCCGGGCTGCGGCTCCAGTCGCCATTGCGACATCGGGGGCCCGGTGCCGCGCTGCGTGGAGGACTCGGTCCCCGCCGATCTGGTGCAGTCTCCGCCGCCGCCTCCGCCCCTTCCCGTCGCCGCGCCACCTCCTTGACCGTCCGCATCCTCGCCGCCCCGCTGGAGTTCAAGGGGAGCCTGACCGCTGGCCAGGCCGCTCGGGCCATCGAGGCCGGCGTGCGCGCCGGCTGGCCCGATGCCGAGGTTACGGCCCTCCCCCTCGCGGACGGGGGACCCGGGACCGCGGACGCGCTGGTGGAGGCGCTGGCAGGCCAGTGGCACACCGCCTGGGCCCACGACGCGCTCGGGCGCCCGCTGCAGGCGCAGTGGGCGAGCTGGCCCGGCGGGGCCATCGTGGAGATGGCGCTGGCGTCGGGGCTCACGTTGCTCGCCCCGGCCGAGCGGGATGCCCGGGTCACCACCACCCTCGGCACGGGCGAGCTCATCACCGATGCGCTCGAGAGCGGCGTCCGCTCGCTCCTGGTCGGCGTGGGCGGCAGCGCGACCAACGATGCCGGCGCGGGCGCCCTCCAGGCGCTCGGGTACCGCTTCCTCGATGCCTCGGGACGTACTTTGCCCCCGGGTGGAGCGGCTCTCCGGAACCTGTCGCGCATCGTGTCCGACGGCGTGCTCCCGGCGGTCCGGGAGACCGAGATGACGGTGATGACCGACGTGCTCAACCCGCTCTGCGGCACCACCGGCGCGAGCGCCGTGTACGGTCCGCAGAAGGGCGCCTCACCCGAGGACGTGGAGGTGCTCGACGCGGCGCTGGCGCACTTCGCCGAGGTCGTGAAACGCGACCTGGACGTCGATGCCGAGCACCTGCCGGGCACCGGCGCGGCCGGGGGACTCTCCTACGGGCTGCTGGTGGGATGTGGTGCACGGATCAGCCGTGGCTTCGAGCACCTGTCGAAGCTCCTCGCGCTGGACGATCGACTCCAGGGGGTGGACTGGGTCCTCACCGGCGAGGGACGGCTGGACACCCAGACGCTCAGCGGGAAGGGCCCGCTCGAGCTGGCCCGGCGGGCGCGGCGATCGGGATCCGGCACGCGGGTGGTGGCCTTCGCCGGCAAGATCGATCCCCGGGCGCTCGAGGGAGAGCATCCCTTCGACGAGGCGATCCAGGTGAGCCCGCCCGGATGGAGCGAGTCGGATCCGGCGGCCCGCGCCGGCGCGGCGGCCCTGCTCACCTCGGCGGTCGAGCAGTGGGCGCGGCGGACCGCGCATGCCCGTTGAACCGGTGACCGGGGCTACCGGTCCCGGTCGTCGAGACCGAGGAGCGAGAGCAGCGTCTTCACCCGCTCGGAAGGATGCCCGAACGCCTTCGCGTAGTCGGCCTGGCTGCGGCGTACCATCTCCTGGGCCTCGGCGCGGTCATAGACCTCGGGGATCTCCACCGGTCGCTTCTCGCCCGGCATCTGCTTGTAGGTGAGGAAGTAGTGGCGGAAACGGTCGAGCATCCCCGGCGGGAGCTCGCTCACGTCCTGGAGGTGCCCGTAGGCGGTGTCCCCGGCGAGCACGGCGATGAGCTTGTCGTCCGCCTGGTTGCCATCGATCATCCGCAGCCCGCCGATCGGCCGCGCCCGGAGCAGCACCCCCGAGTGGCTCACGTCGCGCTCGCTCAGCACGCAGATGTCCATCGGATCTCCGTCTCCGTCGACGTGAGCCCGCCCGGTGCGCTCGGCGCAGCGCTCGCCCACCGTGACCCCGCAGAAGGTCTGGGGAATGAACCCATAAAGGGTGGGCGAGAAGCTGGAGTAGAGCTGAGGCCGGTCGATGCGGAGGTGGCCGGCCTCCTTGTCCAGCTCGTACTTGATCGCGTCGGTGGGGACGATCTCCACGTAGACCGTCACCTCCGCCGGGGCCCGGTCGCCGATCGGCACCCCGTGCCAGGGGTGCGCGGAGAAGCGCATCGCGAGCAGCCGCTCGAGGGTGTCCCTGTCCTTGCCGGCGCTCATGTCCGGAGCATCTCCTCCACTCGCCGGTTCCCCTCCTCGAGGAGCGCGGCCACCGCATCGTGCGCCTGCTCGGTCAAGCTGTCACGATCGTCCCGCGTGAGCCCGGTGGTGGGAATCGGCTTTCCGACGCGGAGGACCAGCGGGCGACCGGAGTGCACCCACAGCCCGCCCTTGGGGGTGATCTCGTGGGCGCCGGCGACGGCCACGGGGACGATGGGCACCTGAGCGTCGGTCGCCAGGATGGCCGCGCCCTTCTTGAAGGGACGGAGCTTTCCGTCGGTGCTCCGCGTCCCCTCGGCGAAGAAGAGGATGCTGGTCCGGGTGCGGACCTGCTGCACCGCCGCCTCGATCCGCTGGTGGTCGGCGTCGCTCCCGGTGCGCTCGACGCGGATGTTGCCCATCGCCTTCACCGCCGCGCCGAAGATGGGAATGCGGTAGATCTCCCGCTTGGCCACGAAGCGAATGTGCTTCGGCAGCCTGGTGAAGACGAAGGGGGCATCGAAGTTCGACTGGTGGTTGCAGACCAGCACGCACGTGCCCGCCGGGAGGTTCTCCAGGCCCTGCACGTCCTCGCGTACCCCGGCCGCGGCGAGCACGGCGTTGCACCAGCCGCGGATGACCGGGTCGGCGCGCTCCGGGCGACCGGGCGACAGCGCGATGACCACCAGACCCACCACGGCGCTGCTGCCCACCGCCGCGTACGTGGCCACGGTGTGGAGGAGCTCGCCGCCGCTCATACGGACCCGTGCGCCGGAAAGAGGAGCACGTCCTCGATGCGCTCGGCGCCGAGGAGCAGCATCAGCACCCGGTCCAGGCCGAGGGCCACACCTCCCGAGGGCGGCATCCGGCCCACCGCCTCGAGGAACGCCTCGTCCAGCGGATAGGCGGGCCGGCCCCGGGCGACGCGGAAGGCGCGTTCCTCCTCGAGCCGGCGACGCTGCTCGACAGGATCGGTCAGCTCGGAGAAGCCGTTGGCCAGCTCGAGCCCGTGCGCATAGAGCTCAAAGCGCTCGGCCACCGAGGGGTCCTGAGGGCTGAGCCGGGCGAGGGCGGCCATCGACGCCGGATAGTCGATCAGGAACGCTGGCCGGCCACGTCCAAGCCGCGGCTCCACCCGTTCCAGGAAGAGCCGGAAGAAGACGTCGTCGAAGCCGTCGCCGGGCTCGGTCCGGACTCCCACTCGCCGTGCGCCTTCCGCGAGCGACGCCGCGTCGGGGACCTGGCGGAGGTCGATCCCGGTCTCCCGGCAGACTGCCTCGCGAACCGTGACCCGTTGGTAGGGCCGGCGCCCGAACGGCTCGCTGCGCCCGAGCGCGGCGGCGGCCGCAGCGAGGACGGATTCGAGGTCGTCCATGATCGCCCGGTAGTCGGCGTGCGGACGGTACATCTCGAGCATCGTGAACTCGGGATTGTGCGTCGGGCTGACCTCGCCGTTCCGGAAGACCTTGCAGATCTGGAAGATGGGCCCCGCGCCGTCGGCGAGGAGCCGCTTCATCGCGTACTCGGGGCTGGTGTGCAGGTACAGGGTCCGCGCCCGCCCGAGGTCGGTCTCGGGCACGAAGGGGACCTCGAAGGCCCGGATGTGAGGCTCCATGCCCGGCGCGGGCACCAGGAGCGGCGTCTCGACCTCCTGGTACCCGAGCCCCTCGAGCTGCGCGCGGACCGCACGCTGGAGCAACTGGCGGGCACGGGCCCCGGCCCACTGCGAAGGATTGGGCATCCCGGCGGGCGACGGTACAGTTCGCCTCTTCATGCGTCCACGGCTCCCGCACGTCCTCCTCGCGCTCCTCCTCGCCGCCTGCGCCAGCCAGCCGGTTCCTCCGGACCCCGTGGCGAGCTTTCCTTCCCGAACCCCGGAGCGGGAGGCGCTCGGGCCGGCGGTGGCGGAGCTCGCCGCCAAGGCCGAAGCGCTTCTCCGCTCGCAGGACGAGCTGGTCTGGAAGTACTGGACCGAGGGCGTGCCCGCGGATCTCGCGAAGACGTACGTGGGGGCCGAGGCGTGGCTCACCCCGGAATCAGTGGCCCGGGTGGCGCGGCAGCGGGAGCTGACCAGCGACGCGCGCGAGCGCCGGGCCCTGGAGCACCTGCACGCGTACCTCGCCGGGGAGTGGATGGCGCAGCAGCTCGCCGACGTCTCGGACGCCATCGCCACCCTCGAGCAGTCGCTGACCTTCAAGGTCGCGGGGACGGAGCGGCCCTACCGAAATCTGGAGTCCATCCTCGCCACGGAGAAGAGCGCGCTGCGCCGGCGGCAGATCTACGAGGCGGCCACGCCGGCGGTGGAGAAGGTCTCCGCCCTCGTCCTGCGCCGGGGCGCCCGGGCCGCCGAGCTCCTTCCGGCGCTGAACCTCGACCCTGCCGCCTGGACTGCCGAGCTCCGCGAGGCGAAGCCCGAGCAGCTCGGGGCGCTGGCAGACGCGGTGCTGACCCGGACCCAGGAGGCCTGGACCGGCGCGCTGACACGGCTGGCGCAGCGAGAGCTGCAGCTGCCGCTGGACCGCATCGGCCGGCAGGACCTGCCGCGACTGGTGCGCCTGCCCCCCACCGAAGGCTTCAAGCGCGCGGAGGTGGTCTCGCGTATCCGGGCAACGCTCGGGCCGCTCGAGCTCGATCCGGCGACGTTGAAGACGGTGACCCTCGACGCCGGTGACGCACCGAAGAAGAACCCGCGGGGGCTGGTGCTCGGCGTGGTGGTGCCCACGGACGTGCGCATCTCGCTGAAGCCAGTGGGCGGCGCCCGCGACCAGCGCAGCGCGCTGCATGAGTTTGGCCACGCGGTGCACGACGCCTTCACCGAGGAGCGGCGCTTCGAGCTGGCGAAGCTCGGCAACCGCACCAACGCCGAGGTCTTCGCCGCGCTGTTCGAGTCGCTCACCACGGAGCCGGCGTGGCTGGAGCAGGCGGGGCTGTCGGCAGACGCCAGCCGGACCTGGATCCAGGGGGTGAGCGTGCAGGAGCTGTTCCTCGTGCGGCGAGCCGCGGGCAAGGTGCTCTTCAACATCGCCGGCGCGAAGCCGGGCGCCGATCTGCGCGCGGCCTACCGGTCGACGATGGATCGGGCCTACGCACTGCCGGGCTCGGCGCAGGACGAGGCTCGGCTCACCCTCGACCAGGAGGCGACCCTCGGGGCAGCGGACTACCTCCGCGGGTGGCTCCTCGGTGCCCAGCTGCGGGCAGCGCTGGTGCGGAAGTTCGGCACGCGCTGGTGGCAGGAGCCCGGCGCCGGCGCGTTTCTCAAGCCGTTGCTCGCGCCGGGGAACGGCCTCGACGCGGACGGGCTCGCACGCGCGCTCGGCGATTCCGGCGTGTCCCCCGACGCGTTCGTGGCGGCGATCGTGCCGCGGCTTACCGGTACCGGACCGGAGGGACAGTCTCCGGCACCGAAGCAGCCCGCGCCCGCCAGTCCACCGCCATCACCGACGAGCACCGCCGAGACGCCGCCAGCCGCCGCCGCCGCCGTTGCTCCGGCATCCGCGACAGTCGGGCAGATGACCGCGCCTCCGGACGCGGGGACGGCCGAGGCGACCGGCACGAAGTGACCGGGGTCGATCCGCCGACCGCGCGTGCAGGGTGCGGTGGCACGGTCGACCCTGGGGCCTCCAGGCGCTCGCCAAGGGGTCCAACGAGGAGATCGCACCATGGAGGCCATCGCGGCCCTGGCCGTTGACCGTAATCCGCCATCGGTTGAAGCCACCGTTGTTCAGTTTCCCGTCCATCTCCGAGGTCGCCCACAGAGCCTTCCGTCTCAGGCCGGAGGGCGCTGGCCGTCGCGGCGCGTCCGGCCGAACGCGGCAGCCCAGGACCAGCAGGCACCTCTCCTCCGCGCATCCGCTCCGCCAGAGCTCGATGATCGGCTCGGGCTCCGGGGACGCGTGGGGGCCCTCGCTCGCGTGCGTACATCCGACCAGGAGAATCGCGACCGCCCCCCCGCGGTCGCATGCCGAGCGCTCAGCCGCCGACGGGTTTCCCGCAGTTCCCGCAGAACTTCGCGCCCGGGGCGAGGTCCGAGCCGCACTCGGTGCACTTCTTCCCCACCGGCGCGAGCGGCTGGCCGCAGTTGCCGCAGAACTTGCCCGTCCCCGGCGTGCCGCAGTTGGGGCACGGCGTGCCCGCGGCAGCCACCGGGGCCGGCGCCGCCGGCGGCCGCTGCTGTCCCTGCTGGAACGCCTGTGCCATCCCGAAGCCGATGCCCAGCCCGGCGCCCTGGAGCGCCCCGCCGCCGCCCTCCCCGCCCTTCGCCATCCCCTCCGCCGCCCCGAGCATCGCCTGCCCCTGCGCGTAATGCTGGAAGCCGCCGGCGAGCTTGCTGTACGCGGTGTCCTTGGTCAGCCGCTTCAGCGTGGCCTCGTCCTCGTCCTTGATCGAGACGGTGAAGTTGCCCATCCGCACGATGGTCAGCCCGTAGCCCTCCACGTGCGGCTTGAAGCCGGCGATCACGTCCTGCTCGATCTCCTCGGTGTACGCGCCCGAGGTCACGTCGAGCAGGGGCCACCTCTTCTTGACGAGGAGCTCGGCGATGCGGTCGCGCACCACCTTCAGCACCTGGCTCTTGAACCAGGCGAGGAACTCCTCGTTGCTGGTCCGCCGCAGGCCCACCAGGCCGAGGATCAGCTTCTCCGGCTCGGTCACCTTCACCGAGAAGTCGCCGTAGACCATCGTCCCGATGCCCAGGCCGGTCTCCGGATCACGCACGTCGCCGATCGGACCGCCGAACTTCACGCCGGGGAACTCGCGCAGGCCGACGAAGTAGATCTCGGCGACGAAGAGGTTCCCGCCGGTGAAGGCCTCGACGAAGCGGCCGAGGAACGGGATGTTCTGGGTGTCGAGCGTGTGCCGCCCGGGCCCGAGCTTCCCCTGCACCTGCCCGTCCTTGACGAAGATCGCGACCTCGTCGGCGCCGACCGTGAGCTGGGTCAGCATCCGGACGTTCCGCTCCGGATAGGCGTAGAGGATGTCGTCCTTCGCCGCGTCGGCGCGGGCGATGAAGTTGCGCTGCGCTTCACCCTTCAGTGCATCGAACAGACCCAAGGCGAACCTCCCGGGAGGGACCTTCGTCGCTGATCACGGGGCGAGGGCGGCGGGATTGCTCCTTGCGCCTTCCGTGCCATGAGGATCGCACAGGAGCATGCGCCGTTGCGAGCCCGGGGGGTGCGCTCGGACTCGGCGGGGCGCTAGGTCCACCGGCTGACCAGCCGCTCGCGGTCGAACAGCCGGACGCTCGCCCGGATGAGGAGGATGTCCAGCACCAGCACCACCAGGCCCTGCACCGCGTAGTACCCGGTCCCGGCGCGGATCCACCCCGCGAGCTGACCTCCGACGAGGCCCATCAGCGGCAGCACCACCAGCGCCGAGAGCTGCTGCGCCAGCCGCGCCTCTCCGACCCGCGCCGACACCAGCACCGCGAGCCCGTTGCCCAGGAAGGCGAACAGCGGCGCCACGACTCCGATGCCGAAGAGCCACATGCCGTTCGGCAGTACCGGGGCGTGCACCAGCGGCCAGGCGACGGCGTCCACCGCGAGGACGAACACCGCGAACGACAGCCAGGTGATGGCCACCGCCGGGACGACGGAGGCGAGGCTCTTCCCGAGCACCAGCTCGGCGGCGCTCACCGGCGCAGCCAAAAGCGGCTCCAGGGTGCGGCGCTCCTTCTCGCCGGCCACGCTCTGCGAGGAGATCAGGATCGGCACGAACACCGGCATGAGGAGGAACACGCCGAACCAGTCGAGCACCAGCTTGTCGATCATGAACCGAACCGGATCGGCGTTCAGCGGGAGCGTGGGGTCGTAGTACAGCGCCATCGAGCGGAAGGTCACCGTGTCCGGGTTGCGGAGCCAGGACCAGATCACCCCCGTCGGCACCAGGACCAGCACCGCGGGGAGGGCGAGCATGCTGGCCAGGAGCCCGGGGTTCTTCCGGAGGTCGAGCGCCTCCTTCCAGCTCACGGCCAGCGCGCGGTGCAAGCGGAAGCTCACGTGGCCTCCGTCTCGCTGCTGCGGGTGAGCTCGAGGTACACGTCCTCGAGGGCGCGCTGGGCGGGGAACACGGCGTGGATGCGGACCCCGGCCTGGGCGAGCAGCGCCACCACCTCGGGGATGCTCACCCCCCCGGCGAGCGTGATCCGCAGCACGTGCGCCTCGGCCACCCACACGCAGGGCGGCACGATGGGTCCCAGCGCCTCGCCCGCCGCGCCCGCGCTCCCCTCGACGTGAATCTCCACCACCGCGGTCTGCCGGCGGAGCTCGGGGACCGTCCCCACCGCGAGGAGCCGCCCCTTCACCACCGCGACCCGGGCGCAGAGGCGCTCCACCTCGGCCATGTTGTGCGAGCACAGCACCACCGTGCGGCCGTCGGCGGCCAGCTCGCCGACCGCGTCTCGCACCGCGCGGGCGGATTCCGGGTCGAGCCCGCTGGTCGGCTCGTCGAGGAAGAGCGCCTGTGGGTCATGGAGGAGGGCGCGGACCAGCGCCAGCTTTTGCCGCATCCCCTTGCTGAAGGTGCCGCAGCGGTCCTCCTCGCGACCGCCGAGGCCGAAGCGCTGCATCCAGCGGCGAGCCGCCTCCCAGGCCGGCTTCGTGTCGCGGTGGTGGAGCTTGAGGAAGAAGCGGAGATTCTCGCGCGCGGTGAGGCGGTCGTAGAGCCCGGGCTGCTCGGTCAGGAGCCCGACGCGTGACCGGAGGGCCTCCCCGTCCCCGTCGAGTGGCACGCCGCACACGATGGCCCGCCCCGACGAGGGCCGGAGCAGCCCGGTGAGCATCCGGACGGTGGTGGTCTTCCCCGCCCCGTTCGGTCCGAGGAGCCCGAACACCTCGCCGGCGCCGACGTCGAAGTCGAGCCCCTCCACCGCGGTGCGCGGACCGAAGTTCTTCGAGAGGGAGCGGACCTCGATGCGGCTCAATCGATGGTGACCAGCACGAACTTCACGTTGAGGTCCCGGTCCACCTGCTCGATGCGGTGGTCCGGGCCCACGGCCTGGCGGAGCAGCCCGAGGCGGGGATGCTCCACCAGCGCCCACTTTCGTCCCGGCAGGCTGGCGAACGCGGCCATCCGAGCGGGGCTGTCCTTGATCTGCTTGACGGTGTTCTTGCTGTAGAAGGTCTCACCCTTCCAGTCCATCATGTAGGCCACGATGGGCTCGCCGGGAGCGCGACGGTCGTAGTAGCGCCAGAACAGGTCCCGCTGCGTCCAGTGGTGGCTCAGGTCCACCCAGTGGCTCCAGCTGAACCAGAGCGCGAGCCCCAGCGCGAGCGCCCCGAGGCTTCCCACCAGTCCGGTCCGCGAGTTCCGGACCGCGGCGAGCGCCGCCGCCACTCCGCCGATGGTGAACGCCCAGATCAGCCCCATCTTCACGTTCACCGGCGTCCGGAGGTTGAGGGCCGCCGCGGTTGCCCGCGGGAGCAGCAGCGGCACCGCGATGAGCACCACGCCGACGACGACGCCGACCGCGGCGGCCTCGATCGCCGAGCGCCGGTGCGGGCTCGGCGCGCTCAGCGCTCCCCAGACGACGAGTCCGGCGGAGGCGAGGGCCAGGCACCCGAGCAAGGTGATCGGGCTCACCAGTGCCGGGATGCTGGTGGTGGCCAGCGCGGTGAGCCCCACCGCACCGACCAGCAACCCGGGCATGCGGGCCTTGAGCCGATCGGCCCGATCCGCGCCGCCGGCGCCCACCGTCATCCAGGCCCCGACGGCCAGCAGCACGGCCGCCACCAGGTCTCCGGTCATGAGCGGCCGGCGTGACCAGCCGAAGAGCACGGGCCGCGTGTCCAGCTCGTGCGGGTACGGCCGCTCGTAGTTGTAGACGAAGAGATCGGTGAAGTCCTTCGGCGTGGCGGCGAGGTCCTTGGCCACGAGGAAGAAGAGCACTGCCCCCAGCAGGAGGGGGACCGCGTGCGCCGCCGGCCCGTCCTCCCAGAGCTGATCGAGGAACAGCGCGACGAGGATCGCGACCCCGGGCAACACCGGAAGGACGTAGTGGTGGAACTTGGTGGCCGAGGCGTCCATCAGGAGGAAGCTGAACACGGTCCAGATGAGGGCGATGAAGGCCACCCTTCCGCGGACGTCCAGCCCGCGCAAGCGCATCGGCGAGACCACCGCCAGCGCCCCGGGCAGCAGCGCCACCCAGGGGAAGAGCGCGTAGCCGCCCTGCTCGATGAAGTAGACGAACGAGCCGCCGGGGGTGGTGGTGTGGACGCCCTCGAAGAGGCGGTTGAGGTGGTCGTGGATGAAGAAGCGGTAGAGGAACGTCTTCCCCTCGTTGTCGACCTCGGGGAAGACGCACATCACCGCGAACCAGGGACCGGCGACGGCGAAGAAGACTGCGATGCCGGTGAGGAGCCGCATCCGGGACATCTCGGCGAAGAGCGCCGGCATCGGCTCCTTCCCGTCCCGGACCTCCTTCCGGTACGCCGCGCTGCTCAGCCAGCGCCAGTGGGCGGCACGGCCGGCGGCGTCCCAGGGGAAGACGCAGGCCGCCGCGTAGGCCAGCAGGATGACCGCTGGTAGCCCGACGCCAAGCAGTCCCTTCGCCAGGGTGGACAGCCCGCAGAGCACGTAGAACGCCATCCACCACGCGGTGCGGTGCGTCGTCCGCTCGTCGAACAGGCCGATGATCGCGCAGGCCATCGCGGCGACGAGGCAGGCCACGAACGGCGTGTCGGTGACCACCTGCCGGGTGACCAGGAAGAACAGGGGCATGGTGGCGAGCACCACCGTGCTGGCCAGGCCTACCCGGCGGTTGACCGTCCGGCCCAGGGCCACCGCGAGCAGGGCCAGGGAGGCGAGCACCCCGAGGACGAAGGGCATCCGCATGCCCCATTCGGTGTAGAGGGCCAGCTTGCCGGGCGTCCGGTTCGTGCCCACCAGGGCCATGCCCAGCACGTCCATCCACATGGCGAGCGGCGGCTTGGAGAAGAACCAGCTGCTCTCCCAGTAGGGATGCACGTAGTCGTTCCGGGCGATCATCTCCCGCGCGACCTCGCCGTAGTGCGACTCCCAGGGGTCCCAGAGCCCGACGGCGCCGACGTAGGGAACGAACACCAGTGCTCCGACCAGCAACGACATCGCGATCAGCCGACGTTCGGCATCGACTGCGAGCAGGCGGCGAACCCACGGATGGCGGACGACGCGGTCTCCGAACAGGGCCTCCGCGATGCCCGGCCGGAGCGCCTCACCTTCCCTCACGTTCATGCGGCCGCGCCTTGTAGCATGGGCCCGGCACCGGGGAGGGGCCGGGTAGACCCATGAAGCTGGTGATCGAGGACGACGAGGGGCAGCGCCGGGAGGTTCCCCTCGACCGCGACGAGATCACCATCGGCCGGCGTGAGGACAACGTCGTCCACCTGCCAGAGCGGAACATATCCCGCCGGCATGCGCGGCTCGTCCGCCGGGACGGGGGGGTGCTCCTCGAGGACCTGCGGAGCGCCAACGGGACGCGCGTGAACGGGGTGCGCATCACCGACGCGGTCCCCATCGGTGACGGCGACCTGGTGAACATCGGGGACTACGGGGTGGCGCTCCGCCCGGACGGCATGCCGCTCGACATGCCCCTGCCCCGGAGCGCGGCGCCCGAGCCTCCGGCCGCCTCGCGGAGTGACGTGCTGGCGGATACCGCGCCGCACCCGCTGGTGGTGGGGGTGGTGGACGCCGGTGAGGCGCTGCCGAGTGAGGCCGCGGTGCCGGCCCGGCGGTCGCGCAAGGCGCTCGGCGTCGTGGCGCTCGGACTGGTGTTCGGCCTGGGCGCGGCTCTCCTTCTCCGCGGGCGGGAAGGGGACACCTCGCGGCTGCGGAGCGCGGTGCCGCCGCCTCCCACACCCGAGGTGGTATCGGAGCCTCCGCCGCCCTCGCCCGCGGAGCCGCCGCCTCTGGAGCTCACCCCCCCGACCATGCCCGCGACCCGGCCGAGCACCGCGACCGAGTGGATGGCCGCGGCCCGGGCGGCGGCGGAGGCGCGCGACTTCGACCGGGCGCTGCGGCTTCTCGCCTCGGTGCGGGACCGCGCCTACCAGGCCGAGGCGCAAACCTTGCGGCGGACCTGGCGGGCCGAGGCGACCGCGGGACGGGCCGTGCGGAACGCGCGGCGGGAGCTGGACCTGGGCCGGCCGTCCACCGCGTCGAGGAAGCTCGAGCCGGCCCGGAACAGCCGAGCCTGGGCACCGGAGGTCGCCGAGCTCCGGGCGGAGATCGCGACTGCCCTGAAGAACCCACGCAAACCCCCGGTCCGGACGGCGAGCGCCGTGGACGTGGAGCGGCTGTACCGGGAAGGGAAGGTGCTCTACGACGGGGGGAACGCGGGGGAGGCTGCCGGACGGTTCGAGCGCTGCCTCGCGCTGGACCGCAACCACCCCCGGTGTCACCTGATGCTGGCCACCTCGTACGCCCGGGGGGGGGACACCCGCCGGGCCGAGTCCCACTACCGCCGGTTTCTCGAGCTGGCCTCGGCCGACGACCCAGCCGTGCCCAGGGTGAAGAAATTCCTTGAGGATTCGGACGCCGAGAAGAAGGCTAGGGCCTCCAGCGCGATGCCGCAGCGCTAGGAGGGGCGATGCAGATCCGCATCCTGGTGGTCGACGACGAGAAGGAGACCGGCGACTACCTTCAACTCTTGCTGACGAAGGCGGGCTACGAGGTCGTGGCGCTGACCGATCCGACGCAGGTGATGGACCGGCTACGCGCGGAAGATTTTCACCTGGTTATCCTGGACATGATGATGCCGCAGATGTCCGGAACCGAGCTGCTGGAGAAGATCCGCGGCTACGACTCGGACATCGCGGTCATCGTCGCGACTGCCCACCCCGCGGTGGAGACCGCCGTCGCCTCGCTCAAGGCGCAGGCGTCGGACTACGTGAAGAAGCCGGTGGAGCCCGAGGAGCTGCTGGCGGCGGTGGAGTCGGCCCTGGCGAAGAAGGGCCTCTCCAAGGATCCGGAGGCCGAGCTGCACCGGGCGATTGGCCGCACCATCCGTGAGGCGCGGAAATCCCAGGAGCTGACGCTGAAGCAGCTCGCGCGGCGGACGGGCCTGTCGGTCTCGCTCCTGAGCCAGATCGAGCGCGCCGAATCGAGCGCCTCGATCAGCTCGCTGTACAAGATTGCCTCGGCGCTGCGGCTCCGGATGGCGGAGCTGTTCGGCGGCGCCTGAGGCGGTGGGGCGGAGCGCGTGGAGCCGTGGGAGGCACCGCCGGCGGATCTGACGGATCCGGCGACGGTCGCGCTCTACGACGAGCTGCCGATCTGGTCGGCACCGTTCGGGCTTCCGCTGCTGGACGCGGTGGAGCTTCGCCCCGGGCTGACCGTCCTGGACGTGGGCTGCGGAACCGGGTTCCCGCTCCTGGAGCTGGCGGAGCGGCTGGGGCCAGGTGCCCGGCTGCATGGCGTGGACCCCTGGGCGCCGGCGATGGAGCGGATCCGGGCGAAGGTCCGCGCCTGGGGGCTGGAGGGAACGGTCACCCTGCACGTGACGACCGTGGAGTCGCTGCAGCTGCAACCCGCGTCGATCGACCTCATCGTCTCCAACAACGGACTGAACAACGTGGCGGACCTGCCGCGGGCGCTCGCGAGCTGCGCGCGCCTGGCGCGCCCCGGCGCCCAGCTGGTCTTCACCGCCAACCTGCCGGGCACGATGGCCGGGTTCTACGACGCGCTCGGCCGGGCGCTCGACGGGGCGGGGGTGGTGGACGGCCAGCGGCGCATCACCGAGCACATCCGGGCCCGGCGACGGCCAGCCGAGGAGCTGGTCGCGCTGACCCGCGCCGCCGGGTTCGACGTCGAGGACGAGAGAATCCACGGCTTCCGCTGGTCGTTCGCGAGCGCGGAGGCGCTCTTCCGGCACCACTTCATCCGGCTCGCGTTCCTCGAGCCCTGGCGGGCGCTGGTGCCCGAGGAGGCGCGGCCGGCGGTCTTCCGCGCGCTGCCTGCGCTCCTGGACCGGGACACGCTCCGGATGGAGATCCCGTTCACCTGCATCTCCGCCCACCGGAGGTGACCGGTCGTCCACGGCGCGGGATGAGCTCCGCGCCCTACGATTCGGCCGCGGCCGAAACTTGGCTCCGCGTGTCCGTGCTCAGGCTTCGACCTCCGGCGAACGCTGGGACGTCCGGAAGGAGGCAGAGCCATGAAGCGAGAGACCATCCGCGTGGAGCCGCTGTCGACATACCTGGAGCGAAGGAAGGCACCTGCCTCGGTGGTGACGCGGCATGGCGACACGATCTACGTCTCGGGCCTCCCGCCGTTCGACCCGGAGACGGGCGACATCGTGGAGGCACCCCTCGAGCGACAGACGGAGATCGTCCTCGAACAGCTGAAGCGCTGTGTCGAGGCCGCTGGCTCCTCCCTGGAGAGGGTCGTGAGGTGCACCGTGTACTGCACCTCGGCCGAGAAGTTCGCCGCGGTCAACGCGATCTACGCCCGGTACTTCCCGAAGGATCCTCCTGCCCGCACGTTCGTGAACGTGCCTGCCTGGCCCTTTCGCTTCGACATCGAGATCGACTGCATCGCGGTGGTCTGAGGAGCAGACCCGACGCCGTCGGGGCGCCGACCATCCATCCATGACGACGCGAGCCATCCTCTTCGGGTCGATCCCCTCGCCGGTGGCGCCGGGCCGCCACCCACGCCGCATTCAGCGAGGCCAGCTGCCGTCCGCGGGGTCGCCCCAGACGCCCAGAGGCTAAAGCAACAACCTCGACTCGCAGTGCGCCCTTAGCGCTCACAAGCGCTTGGACCGTCGTGGCTGCGCTTCGCTCGGCGTCCGAGTTCTTGCTTTAACCTCTGGGCGTTTGGGGCGCGGGCTTCCGCCCCGCCTGGCTCGCGGCACTGCGCGCTGCAGAGCCGGGACGGCTGATCCGTTCGGCCCGATCACTGGACGACCTCTGCCTGCGCCCGTCGGAGCGCTCGAGGTCGCGCAGGCCGGCCGGCCGTCGCACCAGGTCCGGCACGCTGGCCCTCGTCTCCGCTCCGAGCAGCTCGAGTGAGCACGTCAAGAACGCGCGGGAGACAGCACCCGGACGTCACGCGAACCGGTCCGGGGGCGGTCCACCCGAGCTCGGGCCCCACGCCCGCGCCGCTCACCGCCCCTTCCACCGCGGCGGCCGCTTCTCGCGCATCGCGGTCCTCGCCTCATGCGCATCCTCCGAGGCGAACGCCTCCGCCCGGAGCGACTCCAGGGCCTCGCGCTCGGCCGGATCGATCGGCGCCTGCCCGATGGCGCGCAAGGTCCGGCGCAGCCCGGAAACCGCCAGCGGCGCGCCCGTGGCGAGCGTGGTGGCAACCGCGTGGGCACGGGCCGCGGCGTCGTCGGTCACCACGTCGAGCAGTCCCCAGGCGAGGGCCTCGGACGCGCCCACCTCGGATGCGGTGAGGAACATCCACCGCGCGCGCTGGACTCCGGCGAGCCGCGCCACCCGCCAGACGCCGTCCGGCGCGTACACCACCCCCAGCCGCACCGGCGGCATGCAGAGCACGGTGTCCGGCGTGCCGACGCGGAAGTCGCAGGCGCAGGCCAGCTCGCAGCCCGCACCGAACGCGGCCCCGTGCACCACCGCCACGCTCGGCGCCGGGTGCGACTCGAGCATCGCCAGGACTTCCTGGATGCGCGCGTCGGGCGAGCGCGCGGCGGCCGCGTCCTCTCCGAGCTGGGCCAGGTCGTAGCCGGCGCAGAACGCCGGACCGCGGGCCTCGAGCACCAGCGCGCGGACGGTGGGGTCCGGCGCCAGCGCCTCGGCGAGCGCGTCCAGCAGGAAGGGCGTGAGCGCGTTGCGCCGGTGCGTCCGCTCCAGCGTCAGCACCCGGACGCCGTCCGGCAGCCAGGAGCGCTCGAGCCGCCCGTCGGCGGTCACGGCGCCAGCACGACCAGCACGTCGCCCTCGTTCACCGGCTGGCTCGGCTGACAGCGGATCTCCTTCACCGTGCCGGCCTCGGGTGCTTCGACGGGCATCTCCATCTTCATCGATTCGAGGATCACCAGAGCGTCGCCGGCGGCCACCTTCTGGCCCACGGAGACCTCGACCTTCCACACGGTGCCGGTGATGTGGGCGGGGACGTCCATCGTCAGAGGCTCCTCGGTTCAGGGTTTCGCGTGATGCTCCAGGAAGTGGGTGTCCAGCGCGCCGGCCTGGAACGCCCGGTCCCGCACGATGCGCAGGTGCAGGGGAACGTTGTTCTTCAGCCCCTGGATGTCGAAGCGCTGGAGCGCGTCCTCCGAGCGCTGGATGGCCTCCGCGCGGCTCTCGCCGGAGACGATGAGCTTGGCCAGGAGCGGGTCGTAGTACGGAGTCACCACCCCGCCCTCGGCGTAACCCGCGTCCACCCGGATGCCCTCACCCTCCGGCGGACGGAAGACGTTCAGGGGGCCGGGGCTGGGAAGGAACCGGACCGGGTCCTCGGCGTAGATGCGGAACTCGAGCGCGTGGCCGCGGCGCTGGATCTCCTCCTGCTTCAGCGTCAGCCGCTCGCCCGCGGCGATGCGGAGCTGCCAACCGATGAGGTCCACCCCGGTGGTGAGCTCGGTCACCGGATGCTCCACCTGGAGCCGGGCGTTCATCTCGATGAAGAAGAACTCTCCGTCCGAGACCAGGAACTCCACCGTGCCCGCGTTCGCGTAGCCGAAGGCCCGCGCGGCCGAGAGGGCGGCGGCGGTCATTCTCCGGAGCAGCTCGGGATTCTTCCCTTCCAGGAACAGCGGGCTGCCCGCCTCCTCCACCACCTTCTGGTGCCGGCGCTGGATGCTGCACTCGCGCTCCAGGACCTGGAGGAGGTTGCCGTGCGTGTCCCCGAGGATCTGCACCTCGATGTGCCGCGGCGCCGAGAAGTAGCGCTCGAGGTACACCGCGTCCCGGCCGAACGCGGAACGGGCGCGGTCGGCGCAGGCACGGAAGGCCTTCTCCAGCTCGGCCTGCGAACCGGCCACGGCCATGCCGATCCCGCCGCCTCCGCCGGCCGCCTTCACCAGCACCGGGAAGCCGATCCGCTCGGCGGCCTCGCTCGCGCCCCGGAGGTCGGCCACCACGCCGTCGCTCCCCGGGACCACCGGGACCCCCGCCCCGGCGGCCAGGGCGCGGGCCTGGGCCTTGTCCTTCATCCGGCCCATCGACTCGGGCGGAGGGCCGACGAAGACGATGCCCGCCTCGGTGCAGGCGCCGGCAAACTCCGCGTTCTCGGAGACGAAGCCGTAGCCGGGGTGGACGGCCTCGGCGCCGGTCTCCTTCGCCGCCCGGATCAGCGCCTCGAGGTTCAGGTAGCTGTCCTTCGGAGGCGGCGGGCCGAGGCGCACCGCCTGGTCCGCCTCCTTCACGAACGGGGCCTCGGCGTCGGCGTCCGAGTAGACCGCGATGGTGCGCAGGCCCATGGAGCGCGCCACGCTGCCGATGCGGCGGGCGATCTCTCCCCGGTTGGCGATGAGCAGCGAGCGGAACATGGCGGCGTCGGGCGGCGCACGCTGCCACGGCCGCCCGCGGCGGGGCAAGCATCACGGTGGCGTGGTGAGGCGTCGGATGACATGGTCCGGCCCGCCCCATGAACGTCCTGACCGTGTACCTCCGCATCTACGCCGACGCGTTCCGGCAGGCCGTGGCCGGCATCTGGAAGAACGCCTGGACGCTGCTCCTCCCCATCGGCCTGCTGGAGGCGAACCAGCTGGCCAGCGAGCTAGTGATCGGCGCGCTGGGACGCATCGGGGGGTTCGTGGTGTGGATCGTCTGGGCCGCGGCGGCGAGCTGTTACCTGTACTTCCTCGGCGAGGTGGTGGCGAAGTCGCGGGTGAAGTTCGACGAGTTCGGCCGCAGCGTCGGGGCGTACTTCTGGTCGGTGGCGAACCTGTTCTTCGTCTACTGGATCGCCTCGCTCCTCATCGAGCTGATGGCGCCTCCGGCACAGCGCGGGGTGTTCCTGCAGCTGCTCCAGCTCGCCGCGGTCATCCTGCTGAACGCCGCTCCCGAGGTCATCTACCAGCGTGGCAGCCGCGGCGGGCTGGAGACGGTGCAGCGATCCGTCCGCTTCCTCCAGGCGAACTGGATCGAGTGGGGCATTCCCAACCTCCTCATCCTCGCCGTCTGGTGGTTCGTCCCCCGCTACCCGCTGGCCTCGCTCGGCCTCCTGGGCACGATCATCACCGGCGTGGTCGAGGGGGCGCTCCTCCACCTGGTGATGGTCTTCCGCGGATACCTGTTCGCCGCGCTGGACGGTACGAGCCACCGGCAACGGATGTACCGCTATCGCTCGACCGGGGCGGTCTGAGCGGCCGGGTCGGTCGGAGCCTCGCTGGCCGTCGCGGGCGATCCCGTCGCGCGGGCGACTTGACCCGAGCGCGGGCCCCCCTCGCGCCGAGGCCTCCGCCGCGACCGGTCCGGTCCGTCCCCGCCGTGAGTCGCCGGGGGGCGGCCTAGAAGTCGCCCTGGCCCTGCCGGCGGAGGAAGGTGGGGATGTCGAACTGGTCCTCGTCCAGTGGGAGCGACGGCTCCTTCACCGGGCGGGTGGGGGCGAGCGGCCTCGGGTCGGGTGAGGTGGCCCGGGGCGCACGCACCGGGCCGAGCACCACCGGCTCGGCGGGGGCAGGGGCGGCCTGACGGGTCGGCACGTGCGTCGCGACTGGCGCAGCCCGCCGCACCTCGGCGCCGCGGTGCTGGAAGCCCGTGGCGATGATGGTGATCTTCACCTCGTCCGCGACGTTCTCGTCGATGAGGCTCCCGAAGATGATCTCCGCCTCCTCATCGGCGGCGTCGTGCACCAGGGTCAGCGCCTCGTTGACCTCCTGGAGCGTCATGTCCCGGCCGCCGGTGATGTTGATCAGGAGCCCCGTGGCGCCGTCGATCTGCACGTCCTCGAGCAGGGGAGAGCTGATCGCCTGCTGCATGGCGGCAACCGCACGCTTCTCACCCGAGGCCCGGCCGGTACCCATGAGCGCGTGGCCGCGGTCACTCATGATGGTCTTCACGTCGGCGAAGTCGACGTTGATGTACCCGTGGTACTGGATGAGGTCGCTGATGCCCTGCACCGCGTTGAGCAGCACCTCGTCGGCGAGCTTGAAGGTCTCGAGCAGCGGCATGGACTGACCGCTCAGCCCGAGCAGCCGCTGGTTGGGGATGGTGATCAGCGTGTCCACCGCAGCCTTGAGCTCGATCAGCCCCGCCTCGGCCTGCTTCCGCCGCTTGTTGCCCTCGAAATGGAAGGGCTTCGTCACCACGGCCACGGTGAGCGCCCCGAGCGAGCGGGCAACGTCGGCGATCACCGGGGCGGCACCGGTGCCCGTCCCGCCGCCCATCCCCGCGGTGACGAACACCATGTCCGCGCCCTCGAGCGCGTGGGCTATCTCGTCCTTGCTCTCCAGAGCCGCCTGTCGCCCGACCTCCGGATTGGCGCCTGCCCCCAGCCCCTTGGTCAGGGTCTCGCCGATCTGGATCTTGGCCGCCGCGTGGCTCGCCGCCAGCGCCTGGATGTCGGTGTTGGCGGCGACGAAGTTCACCCGGTCGAGGGCGGCGGCGATCATCGTGTTGATCGCGTTGCAGCCCGCCCCACCCACGCCCACCACCCGGATCTTCGCGGTCTGCTTGCTCTGATCGAAGTTGTCCATTCGCCCTCGTCCGCGGCCTCGCGGCCTGATCCGGGCATCATCGGCCCGGACCCCGCCCTCGCAAGTTTTCGACACACCCCTGTAGCGGGGCGTGTTTCTTCTAGAAAATCTCCTCGAGCCACTCCCGCATCCGGCCGCGAACCTTCCGGTAGACGTTGTCCTCGCGGATGCGGAACAGGCGCCGATCGGTGTGGCGGGCGCCGTAGACCACCAGCCCCACGCCGGTGGCGTACATCGGGCTCTTCACCACGTCGACCAGACCTCCGATACCCCGCGGCATCCCGCGGCGGACCGGCAGCCCGAGCACCTCCTCCGCCAGCTCGGGCATTCCGGCGAGCAGGGTGGAGCCGCCGGTGATCACCACCCCGCTGGCGAGCAGGTCCTCGAAGCCGCACTTCTGGATCTCCCGGTGCACGAGCTGGAAGATCTCCTCCACCCGTGGCTCGAGGATCTCGCAGAGGATCTGCCGCCCGATGACCCGGGGCTGCCGGCCGCCCACCGAGGGCACCTCGATGGTCTCGTCCTTTTCCACCATCGAGGCCATGGCGCAGCCGTAGCGCTGCTTGATGCGCTCGGCCTCGTGGGCCGGGGTGCGGAGCCCGATGGCGATGTCCGAGGTGAGATTGTTTCCACCCAGGGCGATGACCGCGGTGTGGGCGATGCTGCCGCCGGAGAAGATGGCGATGTCGGTGGTGCCACCGCCGATGTCCACCAGACAGACGCCGAGCTCCTTCTCGTCCTCGCCGAGCACCGCCTCGCTGGAGGCGAGGGGCTGGAGCACGATGTCCGCCACATTGAGCCCGGTGCGGTTGGCGCACTTGACGATGTTCTGCGCGCTCGACACCGCGCCGGTCACGATGTGGACCTTGGCCTCGAGCCGGACGCCGGACATCCCCAGCGGCTCCTTGATGCCGCCCTGGTCGTCGATGATGAATTCCTGGGGCAGGACGTGGATGACCTCCCGGTCCATCGGGATGGCCACCGCCTTCGCCGCGTCGATGACCCGGGTGATGTCCGCCTCACGAACCTCCTTGTCCTTCACCGCCACGATGCCCTGGCTGTTGAAGCCCTTGATGTGGCCGCCGGCGATCCCGGTGTAGACGGTGGTGATCTCGCAGCCGGCCATCAGCTCGGCTTCCTCGACCGCGCGGCGGATCGAGGCCACCGTGGCCTCGATGTTCACCACCACGCCCTTGCGCAGCCCCTTCGAGGGGTGGCTGCCGATACCGATGATGTCGATGCCGTTCTCGGTGAGTTCCCCGACGATGGCGCAGATCTTCGTCGTGCCGATGTCCAGGCCGACGACGATCTCCCCACCCCTCTGCTTGGCCATGCGGCTTCCGTCCCTTCTCGCTCAATCGCGGGGCGCCGTGGCGCCGGGCTGGACCTTCACCGCGACCCAGCCAGGCCGGACGCGGTTCTCGAGGTGAATGGCGGCGGCGAGCAGACCGCGACGCTGCAACTCGTCGCGCACCCGCTGGAGCCGCTGGAGCTGGCCGTCGAGGCCGTCACGTCCGAGCACCACCCGGACGCCGTCGGCGGTGACCAGCTCGAAGCTGGCCTCGCCGAGCTGGACCTCGGAGAGCCGCGGTCGCTCGAAGGTGCGCTGATAGCTCTCGGCCACGGCCAGCGCCTCGCGGAGGCGAGCCGCAGTGCCTGCCGGGTCCTTCTCCGCCCGCTCCCGGGTCAGCCCGGTGAGCAGCGGAAGGTCGAGCGGCTCGGCCCCCGAGACGCGCTTGAACGGCGCACCGTCCGCATCGACCACGTACAGCTCCCCGAGCGAGGCCAGGGCCACGGGGGCCCGCTCCTCCACCCGGAGCTGGAGAGTGTCGGGGAGGCTGCGGGTGACCTCCACGGCGCGGACCCAGGGATGGGCGCTCATCGCCTGGGCGATCGCCGAGGGGTCCAGCGACCAGAGGTTGGTCCCCGGGGCCACGCCGGCGAGGCGGAGGAGCTCGTTCTCGGTGGCGCGCCGGAGGCCCTGGACCTTCACCGTCCGGAGGGCGAACCGGGGCGAGCCGGAGGCCCAGGCGTCCAGCTGGAGGCCGACCCAGGCGAGGGAGGCGAGCACCCCGAGGAGGACCAGGCCGCGCAGGACCGTCCGGCCACGGGAGGCACGGGAAGCTGCGCCGTCGGCGCGGCGGCGCCGGTTCCTGGTGAGGACTCCGGACATCTGATCCGGTGCATGCTCGGCCCGGTTCAGCCCCCGCGCCAGTTTTCGGCCACAGCCCTGTAGAGGGCCGTGGCGACCCCGTCAGGCCTGGAGCGCGGCTCCGAGGAGGATGCGCTCGCAGAGCTGCGGATAGTCGATGCCCTGCCCCGCGGCGATCTTCGGCAAGAGGCTGGTGGGGGTCATCCCCGGGATGGTGTTGAGCTCCAGGAGCTGCACCCCGCCCTCGGGGGTCACGATGACGTCGGAGCGGGTCGCACCCCGGCACCCCAGCGCCCGGTGCGCGGCCAGGCAGACCTCGTTCACCCGGGCGTACTCGTCCGGCGGGAGCGGCGCGGGGAAGAGGTACTTCGTGCCGCTGCCCGCCTGGTACTTCGCCTCGTAGTCGTAGAATTCGTGGGCGGGGACGATCTCGATGGCGCCGAGCGAGGCGTCGTCCAGCACCGCCCCCTGCACCTCGCGGCCCTTGACGAACTGCTCGACCAGGATCGACCCCGCGAGCTTCGCCGCGTCCTCCACCGCCGCGGCGTACGCGTCCTCCGTCCTGACGATGTGTACCCCGACGCTCGAGCCCTCGCGCGAGGGCTTCACCACCACCGGGAAGGGGAACGGCAGCGACTCCAGCCCGGACAGGGCGTGCTCGGCGCTGTCGAAGGCGCGGTAGGGCGGAGTGGGGATCTCGTGGGCGAGGAACACCTGCTTGGCGAAGACCTTCTCCATCCCCACCGACGAGGCGAGCACCCCCGAGCCGGTGTAGGGGATGAACATCGACTCCAGCAAGCCCTGGATGCAGCCGTCCTCGCCGTAGCGGCCGTGCAGCGCGATGAAGGCCACCTCGACGCGCTCCACGCGGAGCCGCTCGGCCACGTCCTTCTGCACGTCGATCTCCACCACGTCGTAGCCGAGCCCCCGGAGCGCGGCCGAGACGCCGGCGCCGGTGCGGAAGCTGACCTCCCGCTCCACGGAGAGCCCACCCATGAGCACGCCGATCCGTCTGTCCTTCATGCGAAGACTCCCACCCGCTTGACCTCCGGGACGAGCATCACGCCCGTCGCCTCGCGCACCCGCTCCTGCGCGCGCTCGATAAGCCCCACCGCGTCGGCGGCCCGGGCCCCGCCGAGGTTGACGATCCAGTTGGCGTGCAGCGTGGAGATCTGCGCCCCGCCCAGCGTGGCGCCCTTGAGGCCCACCGAGTCGATGAGGCGGCCGGCGTGGTCCCCGGGCGGGTTCTGGAAGACGCTGCCGCAGTTGGGCTGGCTGAGCGGCTGGGTTCGCTTCCGGTAGCCGAGGTCCGCCTCCATCGCGGCGCGCGAGGCCTCCAGGTCCCCGTCGAGGAGACGGAAGCGGGCGCGGGTGATGATCGCCCCGCGGGGCAGCTCGGTGAACCGGTAACGGATGCGGAGGGCGCTCCGGGGCACCCAGCCAAGACCGTCCGGCGTGGCCAGCTCCACCGCCTCGAGGACCCGCTCACACTCGCCATGCTTGGTGCCGGCGTTCATCGCCACGGCGCCCCCGATGGTCCCGGGGATGCCGGCGAGGAACTCGGCGCCCACCCAGCCCCGGGCGCGCATGAGGTTGGTGAGCCGGACGATGGCCGCGCCGGCCCCGAGCGTCACCAGGCCGCCGCCGGAGTCGAGCGGCTGGACCTCCTCGGCGAAGAGGTCGGCCGGAAGCTTGAGGGTGACGCCGGGGATGCCGAGATCGCCCACCAGGGTGTTCGCGCCGCCGCCGAGGACGTGGACCGGGACTCCTCCGGCGCTCGCCCGGGCGAGGATCGAGACCAGCGCCCCCGCCGTACGCGGCCGGACCAGCAGCTCGGCCGGACCACCGACGCGCAGGCTGGTCCAGGGGGCGAGCGACTCGCCGGGGCTCGCGTCCGCGGCGAGACCGGTGACCAGCCCGGTGCTGGCCGGCGGGGTGGAAGGCGCGATCAAGTGCCCTCTGTGAGAATCAGATGAATGCGTCCGGCGCAAGTCCCCCGCACCAGGGGGAGGCCCGAGGAGCGGCGCAGGGGCGCCGCGCGTCCAGGCTCTCTCCTCGACCGGGCGACGAACGGTTCTCCTGGACGGGTGGGCCGGGGTGCGACGAGCATCGCCGCCGTGACCCTCCTCCGGAACGTGCTGGTGGCGTGCGTCGCGCTCGAGCACCTGGGATTCCTCGTGCTGGAGATGTTCCTGTTCAAGAGCCCTGCCGGCCGGCGCATCTTCCGGACCACGCCCGAGTTCGCGGCGGAGGCCGCGCCTCTGGCGGCGAACCAGGGGCTCTACAACGGGTTCCTCGCCGCCGGGCTCGTCTGGAGTCTCGTCGCGCCCGAACCACTGGCCGCCCCCCTGCGGCTCTTCTTCCTCGCCTGCGTCCTGGTCGCCGCGGTCTTCGGGGCAGCGACGGTGTCGCGGCGCATCCTCCTCATCCAGGGGCTTCCCGCGGCGCTGGCGCTCGTCCTCACCCTGGCCGCATGAGTCACGCCTCGGACGCCTCCCGCCGCCCGGTCTCCCGCAGCCACGCCGCGAGCGCGCGCGCGCCGGGGCTGAGCGGCGTGCCTCGCCGGGGCAGGACCAGCCAGTAGCTCGGGCCGAGCCGGACGCGGGCGGGGAACGGCTGGACCAGCGCGCCGCTCCTCAGGAGCGCCGCGGCGAGCCGGCGGCGGGTGAGCGCGACGCCCTGCCCCGAGCGGGCGGCCTGCAGCACCAGCCCTCCATCGGCGAGCCGCGGACCGCGGTGGCCCCACGCCGGACGCCCGAGCCCGGAAGCCTCCAGCCACTCCTGCCAGGAAAGGCGTGGGTCCTCGTCGTGGAGCAGCGTCACCCGGGCGAGGTCGTCCGGCGTCCGGAGCCGGGAGGCGACGGAGGGAGCGCAGACCACCACCGCCTCGTCGCTCATCAGGGCCTCCGCGCGCACCCCTGCCCAGGGGCCCCGGCCGAGGCGGAGCGCGAGCTCGGGCCCCCCGGGGCGGCCGAGGGGGACGAGCTCCCGGCTCTCGCTGACCCAGACCTCGATGCCGGGGTTCCGGGCCCGGAACGCCGCCAGGCGCGGAACGAGCCAGAGCGAGGCCACCGAGCCGGTGGTCGTCAGCCGGACCAGTCGGGGCATGTCCGGCCCGGTCGCCCGGAGCACCTCGGTGCTTCGCTCGACGAGGTCGAGGGCCGAGGCGACCGCCACCGCGAACCGGGCCGCCTCCGAGGTCGGCGCCAGCCTCCCGCCCCCTCTCTCGAACAGAGGCATGCCCAGCCATCGCTCGAGCAGCGCCACCTGCTTGCTGATGGCCCCGTGGGTGACCCCGAGCTCGGCGGCAGCGGCGACGGTGGAACCCAGCCGCGCACAGGACTCGAAGGCGCGCAGTGCGTTGAGCGGGGGCAACGCCCTCCGACTGCCCGAGCTGTGAGAAGAGCTCACAGGCTGAGAGGATGACGCCCTGGCGGCGACGATGTCCACAGCGCAGAGAAGGAACATGTCTCCTGCGCCCCCACTCCTGCACGCCATCCTCCAGAGACGTAGCCGCGAGCGGTTCGACCCGGTCCGCCCGCTCCCCGAGCCTCATCTCCTCTCCCTCCTCGAGGCCGCGCGCCTCGCGCCCTCCAGCTACAACCTCCAGCCCTGGCGCTTCCTCTGGACGATGCGCGGAGATCCCGACTTCGCGGAGGTGCTCCGCGCGCTCGACCCGGGGAACGCTTCGTGGGCGGGCGACGCCTCGGCGCTGGTGATCGGAACCTTCACCCGCGCCGGCCGCCGTGGCCGTCCCAACCGCTGGGCCGAGCACGATCTGGGCATGGCCACCGCACAGCTCGTCCTCCAGGCCGTGGCCTCGGGGCTCGGGGCGCATCCGATGGCCGGCTTCGACGCCGAGCGGCTCCGCGCCTCGCTGCGCATCCCTTCGGACCTCGAGCCGATGACGGTGACCGCGATCGGCTGGCCCGTCGACGAGTCGCTTCCACCGCGCGAGCGCCTTCCCCTGGAGCGAATCACATCCCGGGGAAGGTGGCCCTCCGGGGAGGAGCGCTGATGGATCTCGCGCGCTGGCTCGGGTTCCTCGGGCTGTCGACGGCCGCGGTGCTGACGCCTGGTCCCACGCTCCTGGCCATCGTCGGTCACGCGGCCGGCTCCGGGTTCCGGGCGACGATCCCGGTGGTGCTCGGCAACGCGCTGGGCATCGCAGTGCTGATGGGCATCTCCATCGCCGGGGTCGCGGGCGCGCTCCTCCGAGCGCCCGGGCTCCTGGTGGTGCTGCAGCTCGCCGGAGCCGGCTACCTCGCCTGGCACGGTGCCCGGATGTGGTGGCAGCGGGACATCCCGGTCCAGGTCGCGAGCGAACGCACCGCCGCCGGCCCGCTGTGGCGTGGCTTCCTCCTGGTCTGGTCCAACCCGAAAGCGCTGCTCTTCTTCGGCGCGGTCCTTCCGCAGTTCCTCCGCACCGAAAGCTCCCTCGCACTCCAGTTCCTGGCGCTCGCGGCCACCTTCGTAGTTCTCGAGCTCGGGGTCACCACCCTGGCCGCCGCGGCCGCCGGACGCCTGGTGAACGCCGGCCCGAGCCGAGCGCTGGCCCGGCTCCGGGCCACGGGAGGCCTGCTGGTCACCGGCACCGCGGTGTTCCTCGCGGTCACGGCGCTCCGCTCGTAGGTCGCCACCCGCCGGGCCTCTAGCCCGCCGCCCGTCTCCTCCGGAGCAGCCAGGGCACGAGCAGGACCGATGCCCACCACGCCAGGGCGGGTCCGGGGCTGCTGCACCCTCCGGCGCCGGAGCTGCCATCGCCCGAGCCGCCCGCGCCCTTGAGCGTCACCTCCTGCGGGCCCTGGTCGTCGTCGGCCGTCAGGATCCATCGATCCTGCTGGGGCCCGTCGGCCTTCGGCTGGAAGTCGACCTCGAGCGTGAGGTTCTGGCCGGGATCGATGGTGGTGCCCTCCGGAAGCTGGACTGCCGCGGTGAAGCCGACCGCCAGACCGGGAGGCTGCGACTTGTTCACCCGCAGCCGGCTCCCGCCCCCGTTGTGGACGGTGAACGAGCGGCGGGCGGTCTGCCCGACCGGCACCGCGCCGAAGTCGATGAGCGTCGTCGAGAGCTGGAGCTGTCCGGCGTCCGCTGCCGTGCCGGTGAGGTTGACCACCACCGATCCCTGGTCGGTGTCCACGGTCAGCGCGTCCTCGAAGTCGCCGCCCGCCGTGGGCGAGAACTGGAGAGTGACGGTGACCGACTGCTGCGGTTGCAGCACCGTCGAGGGTGGAGGGAGACCGGTGGCCGAGAACGGCGCGTCGGGTGCGGTGACCGACAGGAGCGTCGCCGGCGCACCGCCGACGTTGGTGAGCGTCACCGCGCTGCTCACCTCCCGCCCGATGGCGATGCCTCCGAAGCTGACGATCTCCGGTGCGGCCTGGATCTGCCCGGTCGCGCTCTGGCCGAGGCCGGTCAGCGAGGTGGAGAAGGGGCCCTGGTCGGTGGTGGCCACCAGCGCCACCGCGCGGATGCCCGTCGAGATCGGGGTGAACGACACCTCGACGGTGAGCGTCTGTCCGGCGGAGAGCGAGACCGGGAGCGCCGGCTGGGTGCTCACGACAGCGAACTCGCCCTGCGCGTCGACGGCGGTCACGCTGACCGCGCGCTGCGCGGTGAAGACCACCGACTTGCTCGTGCTCTGGCCGATGGACAGCGGCCCGAAATCCAGCGGCGGGGCGGTGAGCACCGGATCCACCGGAGCCCCGAAGCCGCGGACGTGACCGTCCTGCGTGGCGACGTAGATCCGTCCGTCCCCCACCCCGGGCATGGCGTACCGGGCGCCCCGGCCGATGGGGGCGCGATACCGCAGGATCAGCTTTCCGCTCACCGGCACGGCGTCGTAAGCGCGGAGCTCGGCCCCCCAACCGGTGTTGTCCGCCATCCAGACCAGCCACACCAGCGCCGAGCCGGGCGTCGTCCCGTCCGACGTGACCGCCGGCGAGCTCGTGCCCAGCCCGAACGCCCCGTCGGCCTGGGCCACGCGGGCCAGGGTGGGGTTCCCCGAGCCGTCGACGCTCGCCCGGTACACGTCGAAGGTACCGCTGCTTCCCCCGGGCGTGCTGCCCGCGGAGACGGTGGGGATGTAGACCCAGCCGCCCGAGCCGGGCCAGGCGGCAGGCTTCCCCCACACTCCGCCGTACGGCCCGACGCGCTGGAGGACGTCGTCCCCGCCGGAGGCTCCCTGCTTGAACCCACCCAGGTCGTCCCGGTTCAGGAGGTAGACGTATCCCTGCTTCCCGGTTGCGACCGCGAGGTGGGGGTAGCTCGGCGTTCCGAACGCGTCGGGCAGTGCCATGGGCGCTCCGGACCCGAGGTCACCGTCCCAGTCGTTCAGCAGGCGGGCGTCGTAGGGCATGAAGAAGTCAGTGGCCTTCAGCGAGCCGTCTCCCTGCACGTTGAGCCGGACCCAGGCCTGACCGAGCACGGCCGGCGGGGTGTTCCCCGGGACGGGATTGGCCGGGACCGGTCCGTTCCCGGTGGTGACCAGGAACGTTCCCGGGCCGTCGACGACCGGTGCCCCACCCGTCTGCCAGATTCCCGCGCCATTGCTGCTGGGCTCCTCGGCGATCCACCGCGCGGTGATGCTGCCGGCGGTCGAGATTCCGAACATCCATCCCTTCCACGGAGGTGCGTCGCAGATGCCGGCGAACCCGGCGTAGATCACCCCGTCGAGGAGGATCAGCCCCGTGCGCTGGAGGTGGTACTTGGGGTCGAAGATCGCGCTCGGGCCGTTGTCCGCCGCGCCCTGGATCGCCACCGGGAACCCGGGTCGCTCCGCGAGCGTCGCGACGTCGACCGCGTGGGCCCAGTATGCCGCTGGCCCGCTGTTGCCGGAGACGTAGGTCTTCGCCAGGAAGTAGGCGGTGTTGGTGGCCTCGTCGACGACGGGGGTCCCCATGATGCCCACCGAGGGCTGGAGCGGGACGCAGTTCAGCCCCGGGTCGTCCTGGCGAGACGGGTTCCAGGGGACGTGCATCGTCCGGTGGGCGAGCACCGCGCCGGTCGTCGGGTCGAGCGAGTAGGCCTCGTTGTCCTCGGTCACGACCAGGAGCCGGCCGTTGGCCAGCAGCGGCTGCGCCTGGACCTGCCCGACGATCGGCGTGTCGAAGAGCTGTCCGAAGTCGGGCGCCGAGACGCGCGCGGGCGCGAGCAGCGGCTGGTTCGGGTACCAGCCCGTCCGCAGGTCGTCGCCCGCAATCCCCAGCCCCTGTGCGCTGCTCCGGACGTCGGAGGCAGCAGCGCCCTGACGTGCACCCGGTGGCGGCGACCCGCACGCCACCGAGAGCGCGACACCCAACACCGACATCCACCGCATGCCGCCCGCCTCCCGCGCCCGCTCCCTGGCCCCGGAAGGAAGGAACGGACGGCCCGGATGGGAAGCGGCTCAGTCGCCGAGCGTTCGCCGGGGAACGCTCTTCGGCCCTGAAACGGCGTTCAGAAATCGATGCGGGTGATGGTCCCGTTCACGCCCACCAGCCATCCGGTCTGCTGGGAGCCGAAATCCACCGCCCAGAACCCGCTGAGGCCCTCGAGCAGCTTCCAGCTGCGGCCCTCGTCCGGCGACCAGGCCGTGCCGGTCGGCGCGGTGGCCACGACGCGGATGGACGGCCCGTGGCCGTGTCCGTCCTCGTCCTCACCTTGGTCGTCGTCCTCACCGTCGCCTCGCCCGTGGCCGGCGTACGCTGCGGTGAAGATGGCTCCGGGGATCGGCGCCGACGTCCCGAGCTCCCAGGTGCGCCCGCCGTCCCTGGACCGGGCGAAGTTATCGACCACACCGGTGGCGGCGAGGTCGCCGCCAGCGAGGAAGCCATGGCGCGCGCTCCGGAAGGCGATGCTGAACCCGCCCCCGGCGCCATCGACGCCGGCGGTGATCGGTGCCGTCGTCACCCCCCACGTCTGTCCGCGGTCGGTCGTGAAGAACACCCGCGTCGTTCCGGCTCCACCGGCGGTCTGCGGCGGCGCGCCGGTGGTGAGCCACGCGCGGCGGTGGCCCTGAGTCGCTGCGCAGGTCCCGCCCGCCGCGAACCCGGCCTCCCCGGTGAGCGGCGGCGGCAGGTTGTCGCCGATGTCCTGCCAGGTGTTCCCGTCCAGCGTGCGCAGCACGGGGAGGCGGCCGTTGATCGAGTCACCCAGCACGACGGCGCTCCGCGGGTCCCAGAACGCGAAGCAGTCGTAGAAGAAGTCCAGGCTCGCCGCCTCGAACTGGAGGGTCCAGGTGTTTCCGCCATCGACCGTCTTGTAGATCCGGGAGGGAGCGGTGATGGGGATGGAGAGGAGGTAGGCCACGTCCTCGCTCACGGCCTGAACGTCACGGAACTGGAACGTCTCCGCGCCCGGCACCACGCCCGAGCGCCAGGTCTTCCCGCCATCGGTCGTGACGGCCCAGGTCCCGAAGCGGCCGCTGGCCCAGGCCACCCGCGCGTTCACCGCGCTGATGGCGATGAGGCCGGCGGTGGTCCCGCTGTTCTGCGGCGTCAGCTTCGGTCCGCTGCCCGAGTGCAGCGCCTCCTGCTCCGAGGAGGCGGACCCGGCCCCGTGCTCCCCGGGACCACAGCCCAGCACCAGGAGCACCACGGCCGTGAGCAGGCCAGCCGTGATCCTGAAAGACACGTCCTTCATGGGATCCCTCCTCCGAATCGATCTCGAGCGAGGCGCGGGGTTGTGCCGTCATCGAGCTTCGACGGTCAAGGCGTTTCGCCCGGGATCTCTCCCGGTCGTTCAGCGCTCGACCAGCGTCCGGAGCCGGTCCAGGGCTTGGTCCCACTGCCGCGAGATCTGCTCCAGCGCCCGCCGCGCCTCGGCGATCTGCCCGGGAGCGAGCACCCAGAGCCGCTCCCGGCCCTGACGCTCGCTCTGCACCAGTCCCGCCCGGGCGAGCACGTCGAGGTGCTTGGTCACTGCCTGCCGCGAGATGCGCGTCCCCTCGGTCAGCGCGGTCACCGAGAGCGCGCCCTCCGTGGCGAGGCGCCGGACCAGGGCCAGCCGCGTACGGTCGCCCAGCGCGGCGAACACTGCGCTCGGCTCAGCCGCGCGGTGACGGATGCTGGGCGACATGCCGCTCGATGTTCCGCAACTGCTCCTCCCAGCCCCCGCTGTTCGACTCGTAGGCCGGGCCCTGACGCGCCGCGGGGAGAGACTGGAACCCCGATTCGGTCACCGTGAGCAGCGTTCCTTCCGGAGCGTCCTCGAGGCGGAACTCGACCGTGGTGGTGGCCTCCTTCGAGTAGTCCACCTTCGGGTCGATCGCGGCGGGATGCCAGCGGAAGCTGAAGAGCCGCTCCGGCTCGATACGTTCGACCCAGGCGGTCATCGTCAGATACTCGTACCCCGGATAGGTGACCGGGCCACTGATCATCTTCCCTTCTGCGAACTGACCCTGGAGCTTGACCCGGAACCACTCCGAGAACTCCCGGGCGTCCGTCAGGGCCTGCCAGACACGGGAGCGCGGAGCGCGAAGGACGATCTTCTTCTCGATGCGGTCGGGGATGGTGTCGGGCATGTGCAACCTCCAGGTTGCTAAACCAGGTACACCCTACGGAAGAAATGCAACCCCCGGGTTGCTCAATCGGGAACCACCGCCACGCCCTCCAGCAGGACGAGCATCCCCTCGAGCGTGGTTCCACTGATGGTCACCGTCGTGGCCACCGGCCGTTCCGGAAAGCCGGCGAAGCGGCGGTCCCGCGCCTCCCGGTACACCTGGAGGTCCACCGCCGCGTCCGCGACCAGGTAGGTCCGGAGCTCGACCAGATCCCGCAGCGAGGCGCCGGCGGCCGCCAGCGCAGCCTCGAGGTTCTGAAATGCAGTCTCGACCTGGAGCGGGAAATCTCCGCGGCCGACGAGCGCTCCCTGCCGATCGAACGGGCCCTGCCCTCCCACGTGGACGGTCCGTCCTCCCCGGGTCACCACCACGTTCACGTGGCGCGGAGACCGGTACAGGGACGGCGTGTCGGGCCGTTCGACCTGCCCCCGCGCGCAGGCGGAGACCGCCACGACGATGACCAGGATGCTCGGCGGCCTCACCCGAGTCCCGCTCCCGCTCCTCCTCGCGAGGACTCGAGCAGCTGCAGCAGCTCGGGGCCCACCTGGGTCACATCGCCCGCCCCGAGGGTCACCACCAGATCCCCCTCGCGGAGCCTGGGGAGCAGCGCCGCCGCGACCTCGGTGCGCTTCTCGACGTAGGTCACGTCCCGGTGGCCGTGGCTGCGGACGGCATCGGCCAGCGTCTCGCCGGAGATCCCGGGGATCGGCTCCTCGCTGGCGGCGTAGATGCCGAGCACCACCAGCACGTCGGCGTCGTTGAACGCCGTGGCGAAGTCGGCCAGGAGATCGCGAGTGCGGGTGTAGCGGTGCGGCTGGAAGACCACCACCAGGCGCCGCCCGAACGCACGGCGGGCCCCTGCCAGCGTGGCCATCACCTCCGCCGGGTGGTGCCCGTAGTCGTCCACCACCATGACGCCCCCGGCCTCGCCCCGCACCGTGAAGCGCCGCTGCACCCCGGCGAACTCCGCCAGCGCATTGCGCACCACCGGGAGCGGGATCTCCATCTCCTCGGCGACGGCGATGACCGCCAGCGCGTTCAGCGCGTTGTGGGCACCCACCATCCGCACCGTGAACTCGCCCAGCGGCTCCTCGCGGCGAAAGGCGTGGAAGCGGGTGGAGAAGCCGTCGAGCTCGACTCCCTCCAGCCGGTAGTCCGCGGTGTGCGAGCTCCCGTAGGTGACGACCCGCTTGCCGATCTGCGGGAGCAGCGCCTGCACGTTGGGGTGGTCCAGGCAGAGCACGTTGAGCCCGTAGAAGGGCACCCGGTTGCAGAACTCCACGAAGGCATGACGGAGGGCGTCCACGCTCCCGAAGTGGTCCAGGTGCTCGGGGTCGATGTTGGTCACCACGGCGATGCTGGGGTGGAGCTTGAGGAAGCTCCCGTCGGACTCGTCCGCCTCCACGACCATGAGATCCGACTTGCCCAGCTTGGCGTTGCTGCCGAGCACGTTGACCTTCCCACCCACCACCGCGGTGGGATCCAGCCCGGCGGCGTTCATCACCGTCGCCACCATGGAGGTGGTGGTGGTCTTCCCGTGGCTTCCGGCGACAGCCACCGCGTACTTGAGGCGCATCAGCTCGGCGAGCATCTCCGCCCGCGGGATGACTGGGATCTTCCGGGCCTGCGCGGCGAGCACCTCGGGGTTGTCCCGGCGCACCGCCGAGGAGATGACCACCACGTCGGCCGAGACCAGGTTCTCCGCTCGGTGGCCGATCTCCAGCCGAGCGCCCAGCCGGTGCAGCCTCCGCGTGGTCTCCGACTCCTTCAGGTCCGAGCCACTCACCCGGTAGCCGAGGTTGATCAGCACCTCGGCGATGCCGCTCATCCCGATGCCGCCGATGCCCACGAAGTGCACCTGCGCCGCGTGGCGCGTCTTGAACAGGCTCACCACCGGGGTGCGTCGGGTCATCGCGGCACCACCTGTCCGCGACCCGCCGGAGGGGCCACCAGCTCGGCGCAGACGTCCACCAGCTCCCGCGCGGCCTCGGGCCGCCCGAGGTGTCCGGCGGCCTGCTCCATCCGCTGGAGGGTCTCGGGCGCGGCCGCGAGCCTCCGCAGCTCTCCGGCCAGCAGCTCGCCGGTGAGCTCCGACTCGCGGAACAGCAGCGCAGCCCCCGCCTCGACCAGCGCCGTGGCATTGATCGTCTGGTGGTCGTCGGTGGCGAACGGGAAGGGAACGAGGATCGCCGCCTTCTTGCAGATGGTCAGCTCGGCCACCGTGGTCGCCCCGGCGCGGCAGAGGACCAGCGAGGCCCGCGCGTACGCGGCGGACATGTCGTCCACGAAGGGGACCACCTCCGCGGCGACTCCCGCGGCCGCGTAACCGGCCTTCACCACCTCCACCTCTGCCGCCCCTGCCTGGTGCACGATGTCGATCCGCTCGCGAAGATCCCCGAGGTGGGGCAACGCCTCCACCATCCGGGTGTTGAGGCCGCGGGCGCCGAGCGAACCCCCCACCACCAGCAGGCGGAAGCGCCCGTCGGTCACCGGGGGACGGCTCCGGAGGTAGTTGTCCATCAGCTTCCGGCGGACCGGGTTGCCCACCAGGAACGTCTTGCGCGGGGAAAAGGCGGCACGGGCCTGCTCGAAGGCGATGAACACCGCCCGCACGATGCGCCCGAGGATGCGGTTGGTGATGCCGGGGAGCGCGTTCTGCTCCTGGATGGCCGTGGCGATGCCGCGCATCCACGCCGCGAGCACCACCGGCCCCGACGCGTAGCCGCCCACCCCCACCACCACGTCCGGACGGAACCGGCCCACGATGCGCCAGCTGGAGACGAACGATAGCGGGAGCAGCAGTAGCGCCTGCACCGCCTTCAGCGCGCCCACCCCCTTCAGCCCGCGCACCTCGATCGTCTCCAGCGGAAAGCCCGCCGCCGGCACCACCCGCGCCTCGAGGCCACGCGTGGTCCCCACGAAGAGCACCCGGTTGTCCGGATGCCGGGTGGTGACCTCCTCCGCCAGGGCGATGCCGGGGAACAGATGGCCTCCCGTCCCGCCGCCGGCGATGAGCATTCTCATGCGACCTGTTCCCGCAGCTGGCGGACGCGCGAAGCACCGGGATTGCGCATGGGCGCAGAGGAGGCGCTCAGCGAGAGCAGCACCCCGGCGGCGGCCATGGAGATGACCAGGGAGCAGCCCCCGTAGGAGATGAACGGAAGCGTGAGACCCTTGGTCGGCAGCATGCCCATCGCGACGCTCATGTTCACCGCGGCCTGGGAGCCCAGCAGCGCCGTGAGGCCGAGGCCGAGGTAGGTGCCGAAGGTCTCACTGGCCCGGAGCGCGGCGCGAGTCCCCCTCCAGACCACGATTCCGTAGAGAACGATGGTCGCCACCGCGCCGAGCAGGCCCAGCTCCTCGCCGATGATGCTGAAGATGAAGTCGGTATGGGCCTCGGGGAGGAAGAACAGCTTCTGCCGGCTCTCTCCCAGCCCCAGCCCGAACAGCCCGCCCGACCCGACGCTGATCAGCGACTGGGCCACCTGGTACCCGATGTCGTGCCGGTGCGCCCAGGGGTCGAGGAAGGCGGTGATCCGCGCCAGCCGGTAGGGCGAGTGGGCAATGGCGCCGTACGCCAGGGGCAGCGCGAGCAGGACCGAGCCGACGAGGTACGAGAGCCTCGTTCCGGCGGCGAAGAGGAGGATGAAGAGCAGGACCAGCAGCTCCACCGAGCTGCCGAAGTCGGGTTCGGCCATGCACAGGGCCACCAGCAGCCCGGCCAGGAGCAGATGCGGCAGGAACCCGATGGAGAACGTGGCCACCTTCTCGCGCTTCTTCGCCAGGGAGTACGCCAGGTACACCACCCAGGTGAACTTGGCGATCTCCGCCGGCTGGAGGCTCAGGCCGGGAAGGCGGAGCCACCGCCGCGCCCCGCCCACTACCGTCCCCACCCCGGGCACCAGCACGAGCATCAGGAGGACGATGCTGACGAGCAGCATCGGATAGGCCAGCCGGGCGAGCCGCCGGTACCCCACCCGCACGGCAGCGGCCATGACCACCAGGCCCACCCCGGCGGCCACCAGCTGCCGCTCGAGGAAGTAGAAGCCGTTCCCCTGCTTCTCGGCCGCGGTGACCGCGCTCGCCGAGTAGACCATCACCAGCCCGAGCGAGACGAGCGCCAGCACCGCTCCGAGCAGCACCGGATCCACCGACAGCCGCACCGGCTCGGAGCGGCCGTCGGGCAGGGCCGGCGAGGGCGCGGTGTTCCGCCGCGGTCGGATCACGAGAGCGCCTCCACCAGCGCCCGGAAGGTGTCGCCGCGGTGCTCGAAGTTGCGGAACTGGTCGTAGGAGGAGCAGGCCGGCGAGAGAAGGACGACGTCGCCGGCACGGGCGAGCGCACGCGCACGGGCGACGGCGCGGTCGAGCGTCTCGCAGGGATACACGGGCAGCACCGGGGAGAACTCCGCGTCGAGGAGAGGGGCATCCTGCCCAACCGTGAGGAGCCCCGCGACTTTTCCGAGCGCCGCCTCCACCAGAGGCCGGTACGGCGCGCCCTTCCCCTTCCCGCCCGCGATGAGCCACAGCCGCTGGCCCGCGGGAAAGGCCGTGAGCGCCGTGAGCACCGCGTCCACGTTGGTGGCCTTCGAGTCGTTGATCCACTCCACCCCATCCAGCGTCCGGATGGACTCGAGGCGATGGGGGAGCCCGGGGAAGCCGTCGAGCCCGGCCTGGAGCGCGTCGGCGCGGACACCGGCGTGGAAGGCAAGCAAGGTCGCGGCCATCGCGTTGGCCAGATTGTGGCCGCCCCGCAGCGCCCGGTTGGCCAGCCGGAACCGCAGCCCCGCGAAGCCGAGCTGGAAGCCGCCCTCCACCGGCCCCGCCAGCCCGGTCAGCCCTGGAGGGGGCGTCGATCCGGGCCGCAGGGTGAAGCCGAACCGGCGCGCCCGGGCAGCGTCCACCATGCCGAGCGTCCATCGGTCGTCGGCGTTCACCACCGCCACGTCACCCGGCTCCTGGTTCCCGAAGATGCGCGCCTTCGCCGCCGCATAGTCCTCCAGCCCGTCGTACCGATCGAGGTGGTCGGGGGTCAGGTTCAGCACCGCCGCGCCGTGCACCCGGACCGTCTCCATGCCCTCCAGCTGGAAGCTGGAGAGCTCGAGCACGTACGTCCTCCGCGGCGCCTCGAGGACCGCGCGCGCCAGCGGCGTCCCGAGGTTTCCTCCGACGAACGCATCCAGGCCTCCCGCCTGGCACAGCGCTCCGAGCAACGCGGTCGTCGTGCTCTTCCCGTTCGTCCCGGTGACGCCCAGGACGAGCGCCCCGGGCGGAAGGAAGCAGGCCGCGAGCTCGACCTCGCCCCAGATCGGGACTCCGCTCTCCCGGGCGCGGACGATGGAAGGCAGCCGGAGCGGCACGCCCGGGCTCACCACCACCAGGTCCGGCCGGCCGAGGTCGACCGAGCCGACGGGTGCGCCGCCTCGGACCGCGACACCGCGCGCGGCGAGCGCCTCCGCGCCCAGCTGCTCCGGGGAGCGCTCGTCCCAGAGCGTCACCCGGGCTCCGCGCGACAGCAGCAGCTCGGACGCGGCGATCCCGCTCTTGCCCGCGCCCAGCACCGCCACCGTCCGTCCGCCGAGGTCCACGGTCAGCGCAGCTTGAGCGTCATCAGCGCCACCGCGCCGCAGACGATGGAGACGATCCAGAAGCGCACGATGATCTTCGGCTCCGAGAGGCCCTTGAGCTCGAAGTGGTGGTGCACCGGGGCCATGCGGAAGACTCGGCGTCCGGTCATCTTGAACGAGGCCACCTGGATCATCACCGAGAGCGCCTCGGCCAGGAACACCCCGTGGATGATGGCCGAGGCCACCTCGTTCTTGCTCAGCACCGCCAGCCCGCCCAGGGCGCCCCCCAGCGCCAGCGAGCCGATGTCCCCCATGAACACGCTCGCCGGGTAGGTGTTGAACCAGAGGAAGGACAGGCCCGCCCCCACCATCGCGGCGCAGAACACGGCCAGCTCCGCGCCGCCGGCCACCGGGAGGATCCCGAGGTAGCGCCAGAGCGGCGTGCTCACCAGCCGCTGCTGCCCGGCGACCTCCTGCACGTCGGCGATGTGGAGCCCGCTGCCCGCCACGTAGCAGAGGATGGCGAAGGTGGCGGCGGCCACGATGGTGGGGACGATCGCCAGGCCATCCAGGCCGTCGGTGAGGTTCACCGCGTTCGATGTCCCGACCACCACCACCCAGCCGAAGAACACGTACAGCCAGCCCAGGTCGGGGTTGAAGTGGCGGGTGGGGATGAAGGGGACGGTGATGCGCGTCTCGAACAGGAGATGAGGTACCCCGCCCTTCCAGGTGCAGAGGATGCCGAACACCCCCACCAGGTAGAACAGCGTTTGCAGCGCGAGCTTCTTCTTCCCTGCCAGCCCCTTGCTGTTCCGCTTCGACAGCTTCAGCCAGTCGTCGAGGAAGCCGATGAAGCCGAAGCCGAAGGTCCAGAGCAGCGCCACCCACACCACCCGCGAGCCGAGGTCGGCGAAGAGCAACGTCGAGAGCCCGACGCAGACCAGGATCATCGCGCCGCCCATGGTCGGCGTGCCCTTCTTCGTCTGGTGGCGATCGGGCGTGTCCTCGCGCACGTTGTCTTGCCCGTGCTGCGTGAGGCGCAGCTGCTCGATGAACTGACGGCCCCAGAACAGGCCGATGAGCAGCGCCGCCACCCCCGCGGCGACGATGCGGAAGGTGGGGTAGCGGAGGAAGTTGAGGAACCGCTGCGCCTGGGAGTCCTGGAGCAGGCGGTAGAGGAGGAAGAGCACGGTTGCGAGGTGGCGCTAGTGTCCCCCGGAAGCCGCCCGTCCGGTCAGTTTTTCCACCATCCGCTCGAGACGCATTCCGCGGCTTCCCTTCACCAGGACGAGGTCACCGGACCGCAGCCGCGGGCGGAGCCATTCCCAGAGAGGCTCCACCTCCAGGAAGTGTGCCGACTCGATTCCCCGTGCTGAGCCGGCCGTCCACGCGCTCCGGGGGCCGAGGAACGCGGCCAGCGCCACGACCTGCGACACCCGCGCACCCAGGGCCACGTGCTCCTGCTGCTCGCCGGGACCCAGCTCCAGCATGTCCCCGAGCACGGCCACCACCCGGCCCTCACCGGCGAGGGTGCGCGAGGTGTCCAGCGCCGCAGCCATCGAGGCCGGGTTGGCGTTGTAGCAGTCGTCCACGACCGTCCAGCCGCCGGGCGCCTCCACCACGTTGAGCCGCCGCGCGTACGGGCGCGCGGCCTCGAGCCCCTGGACGCATTCCTCGGGCCGGAAGCCCAGCGCGGTGGCGAGGGCAAAGGCGCCGGTGGCGTTGAGGGCGTTGTGCTCGCCGACGAAGCCGAGCGACACCGGCCACTGCCGGCCGCCGGCCTCGATGACCAGGGCCAGTCCGGTCTTTCCGCGGGGTCTGGACTCCACCAGCCGGACCTCGGCTCCGGCGGCGCGACCGAAGCCCAGCTTCGCGCCACGGGCCCGGGCCCCCTGCCGGACGACGTGCGGATCGTCCAGGTTCACCACCGCCGTGGACCGCGGCGACAGCCCGGCGAAGAGCTCACCCTCGGCGTCGGCCACCCCGTCGATGCTCCCCAGCCCCTCGAGGTGCTCGGGCTGCACGGTGGTGATGAGCGCTGCGTCGGGCTCGGCGACCGCGGTGAGCCGGCTCACCTCGCCGGCGTGGTTCATCCCCAGCTCCACCACGGCGGCCACGTGCTCCGGCCGGAGGCGGAAGAGCGTGAGCGGGAGCCCGACCTCGTTGTTGCGGTTGCCTTCGGTCTTCAGCGCCGGGCCGCGGATGGCGAGAATGGCCCCGACCATCTCCTTGGTGGTGGTCTTCCCGTTGCTTCCGCCGACCGCGCCGAGCGGGAGGGTGAAGCGCCGGCGGTGGAACCGCCCGAGCCCGCCCAGCGCCTGAAGCGTGTCCGGTACCTCGTACAGCGGAAAGCCGCGAGGGACCGCGGCGCGGGGGTGCTCGGCCTGGATGACCGCTCCCCCCGCGCCCCCGGCAACCACGTCGGCCAGGAAGCCGTGGGCGTCGAAGCGCTCGCCGCGGAGCGCGACGAAGAGCGCGCCGGGAGCGAGGGTGCGCGAGTCGGTGGACACTCCGTCGAACGGTGCGCGCGGCGTGGCGGTGGGATGTGCCCCGGTGGCGGCGACGACCTCGGCGTGAGTGAACCGGGGCTCGGCGGCCATCGGCGGTGGCTCAGGCGGCTCGGGCCTTGGCCAGGGCGGCGCGAGCCTCGGCCACGTCGTCGAAGGGCCGCTTCTCGGTCCCGACGAGCTGGTAGCCCTCGTGCCCCTTGCCCGCGACGAGTAGCACGTCCCCCTCTTTCAGCAGCGACGCCCCGAGCTCGATCGCAGCTCGGCGGTCGGCGTCCACCAGGTAGCCGCGCTCGCCGCTCTTCGCCTTCCCGGCGCTCATCCGGCGGAGGCCTGCCTTCTCCACGCCGGCGGTGATCTGGGAGATGATCTCGTCCGGATCCTCGGTGCGCGGATTGTCGCTGGTGAGCACCACCAGGTCCGCGTTCTCCGCGGCCACCTGGCCCATCAGCGGGCGCTTGCCCTTGTCGCGGTCGCCGCCGCAGCCGAACACCACGACGACGCGGCCGCGGGCGAGGGTACGGGCCGCCTCGAGCGAACGGCGGAGCGCGTCGTCGCTGTGCGCGTAGTCGATGAGAGCCACCCGTTCCTCGGACTCGATGCGCTCCATCCGCCCCGGCACCCCCTTCATCCGGGCGATGCCCTCCTTCACGTCCTGGCGGCTGAAGCCGGCGCCGAGCGCCATCCCGGCGGCGGCGAGGATGTTCTCCAGGTTGTGCGGTCCCACCAGGGCCGACTGGATGGCGATGTCCCCCGCCGGCGTCTTGAGGGTCGCCTTGATTCCGGCGATGGAGTACTCGACGCCCGCCGCGGAGATCTCCCCGCCGTTGCGGCTGAACTTCCAGGCCATCCGCTTGCTGGAGCGGACCTCGTTGTAGAGCCGCGCGGCGTAGGTGTCGTCGCCGTTCACCACCGCCACGCCACCGGGGCTCAGGTTCTCGCTGAAGAGCTTTCGCTTGGACTGGAAGTAGGCCTCCATGTCCGGGTGGTAGTCGAGGTGATCTCGGCTGAGATTGGTGAAGCCCGCGGCCCGGAAGATGAGGCCGTGCACCCGGTCCTGCTCCAGGGCGTGGCTACTCACCTCCATCACCACCGTGTCCGTGCCCGCGTCGAGCATCTCGCGGAAGAGCGAGTGGAGGGCGAGCGCGTCGGGCGTCGTGTGGGTCGGCTCGAGCGAGCGGCCGGCGAACCGGGTGTCGATGGTCCCGATCCGCCCGGTGGCCGCACCCCCGGCGGCGCAGATGGACTCCAGCAGCCAGGTGGTGGTGGTCTTCCCGTTGGTCCCGGTGACCCCCAGCAGCATCAGCTCACCGGCCGGCTTCCGGTAGAAGTTCGCCGCGATCAGCGCCAGCGCCTGCCGTGTGTTCGGCACCTGGAACACCGGGCCGTCGGCCTGCACCGGACGCTGCGCCACCACCGCCACCGCGCCCTTCTGCTTGGCGTCGGCGACGAAGGTCGCCCCGTCGGAGGTGGCCCCCGGGATGGCGACGAAGAGGTCGCCCGGCTTCACCTTGCGCGAGTCGTGGGCAACGCCGGTGACCTCGAGCGACGCCCGAGAGCCGGACTGCTGCTCGGCACCAATCCCCGCCAACACTTCGGTCAACTTCATGTACGCAAATCCTTGCTCAGGGCGAGGCGCCAAGCTCGAGCGTCACTCTCGCCCCACGCGCCACATGCGCGCCGGGGGCTGGCGACTGCGCCATCACCCGTCCACTGCCACGAAGTCTGGGCTCCAGGGAGGTCGCCAGCAGGCGCGCCACGGCATCACGACCGACCTGTCCTTGCACGTTCGGGACCGACACACTCCCCTGCTCCAGCCGCTCGGTGACCGGCTGGGCCGCGGCGGGCTCCTCCTTTACCTGCATCGGGGGTGGGTTGGGAACCTTCTTGGCGCTGGCAAGCACGGAAAGCGACGGTGGGACGCCAAGGTAGGGAAGGACCGCCGTGGCGACCTCCTTGAACGCCGGGGCGGCGACCAGGCCTCCGTACACGTCGGTCTTGGGCTCGTCGATCATCACGTAGATGACCAGCCGGGGGTCGTCGGCCGGGACGATGCCCGCGAAGCTCGCGATTCGCTTGTCGGAGTAACCGCGTGCCACCGGGTCGGGCTTCTGCGAGGTGCCGGTCTTCCCGGCCACCCGGTACGCCTCGAGCGCACCCCGAGGAGCGGTGCCGTCCTTCTGGACCACGCCTTCGAGCATCTGGACCACCTGGCGCGCGGTCCGCTCGCTCACCGCCTGCCGCACCTGGGTGGGCTGGTTCTCGAGGAGCACCACCCCGTCCGGGTCGGTGACCCGGGAGACGAGGTAGGGCCGCATCAGGACGCCCCGGTTGGCCAGCGCTCCATACCCCGCGGCTACCTGGACCGCGGTCGCGCTCAGCCCCTGCCCGAAGGCCTGGGTGGCCAGGGTCACCTCGGCCTTGGGGTAGGGAATGCTGCCCTTGCCCTCGCCGGGGAGGGCGAGCCCGGTCCGCTCGCCGAAGCCGAAGCGGCGGGCGGTCCGCATCATCCCCTCGCGGCCGAGCCGCTGGGCCAGCTTGGCGGCGCCGATGTTGGAGGAGACCGCGAGGATGCGGGCGAGGTTCAGCATCCCGTGCGGGTGGGTGTCGTGGATGACGTGCCGGCCCACCTCCCAGCTTCCCCCCTCGCAGTCGAGGGAGTCCTCGGGCCGGACGGCGCGCTCCTCCAGCGCCGCTGCGGCGACGAAGGCCTTGTAGGTGCTGCCCGGCTCGAAGAGGTCCAGCGCCGGCCGGTCCCGCAGCGCGCCGGCGGCGATGCCCGGTGCCGGGGCATTGGGGTTGACCCGGGGGGTCTGGGCCAGCGCGAGCAGCTCGCCGGTCCGTGGGTCCAGGACCACCAGCATCCCGGCGATGGCCTTGCTCTCGTCCACCGCTCGGTCGAGCGCCTTCTCCGCCGCGTACTGCACCTGTCGATCGAGGGTGAGGGTCACCGTCGCTCCCCGGCGGCCGACCGCCTCGGGCGCGCCCTGGAGGAGGAGATTCCGGCCCCGGGCGTCGCGGGTTCCCTCCACCTTCTCGCTCTGTCCGGACAGCTCGTCCTCGAACGCCAGCTCGAGCCCCTCCAGCCCGTGGCCGTCCGTGCCGACCACGCCCAGCACCTGGGCCCCGAGCTCGCGCTGCGGGTAGAAGCGCTTCGGCTCCTTCGCGACCCCCAGACCGGGAACCTCCAGCCGCTGCGCGAGGGTGACCTCCTGAGGCGTCACCTGGCGCTTCACCCAGGCGAAGCGGCGGCCGCGGGCGAGCCGGGCCTCGAGCTCGGCGGCGTCCAGGTGGAGCGTCCGGGCGAGGTCGCGGGCAGCGCGCCGGAGGTCGCCGACCATCGAGGGGTCCAGCCAGAGCGAGTCCACCTCCACGCTCTGGGCCAGGGGGATGCCACGGCGGTCGTAGATGTCGCCGCGCCGGGCGGGGATCTCCATCTCCCGCACCGTCTGGTCCGTGGCCATCGAGGTGAGCCGGGCGCGCTGGAGGACCTGAAGGCTGACCGCGCGGGCCAGCGTCGCTCCGAGCGCGGCCATGAGCAGCCCGCCCATGACCAGCACCCGCGCCCGGGTCCAGCGGGTCAGCTCCGCCGGAGGACGTCCACGCTCGGTGGACCGGCGGGGGATCATCGTGGCGAGCGGCGATCGGCCAGCGTGCGCCGGCCCTCGGCGCCGTGGGTCGCCACCGGCGCCGTCCGAGCTGCGACCGAGTCGACCACCGACGCATCCGGCGGTCCCATCCCCAGCTGACCGCGGGCGATGGCCTCCAGGCGCGCCGGGCGCTTGAGGGTGGCCAGCTCGAGCTTCAGCCGGTCGTTGGCCAGGGCCAGGGTGCGGCTCTCGGACTCGAGCGACGACAGCCGGTACGCCGCGTCCACGACCCGACTCCGCGAGGCGACGTGGAGGATGCCCACCGCCCCGAGCAGTCCGAAGCACAGCACCACCGGAAGCATCTGCCCCAGCACCGCGCCGAGCGAGACGCGGCGCCCCTTCCCCGAATTCCGGCTCATGCCACCCTCTCCACGGCCCGGAGCCGCGCGCTGCGCGCCCGGGGATTCTGGCCCACCTCGGCGTCCGAGGCCTGCACCGCCCGCCGGGTGAGGACCCGGAACGTCCCCTGCGCCCCGCAGGCACAGACTGGCAACCCGGGCGGGCACGTGCAGCGACCCTCGAGCGCGCGGAAGGCCTGCTTCACCGCGCGGTCCTCGAGGCTATGGAAGGCGATGACCGCCGCCCGGCCTCCCACGCGGAGCAGACGCGGCAGCGAGGCGAGGACCCGGTCCAGCTCGCCCAGCTCGTCGTTCACCGCGATCCGCAGCGCCTGGAAGGTGCGCGTCGCCACGTGCACCTTCGAGGGCCAGGCCTTGCGCGGCACCGCCCGCTTCACGGAGGCGACGGCCTGCACGGTGGTGGTCGGCAGGTCCTGCTTCAGCGCCCGGGCGATGGGCCTTGCGAACGGCTCCTCCCCGATCTCCCGCAGCACCGCCGTCAGCTCCGACTCGGACAGCCGGCGGATCAGCTCGGCGGCGGTCTCGCCCTCGCGTCCCATCCGCATGTCGAGCGGGCCCTCGGCCTGAAAGCTGAAGCCGCGCTCGGGCGTGTCGAGCTGGGGGCTGCTCACCCCGAGGTCCAGCAGCACGCCGTCCACCGGGAGCAGATTCAAAGAGCCGAGCAGCGACTCCAGCTCTCCCGCCCGCCCTTCCAGCGCCCGGAACCGCTCGGAGCCGGCGAGCCGGGCGCGGGCGGCCGCGATGGCGGACGGATCTCGATCCACGCCGATGACCTCGGCTCCAGCCGCGAGCAAGGCCTCGGCGTGCCCGCCTCCTCCGAGCGTCGCGTCCACCAGGCGCCTTCCGGGAACCGGCTTCAAGAGCTGCACCACCTCGTCGCGGAGGACGGTTGCGTGGACGAACGCCAAGGAACGGCCGCTTCAGTGCAGCCAGGCGGTGTGGCCCTGGCTCAGCGCCTCTCGCGCATCGCCCGCGTCCGGGTAGATCTCGAACGCGTCGTGCGCGCCGGCGGCGCGGAGGATGGCCAGCAGGTACCGCGACACCCCGGCGAGCTTCACGTCCCCGCCCCGGCGCCGGTACTCCTCGGCCTGCGAGACCAGCCAGGGGACGCCCCGGTAGTCGACGTGGCTGACGTCGGTGAGGTCGAGCACCAGCCAGACGCAGCCCTGATCCAGGAGCCGCACCATCCGGTCGCGGATCGCGCGGAGCGCGTCGCGGTCCAGCTCGCCCATGCAGGAGAGCGTGGTGTGCTTCAGCCTGAGAGAGGGCTCGGGCTCGAGCTGCCTCGCCTTCTTCGCCGCCTTGATCACGATTGCTCCCTTCCGTGGCGCAGCTCGGTGAGCACGCGCATGACGTCGGCCGAGTCGGCGGCACCGCGCGCGTCCTCCTGCGCCCTGCGCCATCCGTCCCGGCTCCACACCTCGATGACCTTCACCATCCCCGCCCAGACCACGTCCTTCTCCAGGCCGGCGTGCGCGCGGAGCGTGGGCGGGATCAGGATCCGGCCCAGCTTGTCGACCGGGCACTCCTGGGCTGGCGCCACGTAGAGCCGCATCAAGGTCTTCACCCCCGGCTCCATGGGGTTGCGCGTGGCGAGGGAAGCCTCGAGCAGCTCCCACTCCCGGGCCGGGTAGGCGTGCAGGCAGGGGTCGAGGGCGGTCGTGACGATGAGCCGCTCGTCGTAGGCGCCCACCAGCGTCTCCCGGAGCTTGGCCGGAAGGCTGGTTCGCCCCTTGCCGTCGATCTGATGCTCGTAGACGCCCCGGAACACACGGTTGCCTGCCGCTGGAGATCCCTGCTGATCCACTCCATACCACTTCTTTCCATCGTTGATCCAGAAAGACGGGGAGGCCCACCCCTGGAGGACTTGTGGGCCCCTCGACTTTCCGGGAACTTTGCCGTCCGCCGATGAACGTTCCGGCCGCCCCGCATTCCGTCCAGCCGGTCCGGCTGCGCATCTCCTACCGGAGCCCGGAGTCGCTGCTTCAGGCGTTCACCAAGAGCGTCGGCAAGGGTGGGGTGTCGCTTCCCAGCCAGCGACCGCTGGCGCGGGGAACGAGGTTCCTCTTCGAGCTCACCGCCGAGGCGGTCGCGCACCCGGTGGAGGTGCTCGGCGAGGTGGTGGATGTCCGCCGCTCGGCCTCGGGCGAGTACTTCCTCAACATCAAGTACGTGCCCGGCCGGAGCCGGAAGGGGCTGGACGCGGCGCTGCTCAAGCTCTTCGAGGCGCACCGCCACGAGAAGTCGCGCCGTTACCCGCGAGTCCCGGTGCACCTCAAGGCGCAGGGCACGACCCAGGTGTGGAGCGTGCGGGATCTCTCTCGCGGAGGCGCCGGCGTCGAGCTCGAGACCGGCGAGCTGCCGAAGGACGCGCGCCTCGGGGTGCCGGTCCTGCTCGAGCTGCAGCTCGATACCGGACGCCTCATGCTCCACGGCGCGGCGGTGTGGTTGACCGGCGGGACGTCCCGGCCGAAGACCCCGCCGGCGCTCGGGGTGGAGTTCGGAAGGCTGGGGCTCGAGACGCTGCGGGCGCTCGACCGGGTGCTGGTGCTCGATGGGTTCCCGGCCGGGCCGTGGCAGGCGGAGCTGACCTTTGGGATGGATGCGGTGGGGAGGATGCCGTAGCGCGCTCCTGGGGCTGCTCCTGCTCGGGGCGTGCGCCCCGACCTTGCGCGTGGCCCGCCCCACCCCCGCGGTGGTGGACCTCGGTCCGCGGGCGCGCGTGCTCTCCCTGGTGCAGGTGGACGGTCCGGACGATTCGCCGAGCGTCGTCGTGCACACCCTGAAGGGCCGCGCTGCGCGCCAGGGATACTTCCAGGTGGAGGCATGGAAGCCCGACGAGCCGGTGGATGCGAGCGGCCGGCGCGCCTACGTCTCGCTCGCCGTCGCCGAGTGGAGCTTCGCCGCGCCGCGCTCCGGCGCCGGTGGGACCGAGCCGCAGGCCCGGGTGCGACTGCTGAGCCGCGTCGCCCGGACACCGGAAGGGCCCTGGAGCGAGCCCTACGAGACGGGCGGGTTGGTCGAGGGGAGCGAGAGCACCTCCGACGTGTCGCGTGCCGGCGAGTCGCAGCTGCTGGTCGAGGCGAGCCTGCGCGCGGTGGACGATCTCCTGCGCGTGCTCGCGCCGCGCCCGCGCGTCGAGGAGGTGGAGCTGGACGTGGACGGTCCGCTCCTCCAGCCAGGAGCGACTGCGGCGGCTCGGGGGGACCTCGAAGAGGCACGCGCCTCGTTCGAGTCGGTGCACGCGCGCCATCCGGAGCTCGCCGCGGCGGCCTACGACCTCGGGCTGGTGCTCGAGGCGCTCGGCCGCTGGGAGGAGGCGGAGGCGCTCTATGCCGACGCGGTCTCGAAGAAGCCGGACGATCGGCTGTACCGGGACGCGCTGGAGAGCGTCCGGTCGCGGCTCCGGACCCCCGCGACCGGTTACCCACCCTGAAGCACGCGTCCGGTCGTGGGCGGCCCAGCGTGCGCAGACGACGACTAGAACCCGGTGCCAGCGTCGGTCCCGGCATCGTTGGTCCCGCCGTCGATCGTGCCCCCGTCCGGCGGCAGGCCGCCGTCGGTTCCTGGTTCCGCCGGCGGCTGGCCACCGTCTGCCCCGGGGCCGTGGGTTCCGGTCCCGCCTCCGGTCGCCCCCCGATCCACCGACGCGCCGCCGGTCCCACCGCAGGCGAGCAGGAAACACGCGAGCGCCGCCGCCCCAGACCTCCATCGCTCCATGCCGCAGCCTCCGGACCCTCGGCCTCCGAGGACGATGGCCATTCGATCCGAGATGTGCAGAACCCCCCCTCCTGCTCACGGATTCTCGAGGGCCAGTGACGAGTCCAGGACGACACCCCGGGCGGCGAGCAAGGGTCTTCCTTGGCGGACGTAACCGCCACAGGCCCCCGTCGTTCTCGGGGTCGTGGATGGCTGCTTCCTGCCCAGTGCTTCCGGACGTGCCGCCGTCGGTCCGGGCGTGCGTGGACGGCGTGCGGCGCGGGGAGAGCGCTGCGGCCGAGGCGCTGGTCCGGCGCTTCGAGCCGCAGGTCCGGCGTCTGGTCCGCGCACACCGGCCTCGAGCGGTTCTCGAGGACGACCTGGTGCAGGACGTCTTCCTCGCCGTCTTCACCCGGCTCGGCCGCTACCAGGAGCGCGAAGGGGTTCCGTTCGAGCACTGGCTCTCGCGGCTGACCATCAACCTCTGCCGGGATGCGCTGCGCTCCGAGCGCCGGCGGAGACCGGTGCCCTCGCTCTCGCCGGAGGCACTGCAGTGGATCGCCTCGCTGGTCGCGGACCCGGCCCCGCCGGTGGACGAGCTGCTCGGGGCGCGCGCCGCGGTGGAGGCGCTCCTGGCCGTGCTCCCGCCGGACGATCGGCTCCTCCTGACGCTCCTCTCGCTGGAGGAGCGCTCGCTGGAGGAGGTCGCTGCCCTCACCGGGCGCAATCGCACCGCCCTCAAAGTCAGTGCCTTTCGCGCGCGGCGGCGGCTCCAGGACGCGGCACGGCGGCTCCTCTCGCCGGAGGGTTCCAATGACTGACGGCTTCGAGGCCCGCTGGAGGCGGCTGACGGATGCTGCTCGGCGAGCGCCGGCTGCGGAGCCACACGCGCCTCGCCCCGGCTGGGTGGAGCAGGTGGCCCGACGGGCGCTGCTCGCCCGCACCCCCGGGAACGGCCGCGCACCGGAGCCACTCGCCTGGGCGGGGCTGGTCGGTCTGGCCGCGGCCGCGGCGCTCACCGTGCTGGTGTGGCCCGGGGCCGTGGCCTCGACGGCTGACGCGCTCGCCGCCGGCGCCAGTGCGCTGTCTCGCTCGGTGCCGCGCGCGCCGCGACTCCCGCGCTCGCCCGCCGCGCCGCGCCCATCCCTCCCCTCGCGGCAGACCGCCCTGGCGGCGGTCGCACGCCTCCCCGAGCTGGGGCTCGAGATCCCCTTCCCCCCACGCCAGACCGAGACGCCATGATCTTCGCCGACATCCTCTTCTGGTTCCTGATGGTCGCCGGTGTCTACCTGGGCCTGAACGCCTACTGGCTGGCAGCGGTGGCGCTTTTCCGTCCCGCCGTGGAGCGCGCACGCCTCACCTACGCCACGCGGCCGGTGGCCGCGACGCTCGCGGGGCTGCTCGCGCTCCTCCCGGTGGTGCTGGTCTTCGCGGTGTTCGTCAAGGCCGCGCATCCCGGCGTGAAGCTGCTCACCGGAGCGCTGCTGATGATCCCGCTGGTGCTGGCCCTCATCGGCTCCGCGGGCCTGGCGGACAAGATCGGCGCCGGTCTGGCGGCACCGGTGGATGCCGCGCAGCCCTGGCGCCGGGTGCTTCGCGGGGGCGCGGTGCTCGCGCTGCTCTTCGTCGTGCCGGTGCTGGGCTGGTTCGCGGTGTTCCCGCTGACGCTCGCCAGCGGTCTCGGCGCGCTGCTCCTTCCCCGCCGGCCGGTGACGGTGCCCGAGCCCGCCGCCGGGCCGCGGCTCGGCAAGCCGCCCCTGCAGCTCGAGAGCTGACCGATCGGCCGCCGGAGGAGACCGTGACCCCGGCGACACGGGCAGACGGATCTCCGGGGCCTGTTCCCTGGGCACGAGCCCGATGCGCTGCCGGTCTGAGCGGCGGTCGCAGGGACACCTGGCGCACGGCGACTGACGTCGACGGCGCGCGAACCGTCCGAGCGCGGACACGCTCGGGCGGCGAGTGCCGCTCTCGCCGAAAAGTTATGGACGAGCGCCGGATGTCACCGTGCGGGCGCCGATGTGCACCTTGTCGGTCGGCGAGCGACGTGACATCCCGAGCACGATGACACGCATCGCCTGCTTCGGCGTTCTGCTGTGCATCGCGTGCCAGGGCACGGTGGAGCCGGCTGCCGTCGAGACGCCGGACGGCGGCTCGTGCATCCCGGCCACCTCCTGCGGATCGGGCCAGAACTGCGGGAGCGTGCCCGACGGCTGCGGAGGAAGCGTGAGCTGCGGGAGCTGCGGCGCCGGTCAGGCCTGCGGCGGCGGTGGCACCCCCAACGTCTGCGGGACCGGGAGCTGCACGCCGACCACCTGCTCCGCCCAGGGAAAGAACTGCGGCACCATCAGCGACGGCTGCAGCTCCGTGCTCTCGTGCGGAACCTGCGGGCCGGGCGAGAGCTGCGGCGCCGGTGGAACGCCCAACGTCTGCGGCCCGAGCGCCTGCACGCCGACCACCTGCGCCGCCCAGGGAAAGAACTGCGGCACCATCAGCGACGGCTGCGGCGCAATGCTCTCCTGTGGCACCTGCGGCTCCGGTCAGACCTGCGGTGGAGGTGGGACGCCCAACGTCTGCGGGACAGGTGCCTGCACGCCCACGACCTGCGCAGCCCAGGGAAAGAACTGCGGCACCATCAGCGACGGCTGCGGCGCGATGCTCTC
>RPRB01000010.1 GCA_003818285.1 Myxococcaceae bacterium
AACACCGAGTAATCGAGCGGGGACTTGATTCCCAGGGACAGTGCCATGGCCAGCGCGAAGATCAGAAGGAGGGCCGCGGAGGCGAGCGCCACCGGCCGTCGCCACACGCCCAGCACCAGGAGAGGTCCATGCCGAGCGGAGGGCCGCGCTGGTCGAGTCCGCGGGACGCATGCTCGGCGACCGGCTCGCGCTCTCCCCGGTCGAGGCGGGCCTGCAGACCAGCGGCCTGCTCGGCCGGGGTTCCGCGCCGAGGCCGTGGTCCGCGCGGCTGCGGAGCGGGAGGTGGAGGTCACGACGCTCGGGCGCGAGTGGCGGGGGCGCTCCCGGCGGGAAGGCCTGCAGCTCGGCTTCGCCGCCGTGCCTCCGGAAGAGGTCCGCCGCGGCGTCGAAGTGCTCGCGCGAGTCCTCGACGGGGCTCGACCCCGCTGAGCATTCGCCGCCTCAACCCAGGCGGAACACGAGCGCGAGCGCGACCCGCCGGCAGCATCGTCATTTCCCCCCTGTCCGGAGACGATTCTTCCAGCTCCGGACATTCGGCGGGAACTATTCTGCACCTCGCTCCGCTCCGGGGCTCAGCTGGAAGTGCATCGCATGAGCCAGCCGTCCGATGAGTCCGACCTGGTGGACGCCGCCACCGCGCTCGAAGGGACGCTCCGTCGCCTGCGCGAGGCGGTAGAGCGTTCCCTCCACGGCTCGCTCACCACGCGGAAGCAGATCGAGCGCACGGCGGCTGCGCTCGGCGCGCTCGGGCCGCTGGAGGCCGAGATTGGCGTTCAGGCCCGGGCGCTCGTCGGAGCCATCGACCGGAGCCGGAGGATGCAGGAGGACCTCACCAGCAAGGCGCACGCGCGGGCGCTGGAGCTGCAGGCCCGGAGCGCCGAGCTGCAGTTCCTGATGGACGCGCTCGGACAGCTCGGCCAGGAGACGCACCGGGTGGCCGGGTCCTTCGAGGGTCAGACCAGCCCCGAGGGCCTGGCGGCGGCGGCGGTGGAGCTGGACGCGCTGGTGGCGCGGGCGCGCGAGCTCGCCGAGCAAGCCGGGACGCGCGGGTTCGAGGACGTGCGGCGGCAGGTGGAGTCGCTCCGGCAGCAGCTGTCTGCCGCGCGCAACCGCCTGACGCTCTCCGGAGGACCGGCTCGGGCGTAGGAGAGTGTGCTGCCTGGAGCTTCGGCGGGGAGCCGGGCGATTGCAGCTCGGGGAGATCGGGGTTACGACGGATCCATGCCGATGGACCTCTCGGTCGACTTCCACTTCTGCGCCGCGCACCGGCTGCCCTACTACGATGGCCCCTGCTTCCGGATGCACGGGCACAACTACAAGCTTCAAGTCGTGGTGACCGGAAAGCCCAACCCGCGCGACGGGATGATCATCGACTTCGAGGAGATCCGGAAGAAGGCCTGGGAGCTCGCGCTCAACCAGTGCGATCACCACACGCTGAACGACTTCCTCGAGAACCCCACCGCGGAGAACGTGATCGTCTGGATCTGGGACCGGCTGAAGCCGCAGCTTCCCCAGCTCAAGGAGCTCCGCCTGTGGGAAACGCCCGAGTACTGCGTCGCGTACAGCGCGGATTGAGCCGCCGTTCCCGCGCGGCTGGACCCCCGCTCGAGGCGCCGGGCGACCGGCGTGACGGCGAGGCGCCGGACGTCGAGGCCATGCGACGGGCGGTGCGGAGTTTTCTCGAGGCCTCCGGACTCTCTCCCGACGACCCCGAGCTCCGGGAGACCCCTGCTCGCGTCGCCGAGGCCTGGGCCCGGCATTTCCTCGACGGCTACGGTCGCGACCCCGACACGGTCCTCGCCGAGCGGATTCCCGTCCCGGAGGGTTCCCGGGGCGAGCTGGTGGTGGTCACCGGCCTGCGCTTCCACTCGATGTGCCCGCATCACCTGCTTCCGGTGGAGGGACGCGCGCACCTCGCCTACGTCCCTGGCGATCACGTGGTGGGCTTCGGGCGGCTCGCCGCGCTGCTCGACACCTGGGCCCACCGCCTCATCCTCCAGGAGCACCTGGCCCGCGGCGTCGCGCGCTCGCTGGCCCGCGGGCTGGAGAGCCCCGGCGCGGCGTGCATCCTCGAGGCGCACCAGGCCTGTCTTCGGGTAAGGGGCGAGGAGCAGCGCGACGCGGTGACCCACGCCGAGGCCTACGAGGGTGTCCTTCGCAAGGACGGGATGCTCCGGCGCGAGCTGTGGGCGCGCATCGCCGCAGCCGGAGCGGCGTGGTGAGCAGCCTCGCCGGTCGGGTCGCGCTGGTGACCGGAGGCTCGCGAGGAATCGGCAAGGCGGTCGCCGAGCAGCTCGCGGAGGCCGGCGCCGCGGTGGCGGTGCTCTCCACCACCGAGCCCGGCAGCCTGGCGGTCGCCGATGCGCTGCGGACCCGTGGTGCCCGGGCGCTGGGTCTCGCCGCAGACGTGGCGGACGCCGGAGCCCTGGACGAGGCGGTGGCGAGCGTGGAGCGCGCTCTCGGTCCGGTGGACGTGCTGGTGAACGACGCCGGCGTGGCGCTCCGGCGGCCACTCTCGGAGATGACCGACGCCGACTGGGACCGGGTGCTGGCGGTCAACCTCAGCGGGCCCTTCTACCTGTGCAGGCGCTGCGTGCCGGCGATGGCCGAGCGGCGCTGGGGAAGAGTGGTGAACGTCTCGTCGATCAGCGGGCGGCTGGGGACGCCGGGGATGACCGCGTACTGCGCGAGCAAGTGGGGGCTGAACGGCTTCACCCAGGCGCTCGCCGCCGAGGTGAAGGCGCGCAACGTGCTGGTGGCGGCGGTCCTCCCCGGCAGCACCGACACCGACATGCTGAAGGGCTCCGGGTGGGAGCCGGAGATGGCCCCCGCCGACGTGGCGCGGGTGGTGACGTTTCTTTGTACCGAGGCCCCGCTGGCGATGAGCGGGAGCCTGGTGGAGATGTTCGGATGAACCGTCCTACGAAGCAGCAGCTGGACTCGTGCCGGGCCGCCCTGGTCGAGGCGCTCGGGTCGGACGCCCTGAAGAGCGACCCGGACGCGCTCTCGGACTACGGGCGCGACGAGTCGGACCTGGGGACCACCCCGGCGGACCTGGTGGTGCTGCCGCGGACGACGGCGGAGGTGTCGCGGGTCCTGAAGATCGCCCGCGAGCACCGGGTGCCGGTGACCCCCTGTGGTGCGCGGAGCGGGAAGAGCGGCGGGTCGATGCCGGTCCACGGGGGAATCGTCCTCACCTTGGAGCGGATGAACGCGATCAAGGAGATCTCCACCGAGGACCTGGTGGCGGTGGTCGAGCCGGGGGTGGTGACCGGAGATCTGATGAAGGCGGTCGAGGCGAAGGGCCTCTTCTACCCTCCCGATCCCAACTCCTGGGGCTGGTGCACGCTGGGCGGGAACATCGCCGAGAACGCCGGCGGGCCGCGGGCGCTGAAGTACGGGGTCACCCGCGAGTACGTCCTGGGCATGGAGTGGGTGATGCCCGACGGTGAGGTGCTCCGCGTCGGTAGGCGCACCATCAAGGGCGTGGCCGGCTACGACCTGGTGGGCCTGCTGGTGGGGAGCGAGGGGACTCTGGGCATCGCCACCGAGATCACCCTGCAGCTGCTGCCGCTGCCGCGGGAGGTGCAGACGGCGCTCCTGGTCTTCTCCGACGTGCGGCAGGCGGCGCGGGCGGTGAGCGCGATCCTGGCGGCGGGGGTGCTGCCGCGGACGCTCGAGCTGATGGACGACCTGGCAGTGAAGGCGGTGGACGGGAAGGGCTTCAACTTTCCGCCGGAAACCGGAGCCTGCGTGCTCGCCGAGGTCGACGGGAACGTGCCCGAGGCGGTGTTCGGCGAGCTCGCGCGACTGGGGGAGATCGCCGAGCAGCACGGCGCGAAGGAGACGTGGCTGGCGCAGGACGAGGGGCAGCGGGAGAAGCTCTGGGCGGCGCGCCGCACGGTGAGCATCGCGCTCCGGGGGCTGGCGAAGCACAAGCTCTCCGAGGACCTGGTGGTCCCTCGCTCGCGGATCCCGGAGATGATCGACCGCTGCAAGGCCATCGGCCAGGCGCTCGGGTTGACGGTCGCGACCTACGGGCACGCGGGCGACGGCAACCTCCACGCCAACATCCTCTTCGAGTCGGCGGACGAGCGGCCGAAGGTGGACGAGGCGCTCCGCCAGATGGCGGTGGTGGCCATTGAGCTGGGCGGCACCATCACCGGCGAGCACGGCATCGGCGTGGCCAAGAAGGACCTGCTGCCGCTCGAGCAAGCGCCCGCCGTCCTGGCACTCCAGCGGAAGCTCAAGCAGGTCTTCGACCCGGAAGGCTTCATGAACCCGGGCAAGTTCCTGCCGGACTGAAATCGGCGTCTCAGAGAACTCGTTTTCGGAGTTCACGCCGCGGTCCAGGTCCGGTCGAGGTCTCAGAGAACTCGTTCCTCGGACCCCTCCCCCGGTCGGCTGTCCGGAGGGGTGCCAAGCACTCGACGCAGCGGTACAGAACCCGTCTTCGTGAAACGTCTCAGAGACCTCGTTAGAGGTGAATGCAGTCGGCGCGTCGAGCCGGCCTCGCGCTCGACTCGCACGGAAAACCCGAGCAGTTCCGGGCTCCCGCGAGGGGCAGCCTCCCGCCCGTCGGTGAGGCACAAGAGCGGCCGATTCCTCTCGTAAGAGGGAAGAATGCCCAGGTTCCCGGCTGTTGCAGCCCGGCGAAACCTTGGGGCTCTTCGTGCGTCCAAAAAGTGTCTCTGAAGACCCCTCCGGGTCCTCATCACTTCAGCAAATCCGACGAAAGGAGGTTTGAGACATGGCCTCAGTAGCCCGTTCCGAAAGTCTTTCCTCGTACCTCCGCCAGATTGGCGGTCGCCCCCAGCTCACCCGCGAGCAGGAATACGAGCTCGCCCGGCGCGCCCGGAAGGGTGACGCCTCGGCCCGCGACACGCTCGCCCTCTCGAACCTCCCCTTCGTGGTGGCGGTCGCGAAGAAGTTCGCTCACCGCGGTGCTCGGCTCGACGACCTCGTCCAGGAGGGAAACGTCGGCCTCATGAAGGCCATCGAGCACTTCGACCCGAAGAAGAACGTCCGCTTCGCCACCTACGCGGTGTGGTGGATCCGCGCGTACATCACCCGGTACCTGAAGGACAACCGGAGCCAGGTGCGCGGCGGCGAGTCCGAGCGCGGGTCGATGGTGGACTTCAGTCTCGACACCGCGATCGACGAGGACGGCGACACCACGTTCCTCGATCGGCTCGAGGAGCCGGGCGTGGGGCCTCAGGACACGTTCCTCGGGCGCGAGCAGGACGAGGACGTTCAGGAGGCGCTCGCCAAGGTGCGCAAGCGCATCGGCGACCTCGGTTGGGACATCGTCCAGGAGCGGCTCACGCAGGACAAGCCGCGGACCCTGGAGGAACTCGGTCAGCGTTGGGGCGTCAGCCGCGAGCGTGTCCGGCAGGTCGAACTGAAGACGAAGCACTTCCTCGCCCGATATCTCTCCGCGTTCAACCAGGACGAGGAGCAGCTCGAGACCCCGGCCGAGGCCGACGCCGCCTGAGCGTCGTCCGTGCCTGAGATGCACCGGCTCCGACCGGCGCGTCTCGTCGCCGGCAGAGGCTGCTGACGCGCCGCGCCAGCAGCCGCACCTTCCTTGCGACTGGCGACGGCCGCGTGTTACGCGGGCCGGCACCCATGCGCTGGACGTGTTTCTTTCTTCTCCTGGCCTGTCCGGGGGTGTGTCTGGCCGCGGACGGTTCAGACGCCGGGATTCCTCCCACCTCCGGGGACCCGGCTCTGGCAACGCTGGACGCGCTGTGGCGTGACCGCGGCGACCCGGTGAAGGCCGAGGAAGGCATCCAGCTGGGCCAGGCAGCGGTGGCCGCGAAGCCCGACGACGTCGACCGAATGTACCGGCTGGCCCGGGCCACGCTCTGGGTCGGGGACGGCGAGGAGAACAACGACCGGAAACAGAAGCTCGGCCGCGACGTCTGGGACCTCGGCGACCGGATGGCGAAGGCCAGGCCCGCGTGGGTCGGCGGGCACTACTACGCCGCCGCGGGCATCGGGATCTACAGCCAGGCGGTGGGGATCCTGAAGGCCCTCGGCGAGGGGCTGGAGAGCAAGTTCAACCAGCGGCTGGACCGGGCGATCGAGCTCGACCAGCGGTTCCAGAACGAGATGCCGCTCATCGCCAAGGGTCGGTACTACTTCGAGCTGCCCTGGCCCAAGCGGAACCTCGGCAAGTCGGCGACGTGGTACCGCAAGGCGCTGGCGCTCAATCCGAACAATCTCCGCGCGACGGCCTGGCTCGCCGAGACTCTCTGGCGGGATGGTGACGTCGCCGGGGCGAAGGCACAACTGGCGAAGGTGGCAGAAGGGCACGACCCCGACCCGGCGGAGGACGCGCGGGTCAAGTCCATCGCGAAGAAGATCGCGGCCCAGATGGAAAAGGAGGGCGCACGATGAGAGCCGAGAGCCAGGTGGCGACCCCGGCGAGCGGCGGGACGCTGCTCCACCTGTTGCAGGAGCGGGCGGCCCGGACCCCGCAGCGAGAGGCGGCGACTCACAAGAGATTCGGCAAGTGGACCCACGTCGGCTGGGAGACCATCCTCGGCGACGTGCGGCACCTCTCGGCCGCGCTGGTGGCCCGAGGGATCCAGCCCGGTGACCGGGTGGCAATCTTCGCCGACAGCTCGCTGCCGTGGTGCGTCGCCGACATGGCGATCTGCGCGGCGCGCGCGATCACCGTGCCGATCTACGCCTCCAACACGCCCGACGAGGTGAAGTACGTCCTCCAGCACTCCGGGTCGGTGATGCTCTTCGTCGACCATGACCGGAGCGCCGGGAAGCAACCCGGACGCTTCACCCGGGCCCGCTCCGTCCTCCGGGAGTGCCCGTCGGTCCGGCAGGTGGTCACCATGGAGGAAGAGGGCACCGGGACCGATGTGTCGATGGCGAAGCTCATCGCCGATGGCACGGCCCTCGACCAGAAGGAACCACGCAAGTTCGAGGAGCGGATCGGCACGCTCCGCATCGACGACCCCTGCTGCTTCATCTACACCTCGGGAACGACCGGCGCCCCGAAGGGCGTGATGCTCACCCACGGGAACCTCGCGTTCGAGGCGAAGGCGCTCACCACGCTCCAGGTCCTCCGGGCGGACGACGCGGTGATGCTCTTCCTTCCGCTGGCGCACAGCTTCGCCCAGGACGTGAAGGCCGCCTGGGTGGGGCTTGGCTACCGGATGATCTTCGCCCAGAGCACGGACACGCTGCTCGCGGACATCGGCGAGACCTCGCCCACCATCCTCCCCGCGGTGCCCCGGATCTTCGAGAAGATCTACAACGCGGTGGTCTCCGGGGGCATGTCCAAGCCCGGCGTGGCGGGGAAGCTGTTCCGCTGGGCGATGCGGCTGTTCGAGGAGTCGGTGGAGGCCCGGCTGCAGGGCCGGAGCCACGATTCGCTCTCGCTCACCCTCGCCAAGAAGCTGGTGTTCAGCAAGGTGAAGTCCACGCTCGACCAGAAGCTCGGCGGGAAGATGCGCCTGTTCGTGTCGGGCGGCGCGCCGCTCTCACGGAAGATCGCCTTCTTCTTCGACATGCTCGGCTTCGAGGTGCTCGAGGGCTACGGGCTCACCGAGACCACCGGGGGGGCGACGGTGAACCCGCCGGGCCGAGCGCGCATCGGCTCGGTGGGGCCGCCCATGCCAGGGTGCGAGGTGAAGGTCGCCTCGGACGGGGAGATCCTCATCCGTGGCCCCAACGTGATGAAGGGCTACTTCAACCAGCCCGAGGCGACGCGGGAGATCCTCGAGCCCGACGGGTGGCTGCACTCAGGCGACATCGGGGAGATCGACCCCGCGGGCTTCGTCCGGATCACCGATCGCAAGAAGGACATCATCGTCACCGCCGGGGGCAAGAACGTCGCGCCGCAGAATCTGGAAAACAGCCTCAAGACCTTCCCGCTCATCAGCCAGGCGATGGTCCACGGCGACAAGCGGAAGTACCTCTCGGTGCTCATCACGGTGAGCGAGGAGACGGCGCGGAAGCTGCTCCAGGATCAGGGCACCACCCCTCCGGCCGCGTACGCCGAGGTGGCGGCGCGCCCCGAGATCGTCGCCGCCGTGCAGAAGGTGCTGGACACCCTGAACGCTCACGAGCCGCCCTACAACCAGCTCAAGCGCTTCCACGTCATGGACCACGACTTCACCCAGGAGTCCGGAGACCTCACGCCGACCCTCAAGGTGAAGCGGAAGGCCTGCACCCAGCGGTACCAGGCCATCCTCGACGGGCTCTACGACGGGGAGAAGATCGCCGATTGACGGTCGTCCGGGGAGCCGGGCGTGGTCGTCGGGTGCCGCCCGCTTCAGGCGTCCTTGCTCGCGGAGGCGGGCGCACGGGGTCCGGTCTTGTTCGCGTCCGCGCCGCCGGTGGTGAGCGAGTCCTGGCGGTTCGCCTCGGCCTGCCCATCCGCGTCTGCGCCGAAGCCCTTCTTGAAGTTCCGGATGGCCTGGCCGAGCGATGAGCCGAGCTGGGGCAGCTTGGTGCCCCCGAAGAGCACCAGAATGACCAGGAAGATGATCAGCAGCTCACCCATCTTGAGACCGAACATAGACCAACCTTGTCGTAGGACCGAACAACGGTAGACACCATCCCCCCCCGTCACGCAAGCGCCTGACCACGACGCGGACCGTCGTTACGCACCCAGGGGGAGGAGACCCGAGGGCCCACGCGACCCTCAGGCTCAGCTCGCTGCGGGGAGGATGAGCTGGAACAGCGTGCGGCCGTTGTTGCTTCCCACCCGAGCCCGGCCGCCATGAGCTTGCACGAGCGCTCCGGCCATCGCCATCCGAAACGCCGATCCGAGCTCGTGCCCGCGCAGGGCCTGCCAGCGCCGGTCGAAGACGTGGGCTTCGACGTCCGGCGTGAGCGGGGGGCCGGAGTCCCAGAACGTCAGCTCGCATCCGTCGGGCAGCGCGCGCGCGGTGAGTCCGGCCGCCGCACCGGGGTGGCTCCGCGCGAGCACGTGCGACCACGCTCCGGAGAGGGCGAGATGGATGCGGTCGGGGTCCACTCGGACGCTGGGCAGGATTTCGGGCAGCGAGACCTCCAGGCGCACGCTCTGCGCACGAGCGGCGGTCAGGGCCGACTCGACGCTTCCCCGCAGTGCCGGCAGCAGGTTCTCGTCACGAAGGTCGAGCTGGAGACCCTCGACGTCGAGCCGCCAGGCCTCGACCAGGAGCTCCCAGCTGCCGAGCGCCCGGTCGACGTTGCGGAGCATCACCTCGACCGCGGCGCGCACCCGCTCCTCGAGGGCAAAGCGAGGGGAGGCGAGGAGGGCCGCGTACGTGCGAACCGTCGCCAGGGGTCCCCGGAGCTCGTGACTGGCCAGGGAGAGGAACCGGACGGCGCTGTCGTCGAGGATGCGGTCCACGGGCTGAGGACTGCTATGCACGCGTCGGACGTCCACGAGCCAACGACGCGTCGTACTGGAGGTGTACTTTCTGCGAGGTTCCCGACGGCTCGGTGCACAATCGTTGAGAACCGGGCAGCGGATTGGAGCGATGGGCGGAGATTCCCCCAAGCATCGGAAACGAGGCGCGGTCCGTCGGGTGCTGGTCGTCGATGATGACCCGGACATCCTCGATGCCCTGGCCGAGATCCTCGAGGTCGAGGGGTATGACGTGCAGCGGGCGCGCAACGGGCGCGAGGCGCTGCAGCGGCTCGAGCAGGGGCTGCCGGACCTGGTGCTGCTGGACCTGATGATGCCGGTGATGGACGGGTGGGAGTTCGCGCGGAGCCTGGCGCCCGGGGCCCGGCCGCCGATCATCGTCCTCAGCGCCGATCGCAACGTGTCGGTGAAGGCGAAGGAGATCGGCGCCCACGGCTGGCTGGCGAAGCCGTTCGAGCTGTCGGAGCTACTCGCGGCGGTGCGGGGCGCGGTGCCCGCCGAGACGTCTTGACGCGTCGCGTGGGCGGTCGCTACGGTCCGCCGCGCAGCCGTTGACTTGCGAATCAGCGCGAGCCCCGAGGAGGCGGCACATGTCGGATACCCCCAAGACCATCCTGGAACAGACCATCCCCGAGCTCCTCACCGCGAAGCCCGAGCTGGCGAAGGAGATGAACGCCGTCATCCACTTCGTCATCACCGGTGACCAGGGGGGGACCTGGACACTGGACGCCACGAGGTCGTCCGACTGGGTGAAGAGCGGAGCCGAGGGCACGCCGAAGATGACGGTCACGGTAAGCGACCAGGACTTCGTGAAGATCCGCAACAAGCAGCTCAACGCGCAGATGGCCGCGATGCAGGGAAAGCTGAAGTTCAAGCCCATGGACATGGGCCTGGCGATGAAGCTCGGGAAGCTACTGACCTGACCCCCTCCGGCGAGACCGCGGGCGGTCCGGGCCTGCCGCTCTCGGGCGTGCGGGTGCTGGACCTCACGCGGCTCGCGCCGGGGCCGTACGCGACGCTCGTCCTCGCGGACCTCGGGGCGGAGGTGGTGAAGCTCGAGCCTCCCGAGGGCGATGCCACGCGCCAGATGCCGCCCGGAGGCGCGGGCGAGCTGTTTGGAGCGCTCAACCGAGGCAAGCGGTCGCTGGTTCTCGACCTGAAGCGCCCCGGGGCGGTGGAGGCGGTGAGACGGGTCCTCGCCCGGTGCGACGTGCTGGTCGAGGGGTTCCGGCCAGGGGTGATGGACCGCCTGGGCCTGGGACATGAGGCGCTGCTCGAGGCCTTTCCGCGGCTGGTGGTGTGCGCGGTCTCCGGCTTCGGGCAGACCGGACTGGATCGGCTGCGGGCGGGACATGACCTGGGCTACGTGGCGCGGGCGGGACTCCTGGCGATGGGGGGGCGTGATGGCGAGCCGGCGATGCCGGGGCCGCAGGTGGCGGACATCGGCGGAGCGTGGACCGCGGTGTGCGGGATCCTGGCCGCGCTGCTGCAGCGGGCCACGACGGGTCGCGGGCGGCTGGTCGACGTCTCGCTGGCCGAGGCGGCGACGTCGTTCGGCGCGCTCCAGCTCGGCCCGGCGCTTCTCGGGCTTCCCGTACCGCCGGCGGGGCAGGGCGCGCTCGACGGCGGGCTCCCCTGTTACGGCCTCTACCGGACGGGGGACGGGCGATGGCTGGCGGTGGCGGCGCTCGAGCCGAAGTTCTTCACCGCGCTGTGCGAGCGGCTCGGCCTCGGGGACCTCACGGCGGAGGCATACGGCGGCGGCGAGGAGGCGGAGCGGGTGCGGGCGTTGCTGGCCCGGACGTTCGCCGGGGCTCCGCTCGAGACCTGGCGAGAGCGTCTGGCGGGGCTGGATGCGTGCGTCGAGCCGGTGCAGCTGCCGGAGGAAGTCTGCCGGGACGCGCACCTGGCGTACCGGGGTCTGTTCCCCCGGCCGGGCGTGCTGGCGACGCCCCTCCACCTCGGGCCGCCGGCGTCGGCTCCCGCGCCCGGCCTGGGGGAGCACACCCGGGAGGTGCTGGCCGAGGCGGGGCTCAGCCCCGCCGAGATCGACGCGCTGGTGGTCTGAGGCGGGCGAGCGACGTCTCAGAGAACTCGCTCGGCCAGCAGACCGGAGCCGGTCGAACACGGTCCCCGGCGACGCTCCCAACGATTTCAGTCAGTTATGGTCAAGAACGAGTTCTCTGAGACATTTTCCGGAGACATTTTCCGGCCAGTTCCTCTTTGACCAGGAGGCCTAGCGACCGCTCGTGCATTTGGTAAGTGGGCACCCCCCGTGTCCGCGCGTCTTCCGCCGGCGCGGCCGGACAGGCGACGAGCGGTCTTGCGCAGGCCCGGCGCCTATCATTGACTCGGAAATCAATCCGCGGAGGTCGGGGTGCCGACGATCCAGAGTCCGTTCACCGAGGCGCACGAGGCATTCCGGAGGAGTGTCCGGGCATGGGTGGAGAAGGAGCTGACCCCCCATGCGCTGGAGTGGGACCGGGCCGGCATCTTCCCGCGCGAGATCTTCAAGCGGGCCGGTGAGCTCGGATTCCTCGGCGCGCACCACGACCCCGCCTGGGGCGGCTCCGGAGGCGACTACTGGTTCGTCATCGCCTTCACCGAGGAGCTCGCCCGGAGCCGGAACGCCGGGGTCAACATGGCGTTGCTGGTCCAGGCGCAGATCGCCACGCCGGTGATCGGCGCCCTGGGCAGTGAGGAACAGAAGCGCGAGTTCCTCGCCCCGGCGCTGGCGGGTGATCGGATCGGTGCGCTCGGAGTCAGCGAGCCGGGCTGTGGTTCGGACGTGGCGAGCATCCGCACCACCGCCCGCCGGGTCGGCGACGACTACGTGATCAACGGCAGCAAGATGTGGATCACCAATGGGACCCGCGCCGACTTCATCGCGCTCGCGGTGCGGACCGGAGGGCCCGGACACGAGGGTATCTCCCTGGTCACGTTCCCCACCGACGTGCGCGGCTTCAGCGTGAGCAAGAAGCTGGACAAGGTGGGCAACCTCTCCAGCGATACCGCGGTGCTCTACTTCGAGGACTGCCGGATCCCGGCACGCTACCTCCTCGGAGAGGAGAACGGCGGCTTCGCGCACATCATGATCAACTTCCAGGGCGAGAGGCTGGTCGCCGCGGTCATTGCGGTCTCGGGGATGGAGATGATGCTTCATGACGCCATCCACTACGCCCGCGAGCGCCAGGCCTTCGGCAGGCCCCTGATCGGATTCCAGGTCTGGCGCCACCGCTTCGCCGAGCACCTGGCCTCGGTGGAGGCCGCGAGGCGCCTCACCTACCACGCCACCGCGCTGTTCGACGCCGGCCTCGACCCGGTGAAGGAGATCAGCATGGCGAAGCTCTTCGCCGGCGATCTGGCCCAGCGGGTCGCCTACGACTGCCAGCAGATCTACGGCGGGATGGGATACGTGGACGAGACGGCGGTCGCCCGGGCGTGGCGGGACGTCCGTCTCATCACGATCGGCGGCGGGACCAGCGAGATCATGAAGGAGATCATCGTGAAGCTCGAGGGGCTGTGAGCTCGGCGCGGCGCTCCGCCCGGCTCCAGACCTCGCTCGTGCTGCACGAGTCGGCGGCCACGTCGGTCAGCGCCTGAAGAGCGCGTCCGTGGCCTCGCGCGCGGCGCGGACCGGGTCCTCGTCGGTGTGTCCGCCCTCGCCGAGCTGGAAGAACTCGCAGAAGTTCGCCTGGTCCTTGTCCGAGGGCACCTCGGCGAAGGGCTCTTTGCACTCCTTGGCCACGGTCGGGTCGAAGTGTCGGCACTGCCGGCAGGCGTGGAGGTCGTGATCACAGCGGGGGCAGGTGTCCCGCCGGCCCACGGCGTTTCCGACGACGTCGAGGTGACTCCCGCACCAGGCGCACCCGGGCATGGGGACAGGATAGACCAGTTCGCCCGAGGTGCGTCGGCCGGGTCGTCAGGCCACGGGCGAGCGCCCCTCCGCGCGGGGCTCGCCGAGCGCGAGATCGGCCTGGAGCTTTCGCAGCATCCACAGCAGCCATACGGCGAAGAGCCCGGCGAAGGTCCCGAGGCCGCCGAGCAGCTGGAGCCGTTGCCAGGACTGAACGCGGGAGATGACCTCGCGCCGTTGCTGAAAGGTATCGAGCTGCTGGTCCGCGAATTGCCCGTCGAACGAGCTGGCGAACGCATCGGCGTGGGCGCGCGAGCGAACGAGGAGCGCATCCGCTTCCCGCCGGAGCGGCTGCATCCGGAAGGTGGACACGGTCGCCGCCGAGATCGACAGGACCGTCCACAGCCACGCCAGCAGCACCCCGCGGCTCCTCATCCACACCTCGTCCCCGATGCTATGGAGAGAGTCCGACTCATGGGCAAGCCGTACCGACCGAAAGATCATTACTTCCAACGCGCCAAGCAGCGAGGATTCCGGGCGCGCAGCGCGTTCAAGCTCGAGGAGCTGGTGCAGCGCTTCGGGTTGCTCCGTCCGGGAGGGCGGGTGCTGGACCTGGGATCGGCACCGGGGGGATTCCTCCAGGTCATCGCGCGTGCGGTGGGTCCTTCGGGCCTCGCGGTCGGAGTGGACCTGGTGCCGGTGCGGCCCTTCTCCGAGCAGTGGGTGCGAACGGCGGTGGTCGACGTGCTGGCCGACGATGCGCGGGAACTGGTCGAGGCCGTGGCGTCAGGGCCGTACGACGCCGTGCTCTCGGACATGGCTCCGAAGACCACCGGAGTGCGCGCCACGGACGAAGCTCGTTCGCTCCGGCTCGCCGAGCGCGCGCTGGAGCTGGCCCGGGCGCTCGGAAGACCAGGCTCGAGCTTCGTGACCAAGCTCTTCATGGGCGGGGACTTCGAGGTGTTCCGCGCCCAGGTCCGCGAGGCCTATCGCGAGGTGAAGGTGGTGCGACCCGAGGCGACGCGCTCGGCAAGCAATGAGATCTATCTCGTGGGCCTCGGCCTCCGCGCTCCGGTCGACTGACCCACGGCGGCTCCGCTCCAGGTCCTGTGTCCGGAGCCGAGCCGCGGCGAGACCTGCAGCTGCGGTTCCGGGAGAACCTCGCCCGCCGGCCTCGTTCAGTAGACGCCGCCCTGCAGGTGGAGTCCCGATGCACCGAGCAGGGTCCGACCGAGGGCGCTGAACGCCGGGTCGCGGGCGAGCGTGTCGCGCTGGAAGACCCGGACCCGGTACTCCCCGGCGCGTGCGCCCTCGAAGATCCAGAGCGAGCCGGAGGCGACGGTGGGCAGGGAGGCGGGACGCGTCGGGGGGCTCCAGAAGCTCGCGGCGTCGATCTGTGTGACGAGGTCCCGGACCTGGCTGGGCGGGGCGAGGGCGGTCGACTCCTCGAGGAGGTCGCCGGGGGTGTCGAGACCCTTGCCGTTGGTCTGGGCGCCTCGCAGCTGACCGGACTCGCCCTGGCGCTCGAAGCGGACGCTCACCGGGTGGGCGCCGGGGCGGATCCAGAGCAGGCGGTACACCTCGGCAGCGTGGGGGAGGGGGAACAGCGAAGGTTCGCCCAGGGCGTTGAGCTGGCCGGAAAGCCCGCACGCGAGTGCGTGCTCCGCTCCTCCCGGTGGACCAAGGGAGCCCTTCGGGAAGTCGGAGGGGACGCTGCTCCCGTCCCCGAGATCGCAGTCCTCGAACACCGCCTGTCCGACTGGCGCTTCGACCCGCGCCGGGGCGGGCTGGTACGTCTCGTGGGCGCAAGCTGCGCTGAGCGCGACCAATCCCAGGAGCCCCGCGCCGCTCGGGCGGCTAATTCTCGTCACGACGGAAAGCTAGGGCCGAGGCCATTTGCCCGCAAGGCAGGCGACCGAACACCCGAAACGAGTTCTCTGAGACCTCGAACCAGGGATTCCCCGACCGAGGCGCGCCACGCCTCGCCCGAGGGGGCCCCATTCACGTGGGGCAGCGAGTTCAGGTTTCTCGGTCAAACGAGTTCTCTGAGAACTGCCCCCGGAACTCCCTCCCGCCCTCCCGGTCGACCGAGGCCGCTGGAGCAGCGTCAGCGGACGGTGAGGCGGGCAGCCCGAAGCTTCCCCACCTGGACCAGATGGGTGCCCGGGGCGAGCTCGGCCTTGAAGTCGGAGATGCGCTCGCCGTCGACCTTCACTGCTCCCTGCGTGAGGAGGCGACGTGCCTCGGAGGTGGAGGCGACCAGCTGGGCCTCGAGCAGGGCCCGGACGAGCGGCACCGGCGTGTTTCCAGTCCCGACCACCACCTCGGGGAACTTGTCTGGGTCCACCTCGCGCCGCGAGAACCGGCGCTCGAACTCCTCTGCTGCCCGGGCAGCTGCCTCGGCCCCGTGGAAACGGGCCACCATCTCCCGGGCGAACGCCACCTTGACGTCCTTCGGATGGAGCTCGCCTCGAGCCACCCGCTCCCGGTCGGCATGGATCACCTCGAGCTGACGACCCGAGAGCAGCTCGGTGTACCTCCACATCAGGTCGTCGGACATGCTCATCAGCTTCCCGAACATCTCCGACGGGGGCTCGGCGACCCCCACGTAGTTGTCGAGGGACTTGGACATCTTCTCGCCGACGATGCGTCCGTCTTCCATCCGCGCGTCGAGGCCCTCGAGGATCGGCCCGGTGAGGATGACCTGCGGCTCCAGGCCGTACTCGCGCATCAGGGTCCGGCCGACGAGGAGATTGAACAGCTGGTCCGTGCTGCCGAGCTCCACGTCCGCCTTCAGCGCCACCGAGTCGTACCCCTGGAAGAGCGGGTACAGGAGCTCGTGCATCGAGATGCTCCGGCCCTCGCGGAACCGGGTCTTGAAATCGTCGCGCTCCAGCATCCGTGCGAGCGGCCAGTGCGCCGCCAGCCGGACCGTTCCCTCGGTTCCGAGCGCATCGAGCCACTCGGAGTTGAACCGGATCTTCGTCCGCTCCGGGTCCAGCACCTTGAAGACCTGCGTCTTGTAGGTCTCGGCGTTGGCCAGGACCTCCTCCCGGCTGAGCGCGGGGCGAGTGACGTTCTTTCCGGAGGGATCACCGATCATCGCGGTGAAATCCCCGATCAGGAAGACCACCTCGTGCCCGAAGTCCTGGAACCGCCGCATGCGGGTGAGAAGCAAGGTGTGGCCCAGGTGCAGGTCGGGCCGGTTCGGGTCGAAGCCGGCCTTGACGATGAGCGGCTGTTCGCGCTCGTACGCGCGGCGGAGCTTGGAGCGGAGCTCGTCGGCGACCTGGAGGTCGACCGTGGCCCGGGTGACCTCGGCGAATTGCTCGTCGGGAGTGGCGTGGCGAAGGAGCGACATCCCGCTCCACCTACCAGGCCAGCGGGGGAGGGGTCACGTCCCGGGAAGGTGCTCGCGCACGCGGGTGATGGCCCGGGCCCTGCCGGTCTGGTCGTCGATGTCGATGACCACTCCCTGCAGGTAGACCAGGTTCTTCGCCACCTCGTACTGGTTCGGGCGCTGGGTGAGGAACCGCTCGATGCTCTGCTCCTTCTTGATGCCGATGACCGAATCGAGTGGGCCGCACATCCCGACGTCGGTGATGAAGGCCGTGCCGCCGGGGAGGATCCGTTCGTCCGCGGTCTGCACGTGGGTGTGCGTCCCGACCACCGCCGACACCTTCCCGTCGAGCCAGGCGCCCATCGCGTTCTTCTCGCTGGTGGCCTCGCAGTGCATGTCCACGAGGATGCAGGAGGTGGTGCGCCGCAGCTCCGCCACCAGCCGCTCTCCGACGCGGAACGGGTCGTCCAGGGACTTCATGAACACCCGGCCCTCGAGGTTCAGGACCCCGAGCTTCCGCCCATCCGGCGTCTGGATGACGGTATGCCCGCGCCCGGGGCTGCCCTCGGGATAGTTGGCCGGGCGGAGCAGCCTCTCAGGATGCGCCTCCACCCACGGCAGAATCTGGCGCTTGGTCCAGAAGTGGTTGCCGGAGGTGAGGAGGTTCACCTGCGCGGAGAGCAGCGCCTCGGCGGACTCGCCGGAGATCCCCGCGCCGCCCTCCGAGTTCTCGGCGTTGGCGACGACGAGGTCCACCTCGTGGCGGGCGATCAGGCGGGGCAGGAGGGTACGGACGGCGAGCACCCCGGGCTTGCCGACCACGTCACCCATGAACAGGACGATCACGTGGCGGCGAAGTCGGGCGGCCGGGCCAGCCCGCGGAAGACCTCGTTCTCGGTGACCACCAGATCAACGTCCACGTCGTCCTCGTTGGTGGGCAGATCGTCGACGATCTGCTCGGCGAAGGCGAGCCCGACCCGCCGGCTCAAGGAGCCGCCCGCCTTGAGGGTCGCGTCGTAGTAGCCACCACCGCGGCCCAGCCGCTTGCCGTCGGGTGTGAACCCGAGGCCCGGCACGACGAACAGGTCGATCTGCTCCACCGGGATGAGCTCGGCAGCGTCAGCCGGCTCCCGCACGCCGAGCCGGCCAGGCTCGAGCTCGGACTCGCTCCGCACCGCGCGGAAGGAGAGCACCCGCCCCCGGACGTGGCTGAGCGGGTAACAGATCACCTTCCCGTCGGCGAGGCCGGCGGTGAGGATGTCCCGAGTCGGAACCTCGCCACGGATCGGCGCGTAGAGGGCGACGGTCCGCGCGTGGTGGTAGTAGGGGGTCGCCAGGAATCGCGCCTGGATCTTCAGACCCCGGGTGTCGACCAGCTCCGCGCTAAGCGCCTTCCGACGGGCGGTGAGCTGCTCGCGGAGTGTGGCCTTGCGCAGTGCCCCCTCGTCGGTTCCCATCTCCCGCCTGTCCGTCGCCAGCCCTCACCTCTCCTGAAAAAACGTCCCCCGCCGCTGGGCCGTGTGCGCAGCGTCCATTGAACCCAGTTGAGCCAGGTGGGAGCCGAGGTGAGGTGCCGTAGGTCTCCCGGGTCGTCGGCGAGTGCCGGCTGCCCCGGGCCTGACGCATGGAACCCCGGTACGGCCCCCGGAATGGACGTATCGGTTCGAATTTCTGCTGCACATCACGCACCCCGCAGGGGACAACCTTGCAAGGGTTTCCGGCCTCCGACCGGTCGGCTCCGACAATAAGGACGGCCCGGAGGGGGGTCAAGGGAACCTGGCCACTCGTGTTTCGGTGCGCGGCTGGCATCGGCCGCGCCGCTCGTGCCAGCATCAGTGGGATTCAGATCCGCCCCGTGCCCCGGCTCCTGCTTGCCACCACGCTTTGTGCCGTGCTCGGTGCCGGATCGGCATCTGCCGCGGTGCCCTTGCTGGCGTCGCGCGCTCGCTGGGGCCCGAAGGGCGTCCTGACGTGGCAGGCCGTGAACGACCACGTGCTCGGGCGAGCCGGGGAATCCAATCCGTGCGGGTTCGAGACGGGCCGAGCAGTGGTGGACGCGGCGTGGGAGGGCGACGTGCTCGCCGGCCGGCTGACGCTCTGCACCTCCTGCGGGGAGCGCACGGTGCCCTACCTCGGGGTGCACGTGTCGGCGAACGGGACGGTGGTCGCCGATGTGTCGCCGTCCCTGGTGCCAGGCTGCGAGTCGCCGGGCCTGGACCGCCGCGGGAGGCTCATCCTCGAGCCGCTGGCCGAACCGGCCGGCCGGCCGCCCCTGCCCCATCACCTCGAGGCAGGCGAGAAGCTGCTGCAGCTGCGCCGGGGCAAGGCGGCGCAGGCCGAGTTCCAGAAGGCGCTCGCGGCGAAGGAGGACCCGGGGAAGGCCTGGCTCGGCATCGGTCTCTCCGCGGTGCTGCTCGGAGACGCCGAGGCGGCGGTCGCGGCCTACCAGAAGGCGAGGTCCTTCGCGCCGAGCGTGCTCCTCTCCTACAACCTGGCCTGCGCACAGGCGCGGCTCGGGCGCGTGGACGAGGCGCTCGCCAGCCTGGGCGACTCGATCGAGCGGGGCTTCGCGGCGTCCGATGACCTGCTCCGGGACCCCGACCTGGCACCGCTCCGAGGCGACCCGCGGTTCTCGTCTCTGCTGGCGCGGACCAAGAACAACGAGGAGCGGCGCCGGTGAAGCAGTCCGAGGTCGTCCTCTGGTCATCCGGGGCGCGGTTCGGCCACTACGAGATTCTGGCCCCGCTCGGGAAAGGCGGGATGGCGGAAGTCGTGCGGGCACGGACGCTCGATGGCCCATGGGCGGGCACCGAGGTTGCGATCAAGCGGCTCCTGCCACAGCTCGCGCGCGCGCCGGAGTACGTCCAGCTCTTCGCCAAGGAGGCCGAGCTCTCCATCGCGCTTCGACATCCCAACATCGTCCAGACGCTGGACGTCGGGGCCATCGGCGGCGTGGCCTACCTGGCGATGGAATGGGTCGACGGACGGGATCTCGGACAGGTGCTTCGCCGTTGCCGAAAGCAGGGGATCGCGCTCCCGATCGACTTTGCGGTGTACCTCGCGCGCGTGCTGCTGGAGGCGCTCGATTACGCGCACCGGGCGGAGAACGCGAGCGGCACGCCGCTCCAGGTGGTTCACTGCGACGTTTCACCGTCCAACGTGTTCATCTCGCGGGTGGGCGAGGTGAAGCTGGGCGACTTCGGCGTGGCGCGAGTCCGGGTGAAGTCGGGTGTCCGCGATGCGGTGATTGCCGGGAAGCCGTACTACCTGTCTCCGGAGGCGACGGCGGGGGAGGTGACACAGGCGGTGGACCTGTGGGCGACCGCGGTGGTGCTGTTCGAGCTCCTGACGCTGGAGCGCCCGTTCCAGGGGAGCAACCCGCCAGAGGTGTTCGGGGCCATCCGCGCAGGTCGGAGAAAAGGGGTCCGGGAGCGCCGGCCCGAGGTGACAGGGGGGCTGGAGGCGGTGGTCGACCGCGCGCTTGCGGCGGATCCGCGGGTGCGCTTCCCGACCGCAGCGGAGTTCGCCGCCGCCCTCGAGCCGCACTGTGACGAGCGAATCGGCACGCCACTCGCGATCGCCGCGCTGGTCCGTGGCCTCTTCGGCGCCGCCGGCTGAACGACGTCTCAGAGAACTCGTTTCGAGAGCGTTCCTCGCTCGGGAGACGCTGGGTGGACGGTGCGCTGGCGCACGGCGAGCTCACGCTCCACGAGGTGGCTGCGACTTAGGCGCGTCGGGTTCGTGAACCCGAGTACGATCGGGGAGACCCTCGGCGTGCCTTCGGCTCGTTCGAATGCGAGATGCGCGCTGCCGTCAGGCGCGTTGGCTAGGGAGCAACCCCGGGTTGGGAAGCGAATTGTCCGCTGTATCCGGCTTTAGCCCGCCAGCGGCGGGTACACCGCAGGCCAGACGAAAGGCTTGATGGCCCCGAGCGGAAACTCGGCCCCGAACTCACCGCGGCGCCATCTGGCCGATGCCGCTCGGAAACTCGCAACGTAAGCCCGGTAGTGCTCGATGAACGCTCGCCGGACTGTGGCGTGAGTTGCGTGACAATACGGTCGCGGTGACCGCTTTGGCCGAGAGGGACGATGATGCGGATGCTGGGAGAGCACTGCGGCTCGCCCCAAGACGCGCTCGTGGGTCCCCTCTGCCTCGCGCTCGGTTTTCCGGACGAGTTCGAGCACGCAACGTGCGCGGTGTTTTCTCGACAAACCCGCCCAATGGGGGAGCACAGCGAGCTCGAGCGTCTCCCGCTCTGCCCAGCGCGGGTGAAAGCGGTCAGTTGATGCCTGATCGTTTCGCGCTTTCCAGCGATTGGACCACCCGAACCAAAGGAAGGTTCTCCGAGAGCCGCGGACGAGCATCCTGAGGCAGCTCAGTCCGGGCCAGTCCCGACATCTGCGGACCAACCCGTCCTTCACCCCTTGGGCAAGGACGTACCGCAGCCGCTCGACCAGTGCCTCGTCGTCGAGAACCGGCTCGGCCGAGTAGCGCCGCTCCCAGAAGGTGCCGCGCCATCGCACGAGCCAGCCGACCTTTCGTGCGACGTTGCCCATGACGTACTGCATGAACTTCGAAAGGTTTCCGCGCGGTGCACGGACCAGGAGATGGAGGTGGTTCGACTGGAAGCTGAACGCGAAGACCTCGACGCCCATGAGTCGCGCCCCCCTCGCCAGTACACCGCCGAGGACCTCATTCGTCTCGCGTGACGGACGCATGAGCATTCGCGCCTGGCAGCACCTCGCCGTGACAAAGACTGCCAGCCCAGGAATCAACAACCTGAGCGGATAGCCCACGCGTTCCCCCTTGCCGGAGGAGGGCACCAGCACGAACCAGGCCAAGCGACGTCTCAGAGAACTCGATCGACAACTCGCTCAAGGACTCGATCGAGGGTCTGGAGGAGGGCGGTGACGTCCGCCTCGGTCGTATCCCGGCCGAAAGAGATGCGGATCGAGCCGCGCGCGTCCCGCTCCGACACCCCCATCGCCAGCAGCACCGGCGACGGCCGCATCGTTCCCGACGCGCACGCCGCACCCACCGACACCGCGAATCCTTCCAGGTCTAGGGCCATCAACAGCGTCTCGGCATCTGCCCCGGGGAAACACACATTGCTCGTGTTCCCGAGCCGCACCGCCCCCGCCCCGTGCACCCGCACCCACGGTCGTGCCTCGCACAGCGTTCGCTCGAACCGGTCGCGCAATGTCGCAACCCTCGGACCTTCCGATCCCCTGCTCCTCTCCGCCAGCTCCAGCGCAAGCGCCGCCGCCTCGCAGAGCACCACCGCCGGCGTGCCGCCCCGGAGCCCGCCTTCCTGATGCCCAGGCACCAGCGGCTGGAGGGGGAGCCCCCGCCGGACTGCCAGGATCCCCACTCCCGCCGGCCCGCCGAACTTGTGCGCGGAGTACGCGACCACGTCCGCCTCGGACTCGGGTGGGAGCCGGGCCGGCGCCTGCACCGCGTCCACGAAGCTTGTCACCCCTCGCGCGCGCGCCATCCGCGCCACCTCGTCCGAGGGCTGGACCACGCCGGTCTCGTTGTTCGCCGCCTGCAACGCACACAGGCCCGCGCCGCCCATCGCCGCCTCCATCGCCGCCGGCTCCACCCGCCCATCCGCCGCGGGCCGCACCTGGACCACCGGGGACCCGCGCCGCTCGGCCGCAAGCAGCACACAGGGGTGCTCGATGGCGCTGGTCACCAGGGCGGCCCCTCGGCCGACCCCGAGCACCGCCATGGCACACGCCTCGGACCCGGACGCGGTGAAGAGGACCTCGCGAGGAGCTCGGCCCAGGATGCGTGCCACCCGCGCCCGGGCCCCGTCGAGCCGCGCCCGGGCCGCTCGCCCGGGGCCGTGAACGCTGCTCGGATTGCCCGCAGTCTCCCGCCGGTACGCGGCGGCGAGGAACTCCGCCACCTCCGGGTGGAGCGGCGTGCCGGCGTTGTGGTCGAGGTAGGTCACCGCTCGAGGGCGGCGCTCTTCCAGGCCAGCAGAAGCGACCGCGGCCGCTCGCCCTTCGCCCCGAACGCCTCGAGGAAGGCCTGGGTCAGCTCACGCCGCAGGGCTGCCCCGGCCCGCCCGGCCGACAACGGGAGCCGCGCACCCGCCATGCTCCCGTGGCCACCAGCGGACCCGCCGCGGTTCTCGCAGATGTCCCGGATGAGCCGCCCGGCATTCATTCGCCGGTCCCGTACCCGCAGTGAGACGTAGAGCTGGCGTCGAAAGGTCCCCATCGCCAGCGACCACTTCATTCCCTCGAGGAAGCTGAGCCGCTCCGCCACCTCGGCGACCATGTCCGGCGAGTACACCTCGCCCAGATCCACGGTCACCACCGTCTGCCCGTACACCCTCGCCCGACCGATCGCCGAGTGGTACAGCTGGAAGTACTCCGCCGGAAGGTCAGGGTGCTCGATGCGGCCGAGCAGATGCTTGTCCACCCGCGGAACGAGCCAGAGGTACGCATCGACGTCCGCGGGGGTCGTCTGCCGACCGAGATCCCGGCTATCCGTCTTGATGCCGTAGAACAGCGCGGTCGCCACCTCGATGGAGGGCTCGAGCTTCGCCGCGCGCAGGTACTCCACGAGCATCGTCGAGGTGGCCCCGTACTCCCCGCCGACATCGGCGAACGGTGCACCGAGACTCTCGTCCCGCAGCGGGTGGTGGTCCAGCACCACCTCCACCGGGTACTGCGCGGGCACCGAGTGGTTCCCCACCGGCGGCTGTGTATCGACCAGCGCGAGGAGGTCGTGCTCGTCGAAGACGACCTGGCTCACGGGGCTGATGGGCAGCCGCAGCACCTTCACCAGCGCCAGGTTCTCCGCCCGACCGATGATGCCGCCGTACACCACCCGGGCCTCCACGCCGGCCCGCTTCTCGAGAAGGAACGCCAGGGCCACCGCCGAGGCGATGCTGTCCGGGTCCGGATTGTCGTGGGTCAGGACCAGCACCCGCTGTCGCCCCCGGGCGAGCTTGAGAAGCTCGTCGAGCTTGCTCCGGACCGGCAGCTCGGCGAGCGCGCGTTCCGGACTGGGAGGGTCCTCGGCCTTCGAGCGAGTCGAGGAGGATGAAGCGGACGGCATGTGCGGCCTTTTACTTCCGGATCAGAGAATGGAGAAGCCGGAGCCCCCTTGCATAACGGCTCGAATCCGGGGTTTCCAGGACCGCGGGCGTGTCACCAAAGCGGGGGTCGTTCACCAGGAACCTGAATGCTGACAGGCCCATAGCTCCGCGGCCGATCTCCGCATGCCGGTCCACCCTTGCCCCGCGCGGGCGGAGGCTGTCGTTCAGGTGGAAGCAGCGGATCCGCCGCCGGCCGAATCGCCGGACCGCTTCGCTCATCACCGCCTCGGTCCCGGATTCGCTGGACAGGTCATAGCCCGCGCTGAAGAGGTGACAAGTATCCAGGCAGACGCCGACCCGCCCGGGCGCGTTCACCCGTACGAGAATCTCTTCCAGGTGCTCGAGCCGATGTCCGAGACAGTTCCCCTGGCCGGCGGTGACCTCGAGACACACTCGCACGAAGATCTCCGGCAGCTCGCTGTGGACCTCGTCGAGCGCCCGCGCGACGAGCTTGAGTCCTCGCCGCAGCGAGGGGTGCGAGCCTGGATGGAACACCAGGGCAGGGATGCCGAGGGCCTCGCAGCGCAGCAGTTCATCGCGGACCGCCTCGAGGCTCCGCCCTCTCACCAGCGGATCTTCCGACGCGAGGTTGACGAGGTAGCTTCCGTGAGCGATTGCCGGTACGCCCGCTGCCCGTGCCGCCCGGCGGAAGGCCCTGCGCTCGTCCGCTGCGAGAGGCGGTGAGGACCAGCCGCGGGCCGACCGGGTGAAGATCTGCACCGATCGCGCTCCGTGCGCTGCGGCGCGCTGGAACGCAAGCGACACACCGCCCGCGACCGACTCGTGCGCTCCGAGCTTCACCGCGCCGGGATCAGTTGATCGCCCGGTACCTCCGCGCCTGATCGCGGAAGTACTTCAGCCCGTTGTCCAGCGAGTTTTCCATCGCGTCCATCATGAGCACGCGGAAGGAGGCCGGCGTACCGCGGAAAGACTCGTAGTACCGCTGCCGATCGATGGAGTGGATGATGCACGGGAGGTATCCGTGCCGGGCGAGGACGAGGTTGGACGTCATCCGCGCCACCTTCCCCGAGTGCTCGCTGAACGGGAAGACCTGCAGGAACTGGAACTGGAACGTCGCAGCCTGCTTGATGGGGTGGTACTCGCGGAACTCGGTCGAGCCGGTGAACTCGATCAGCTTGTCCAGGAGCCCCTGGATCTTCGCGGGCTGCGCAATGTCGTGGAAGTAGGTGCGGTGCAGCGGCATGTCCTTCCGAAGCCCCGCGCGCTCGCGCTCCTTGGCCAGCTCCTTTTCCGTCCGTTCCCGTCGCTCGAGCTGCGCCCGTATCGCCTGCGCCTCGGGGGTGTTCCCGAGCAGGAGATCGTGGATGCGCTTCACCGTGGCCATCGGAACGGCCGAGGCCTTCCGGCCGGACGTGCGCGCCTCCTCGCGGATGTAGTCGATCGCTGCCTTGTGATTGCGGATGTCGAGCACCGCGGGGAGCAGCGAGGCCTCGGGCGGAGCGCCGCTGGGATCGAGCCCTGCGGCCAGCTCTTGCTCGTTGTAGACCACGCCCTCGAGCGCGTTGTCGTGGTAAACCCAGGCCCGCTCGAAGCGAGACATGAACGCCGGCGCCTTGGGATGCTCGCCGAGGAGCTCCCGCAGCGCGTCGTTCTTGTCGTCGATGTCCTGGTAACGTTCCTTCAAGGGGGGTGGGGGGCGCAGCGAGGGCGGGGGAGGCTAATCGCCTCGGACGCACTGCGCAAGAGTCGGCCGGGCGTTCAGCCGCCCGGGAACACTGCCTGCCCGCTGACCACTCTGGAGGGGACGCGCGGCAGTGCGCCGGCCGGCGAGGTCCCCGGCGCGGTCTCGGAACTCGTCCGCCGGCGAGGTTCTCCGCCGACGACTTCTCTGAGAACCCATCGGAATGCGTCAGAGAACTCGTCGGAACCCCGGCCTGAAACCGGAGAGTCCGCGACCCGCCTCCCGGCGCCCCCAGAATCTCGGAGAACTCGTCGAGGTCGGTCCCGAGTTCCGGACTCCGGCCAACGTCTCAGAGAACTCGTCGCAGAGAACTCGTCGCACCGGCCGGCAGGCGCGCTCGGCAGAGAACCCGTCGAAACTCCTGGGGATGAGGTCTCCGACCGGGGGCCAGCCGAGTGCCACTGACGTCTCAGAGAACTCGCCATCGAGAACTCGTCATCGGCCTGACGGGGAGGGCCAGCCGAGCCCTCCTGAGGTCTCAGTAAACGCGTTCATCGGCCTGACCGGAGGGGCCAGCGGGGCGCCACCGAGGTCTCAGAGAACTCGTCGGGGCTCGATGGCGCCGCCGGCGACGACCCTGGAGAGATCCGGCCGACGTTCCTCCGAGAGCGCCCCGTGCCCGCCGGCCGTGCCCACCCCGCTCAGACGTACGTGAGCCACTCCGAGTACCGGGGCTCCTGGCCTCGGACGACCCGGAAGTACGTGTCCTGGACCTTCTTCACCACCGGCCCGGGGGCCCCGGTGCCGATCCGCCGGTTGTCCACCTCACGGACCGGGGTGATCTCCGCCGCCGTCCCGGTGAAGAACACCTCGTTCGAGATGTACAGCGCATCGCGGGTGAAGGTGACCTCCTCCACCGGGTGCCCCATGTCCTTCAGGATGCGGAGCACCGAGCGCCGCGTGATGCCGGCGAGGATCGGGGAGGACAGCGGCGGCGTCCGCACGATGTCCTTCTTGTTCACCATGAACACGTTCTCACCCGAGGCCTCGGCGACGAAGCCCGCCATGTCGAGAAGGATGGCCTCGTCATAGCCCGCCTGCACCACCTCGCGCTTCGCGAGGATGCCGTTCACGTACTGTCCGGTGATTTTCCCCCGGACCATGTTCACGTTCACGTGCATGCGGGTGAAGCTCGACACCTTCGCCCGGATTCCCTCGCGCATCCCCTTGTCGCCCAAGTACGCGCCCCAGTCCCACGCCGTGATCGCCACACGGGTGGGGTTCACCGCCCCGAGGCCCATCGCCCCGTCGCCCATGAAGGCGATCGGCCGCAGGTAGGCCCCGTTCGAGAACCGCTGCCGCTGCACCCGGAGCACCTCCAGGCAGGCCTCGCAGAGCTGGTCCTCGCTGTAGGGCAGCTGCAGCTGGATGATGTGGCACGAGTCGGCAAAGCGCTTCATGTGCTCGCGCAGCCGGAACACTGCCAGCCGCCCGTCGTGCGTGCGGTAGGCGCGGAGGCCCTCGAACACTCCCAGCCCGTAGTGCAGGGCGTGGGTCATGATCGGCACCTGCCCCTGCGCCCAGGGGATGATCTTCCCGTCCAGCCAGATGCTGTCTGCGGTGAGGATCGCGTTGGAGGTCGAGCTCATGTCGGGGCCCAACCTCCGCACGCCGCGCCCCCGCAGTCAAAGGCTTCAGGACGGCCTGGGCTGTGCCAGCCGCGCCGCCCAGGTGAGGATGCTCAGCTCCCGCAGCGCCTCGGTGCACCCCGGGTTGCACTCCACGGCCTTCTCGTACTCGCCCTGCGCCTCACCGGTCTGGCCCAGCGCCTTGTGCACGTGCCCCTTGTAGAGGTGGGCCCGGTCGAGGGTGGGGCTCCGCTCCACGGCCTCGGCGAGGAACGTCAGCGCCTCTCGACCCGCGACGGCGTCCGACGGAGCCCGGGCGTGGGTCGTCCAGCCCAGGAGCGCCAGGAACTCGCCTTCGTCGGGCTGCAGCCGCACGGCCTCGCTGAACGCCGCGTGCGCCCCCGGGACATTCCCCGCCGCAAGGAGCTGCTCGCCCCGCCGGAACGCGCTCTCCGCCTCGAGCATGCGGCCGACCGCCTCGCCCACCTCGTGCTTCACGCCGCCAACCCGGAGCTCCGCCCGGTACCGGTCGCGAGACGCCGGGTCGACCAGGGTGTCGTGCGCCTTGCCGACCAGCTCGGCGATCTGGTGGACCACCGTCTCCACCTCGGCCGAGCTGGCCGGGCCGTCGACGCGGTACTCGCGGAGCAGCTCCACCGCGGCGGACCGGACCGCGTCGGGCGGAGCGTCGTGACGCAGCCCCAGGAGCTCGAAGTAGTCCATCCGGCGCATGGCCGCGAGCGCGCCCAGGAGGCGCTCGCGCAGATGGCCCTCGTCGTCACCGGGCACCTCGTCCTCGAGCTCCAGGACCTCCTCGTCCTCGTCCCAGGGCCGGTCTCCCGGCGCCCGCGCCACCGTGGCCTGGAGGCGAGGCGGAGGCGGTCCGGTCCGACGCTCGGTCCGGAGCTCCACCATCTGCGAGCAGAGCAGGGCGTAGAGGAAACGGTCCGTGTCCAGCGGCGACAGCGGCCCTCGCCGCCGGAGCTCCCGCACGGTTCGGCTCCCGTCCATGAGCGCCAGGAGCCCCGCCTCCTCTTCACCGAGCGACATGTCCTGCGCGGCGAACAGCGGATCCTCGGCCGGGTGCACGTACTTGCCGGCGATCTCCCCCAGCGCCTTCTTGATGCGGGTGGTGTCGTAACTCCGCTTGATGCCCTCGTGGACGATGCCCGCGGTGGACATCTGCAGGCGCACCGTCTCCGAAGGCGGCTGTGCTCGGGGGTTGAACTGGAACTCGCCCCTGGTCCAGCCGAACACCTCGAGCAGCTTCAGCCGCAGCTGCAGCTCCAGCGCGTAGCGGAGGTTGTGCGGGCTGATGCAGCCCATCTCGATCAGCACTGTGCCCTGCTGGCGCCCCGAGGTCTTCATCCGCTTCAGCGACTCCTCGCAGTCGGCCTCGGAGATCATCCGCTCGCGGACCATCACCCGCCCGAGGCACTCCGACAGCCGGTTGCTCTTGACGCTCTCCGGGGCGCCGGCGCGGAAGAAGACGATCTTCTTCACCTTGTCCCGCCGGAGCAGCAGCCCTCCGGTGGAACGGCGCCGGTGGAGGTCGGCCAGCAGCTCGGGGAAGGCCCGGGCGGCGAAGCTTCCCCGGTCGACTGCCGGCGCGCTGGCCGGTGCGGCGCGGATTCCCGCCTCGTCGGCGGCGGGCTCGGCAGCGGTCGACTCGGCGGCGGTGAACTCGACCAGCGAGGCCTCCGCCCGGGCACGCGGATCGGCCAGCGGCTCCGACGCCGGTTCGGGCGATCCGTTGGAGGGAGGCGGGGGCGGCGGTTTCGGGAAGCGCTCGCCCAGCACCCCCTCGAGCTTCCCGAACAGCTGGTTCAGCTTGAACGGCTTCTCGACGAACCCCGCGGCGCCGTGGCGCTCCACGGCCTGCGCCTGGTGCATCTTCGTCTTGTAGATCCCCGACAGCATCAGCACCGGGGTGCCCTCCCCGCGCGGGGTGCTCTTGATCCGCCGGGCGACCTCGTAGCCGTTCAGCGCCGGGAGCAACACGTCGAGGAGCACCACGTCGAATGGCTGCCGCTCGAAGGCGGCCAGCGCCGCCTCGCCGTCCCGCTCCACCGTCACCCGGAAGCCCGCCCTGGTGAGCGCATCCGCCAGCATGCGCTGGACGTTGCGGTCGTCGTCGACCACCAGCACGTGGACGGGGTCCGTGGGGGCCACCTGGACGTCCTTCCTACCACGCTCACTGCTGTAGGACACGGACGTAGGCCGCTCGCACTGTGGCTGCGACCGCGCGGTATTCCGACAGGAACGCACCGCCGGCGTCCGGCCCTCCGTACCCCAGCCGCCGTGCGAGCAGCAGCAGCGGTCGACCGCGGGTCGGGAGGTGCTGCAGCGCGCGCCCGTGCACCAGTCGCTGACGGTTCTCGACGCGGCGCAGGAAGAGGTACCCCTCGCGGAGCTCGCCGGCGTCCTCCCGATGCAGCTTGCCTCCCGCGGCCAGCGCTGCCAGCGCGTCCAGGGTCCCGGGCTGGCGCACCGCCGGGAGCACCGCACCGTGCACCAGCTGCAGGTACTGGGTCGCGAACTCCACGTCGACCAGGCCGCCCTGTCCGGTCTTGGGGTTGAGCTGGTCCACGGACTCGCCGGCCACCTCGCGCTCCATCCTCATCCGGAGCCGGTGGATCTCCTCGGCTGCACCCTCGGGGAGAGGTCGTTCCCAGACGAGCGGTGCGAGCGCCGCGCCGAGAAGCCGCTCCCCGTACGCCACGTCGCCCGCCACCGCCCGCGCCTTCACCAACGCCTGGCGCTCCCAGAGCTGCGCCCGGCGCGTGTGGTGCTCGAGGAGGGCCTCCTCGCTCACCACCAGCGGGCCCTGGTTCCCCGAGGGCCGGAGGCGCGTGTCCACCTGGTAGAGGCGTCCCTCGCGGTACTGCAGCGTCAGGAGCGAGAGCAGCCGCTGCACCATCCGGGCGAAGTACTCGTGGTGTCCGATGCGCCCGGCGCTGCCCCCGGTGGTCTCCTCGTCGGCGCTCGAGCCGTAGACGAAGAGCAGATCCAGGTCCGAGTGGAACCCGAGCTCGCGTCCACCGAGCTTCCCCATCCCCAGGACCGCCAGCGGGGCTCGCCGTCCGTCCCGCATCCGGGGGAGGCCCCAGCGTGCGCGGGCGTGCTCGGCGGCGAGGAGCATCGCGTGATCGAGCAGGCCGTCGGCGAGCGCCGTAAGCTGCCGCGCGACCTCCGGGACCTCGAGCTCTCCGGCGATGTCGCCGAGTCCCACCCGGAGCACCTCCTCGTTCTTGAACCGGCGAAGCGCTCCCAGCAGCTGCTCCGGATCCTCGGTGGCCCGCGCCGCCCGGCCGTCGAGCTCGGAGCGGATGCGCTCCGGCGGCTTGTGCAGGGCCTCGGCGTCCCAGGACACCAGCTGGTCGAGTAGCTCCGGCGTCCGGACCAGCTCCGCGCTCAGGTAGGCGCTCTGCCCGAAGAGGTCGAGCAGCCGCCGCGCCACCGCCGGCCGCGATGCGAGGAGCCGGAGATAGCCAGCCGGCACGGAGAGGGCCGAGGCGAAGTCCGCGAGGTAGAAGAGCGCCTGGTCCGGATCGGGGCTCCGCACCACCCCCTGCAGCAGGTGGAGAGCGACTGCCGACGGCCCGGGACCCTCCTCGAGCCGCGCTGCGCCGAGCACCCGCCGGAGCCGCTGCACCGACGCCAGGGCCGCGGTGGGGTCGTCGAAGCCTCGCCGCGCGAGCGCCTCGGTGCGCGCGCCGTCGTCCAGGTCCTCGTCCAGGGCGACGACCAGCTCGGGCTCCTGCGCGAGCTCGCCGCGAGCCTCCCGTCCGAGCAGGACGTGGAAGGCCTGCGCCACGTAGGTCCGATGCCGGTCGAGCTCCGCCTCGAACGCGGCCGCGTCGGCGAAACCGAGCGAGTGCGCCAGGCGATCTCGCTCCGGCCCGGGCGGAGGCAGCACCTGGGTCTGCCGCTCGTCCACCATCTGAAGCCGGTTCTCCACCCTCCGGAGGAAGGCGTAGGCCTCGAGGAGCCGATCGGCATCGGCCTGACTGAGCAGCCCCGCCTCCACCAGCCGGCGCAGCGCGCGCTGGGTGGAACGGACCCGGAGCGCCGGATTCCGCCCTCCGTGGAGCAGCTGCAGCGCCGCCGCGACGAACTCCACCTCGCGAATTCCGCCCGGCCCCAGCTTCACGTCGCTCTCGCGGGCGGTGCTGCGGAGGTCGATCTGCATCTTGAGATCCCGCAGCGCCTCCACCGCGGCCAGGTCGAGCGTCCTCCGCCAGACGAACGGGCCGAGCCCCTCGAGCAGCTCCTGTCCCAGAGCGACGTCGCCCGCGACGGGGCGGGCCTTGATCCACGCCGCGCGCTCCCAGGTGCGGCCCTGCTGCTCGTAGTACTGCAGCATTGCTGGCAGCGAGCTCACCGCCGCTCCGGCGCGTCCCTGCGGACGAAGGTCCAGGTCCACCCGGAAGCAGAAGCCGTCCTCGGTGACGGTGGACATGGTGCGGGCCAGCGCCTCGGCGAGCCGGGTGTAATAGGTCACGGTGGGCACGGACCCCGCGGTGCCTCCCGCGGTCATGCCGTCTCCGCGGTGGACCAGCACCAGGTCGATGTCCGAGCTCCAGTTGAGGTCCTCGCCGCCGAGCTTGCCCAGCCCGAGCACCACGAAGCCCTCCGGGACGGGGGCGCCGTAGCGCCGGCGCAGCGGAGCCTCCAGCGCGGGCAGCACTGCCCGGAGCAGTGCCTCGGCCAGCGCCGTCTGCTCGCGCCCCAGCGTCTCCATCCCCACCCCCAGCCACGCGTCGCGCGCTGCCAGCCGCAGCGCCTGACGCGCCTTGAAGCGGCGGAGCCGTCGGAGCAGATCCTCGGTGTCCTCGCCATCGCCCCGACGGAGGAGCGTGGCCAGCGTGTCCGCCAGCGCCGCAGCATCCAGCTGTGCCGAAGTGGTGGCGCTCCGGTGCACCCAGCGGAGGAGCCCCGGGCGGCGCTGGAGCACCCGCTGCATGGACTCGCTGGCCAGGACCAGCCGGGTCGCCAGGGCCTCCGCGCCCGGCGCTCCGAGCAGCGCCTCCTGGATCCGGAGCAGCCCTCGGGTGGCGGAGTCGATCTCCCCGGTGCGGCGGATGGCGTCCACCAGCTCCGCCGCGCGGCGCTCGCCGAGCCGGGCCGCGAGCGCCTCGAGCTCCCGCCCGGTGCGCTCGGGGAGCCCGAGCGTGCCCGGCCCGGCGGTGGTCACGGCGTGGCGATCTGCCCCAGCTGGGTCCGCACCTTCTCCACGTCGGTCGCGTGCTTGAGGAGCACGTTGAGCGTCGCGGCGACCAGCTCGGGCGAGAGGGCCTCGGCGTTGAGCAGCACCAGGCTCCGGGCCCAGTCCAGGGTCTCGCTGATGGAAGGTGGCTTCTTCAGCTCCAGGCGGCGAATGCGCTCCACCGCCGAGACCACCTGCGCGGCGAGGGCGGCCGGGACCTCGGGCGCGCGGGTGCGGACGATGCGCAGCTCCCGTTCGCGGTCCGGGAACTCGATGTGGAGGTGGAGACAGCGGCGCTTCAGCGCGTCCGACAGCTCGCGAGCGGCGTTGGAGGTGAGAACGGCCCGCGGTATGAACTTCGCCCGGAGAGTCCCCAGCTCGGGGATGGTCACCGCCGAGTCGGCGAGCACCTCCAGGAGGAAGGCCTCGAACTCCGGGTCGGCCTTGTCCACCTCGTCGACGAGCAGGAGCGCCGGCTGCGGCGAGAGCAGGGCCCGGAGCACCGGCCGTGGCACCAGGAATCGCTCGGAGAAGAAGACTGCGTCCGAGGCAGCGATGCGATCCGCCGCCTCGGTCAGCGTGGCCGCCCCGGCGAGCGTCTCACCGAGCTTGTCCTTGAGGATCTGCGTGTACAGCAGCTGCTTGGCGTACTCCCACTCGTACAGCGCCTTTGCCTCGTCCAGCCCCTCGTAGCACTGGAGCCGGAAGAGGGGCCTCCCGAGCGCCTGGGACAACGCCCGGGCGAAGTCGGTCTTCCCGACACCTGCCGGACCTTCGACCAGCACCGGCTTCTGGAGGCGATCGGCCAGGAAGGCCGCAGTCGCGATCTCGGTCGACGCCAGGTAGCCCGTCGCCTCGAGGCGCCCCAGGGCGTCTGTCACGGAAGTGAACCCTCCGGAGACCCCTGAAGAAGAAGGCGAAGGTGTGACCGAATTTTCCACGGTGAGCCGCCGTCCCTGTTTCTTGCCGGCCCCAACGCCGATGCGCATCTCGTGGATATCAGAGGTGCGGCAGCCGGGCACGAGCGTTGGTCCGGCGCGTGCAATGCAGGGCGGGGACGGGCCCGGGCCGGGGGCTCTGAGAGGTGCGAACGTGCGGTCGCGCGGGGTGAGGATGGGGCTGGGACTGGTGGCGCTGCTGCTGCCGGGCGGTCTCCTCTTCCTGGTCGGCTGGGTCCTGGTACGAGCGCTGGCGAGGGCGAGGACCCGCGTCCGCCAGGAGCCGGTCTCTCCCGGCGAGCCGAGCGGCGTGTGGCAGGCAGTGTCGAGCCTGAGCTTCCGCGACGTGCTCCGGGAGGCGCGGGCCGCGCTGTAACTCTGTCCGGTCACCGGCGGAGCCCCGCCGCGGGTCGATTCCCGAGGGGGCCGCCGGTGACCTCCGGGGCGCGCCCGACTCGGGGCCTTGCCGATTCCTTCGCGTCGAACGTCTCAGAGAACTCGTCAGTCGAACGTCAACGGAGAAGTTCGGCCGGGACGGACGACGCGAGGACGCGATCTCGAAAAACGAGTTCTCTGAGACATGGCTCGTGACCTGGTTCGAACGAGGTCTCTGAGACCTCCGCCGGCTCGGTCAGGGCTTGTCGAGCTCGTCGACCAGCTTCTGCCACGCCTCGTCGCCGTCGCTCGGCGGAGCGGGCTTCGGGGGCGCAGCTGCCGGGGCAGGCCGCTGGACCACCACGTTCGCCCCGGAGGGCGTCGACGGCGCCGGCGCGGCCCGGGCCTTGAGCCGGGCCAGCTCGAGCTCGGCCACCTTCAGCGCCCGCGCCCGCTCCTGCACTGAGTGCTGCAGCCGGGCCACCTCCTGCGCCTTCGCCGCGTCCCGCCGCTCCAGCTCCGCCCGCTGCTTCGCCACCAGCTCCTCGCGCTCGGCCAGAGCCCGGGCCTCGTTCTCCTTGCGCGCCCGCTCCGCCGCGGCGAGCCTCCCCGCCGCGTCCGCCGCCCGCGCCTCCGCCGCCTGCACCCGTCCGCCAAGCTCGCGCTCGACGCGGGTTCGCTCGGCCACCGCCGTCCGCGCCTCTCCCTCGCGCACCGCCGCCCGCTGCGCCGCCTCGTCGCGCCCGGCCAGAGCCCCCGCCGTCGCCTCCTCCAGCTCCGCCACCCGCGCCCCGAGCTCGCTCGCCGTCTCCTGGGCCTGCCGCTCCGCCGCCTCCGCTCGCTCGAGCAGCGCCTGCTCCCGTCCGGCCCCCTCCGCCCGCTCGCTGGACAGCTCCGCCTCGAGCTCGCCGGCCCGCGCCCGGAGCGCTTCCACCTCGGCCCCGAGCTCGGTGCGCGCCTTGTCCCGCTCGGCCTGCGTCTGCGCCAGCTGCGCCGAGAGCTGGTCCACCCGCCCGCCCAGCTCGGTCTTGAGGGTCAGGCTCTCCCGGGTCGCCGTGGCCAGCTTCTGGGACAGCTCGGTCTGCCTTCGCCCCGCGGCCTCGGTGAACTCCTTGAATCGCGCCTCGGCCTGCTTCAGCTGCTCGCTCTTCGCCTGCGCGTCACGCGCCGCCGCGTCGCGCTCGCGGACCCGCTCGGCCGTGGACTCCGCCAGCCGCGCCCGCGCCTCGTCCAGCTGGGTGGTCAGCCCGGCGAGATCGCCCCGGAGAAGCTCCTCCTGCCGTGCGGCCGAATCCTGGAGCTGCCGGAGCTTCTCCTCGACGTCCGTCCGCGCGTCCTCGGTCTGCGCGAGCTGCCCCGACAGACGGGTCACCTCGGCGACCCGCGTGCCCAGCTCCTGCTTGGTGAGCGACAGCAGCTCCACGTGGTCCGCCAGCTCGTCCTGCGTCCGGGCCAGGTCGGCGTCGAGCGCCGCGCGCGCGGCCGAGGTCGATTCGAGCTCGGCCCGGGTCCCGCCGTGCCGTTCCCGCTCCTGAGCCAGCTCGGCGGCAGTCGCCTCCAGCTGGCCCCGCGTGTCCACCACCAGGTGCTCGGCCCGGTCCAGGGACGCCTGGCTGTCGGACAGGAGCCGCTGGGTCGCGGACAGCTCGCCCTGCAGCGCGAGCTTCTCCGCCTCCACCGCGGCCAGCCTGCCCTCCAGATCGGTCCCCCGGGCGCGGGCGTCGCGCAGCTGGCTGTCCGCCTCCTCGAGCTCGCGCACGAACTCCTCGGCCTGCTGGGCCCGTTCGGCCAGCTGCTCCTGCGCGGTGGCCAGCGCGTCCTCGGTCCGCGCGAGCGCCTCCTGGAGCCGGGTCCGCTCCGCCTCCACCTGGGCCCGCGCGCTCCGCTCGGCCTCGAGCGCGGCGGTGGTCTCGGCGAGGTTGGTGGTGAGCCTCTTCACCTGACCGCTGAGCTCGGTCTCGCGCTCCTCGAGAATCGTGCGGGTGGACTCCAGCTCGCCCTCGAGCTCGCCGATGCGCTCGAGCTTGGCCTGCACCTGGGCGTGCATCTCGGCCTCGACGCTCTCCCGCTGCTCGTGCGCCTGCGCCAGCTCTCGCTCCAGGGCGGCGGTCCGCGCGTCGCGCTCGGCGAGCCGGTCCGCCATCTGCTTCCCCAGGTGCTCGAGCTCGAGCTTGAGGTTCTCGCCCGCAGTCTCCGCGGTGAACAGACGCTGCTCCAGGCCCTGCACCTGCGCGGCGTTCCGCGCCTCCGCCTGCTCGTGCTCCTGGGTGATGCGGGCGAGCTCTGCCTCTGCCCGGTCCGCGCGCGTCTCGCCCTTCTGCGCCCGGGTCTCCAGCCCCTGGACGGTGGACTCGCGCTCGGCGTGCGTCTCGGCGAGGGTCTTCTCCAGCTCGGCGATGCGCCCGGCGTTCTCCGCGTCGTGGGCGTCGCGCTCCTGGGTCGTGCGCTCCAGGGTGGCGCGCGTCTCGGCGAGGTCGCGCTCCGCCGCCTCCGCCCGACCGGTCATCGTCGCCAGCCCGCTGGAGAGCGTCTGCTCCTTCACCTCGAACTCGAGCGTGGCCACCCCCAGCACTCGCTCCAGCCGCTCGGCCTCGGCGAGCCCGCGCTCCACCGCCTGCCCCTTCTCGGCCAGCTCCTGCTCGCGGGCGACCAGGTCGCGCCGCAAGTGCGCGACGTCCTTCTCCTTGGAGGCCACCACCTCGATGAGGTCCTTCTCGGTGGCGAACTTCTGGAGCAGGAGGTCGTCGACGGTGGCCCCATGCTCCCGCTCCTTCTGGAGCATCGCCGCCTGCGCCTCGTTGAAGCGGCGGAGCAGGTCGTCCACCTGCATCTTCAGGCCCTGGAGCTCGACGTCCTTCTCGTGCAGCCGGTCCTCGACGCTGAGGAGCTCCCGCTCGCGGACGGTCCAGATCTCCGAGATGCGGGCCAGCTGCGCCTCGCGCAGCTTGAGCTCGTCCCGGAGGATCTGGATCTTCCCCTCGGGCGTGCCCATCGATTCGCGGCGCGGCGGCGTCCGCCGCAGCTTCTGCGACTCTGCGAGCAGCTCCGCCTTCCGGTCGGCGACCGAGGCGAAGGTCCGGTCGAGGAAGGCCCGGTCCTCCTCGGTGAAGGCGCTTCGCCGTTCGCGCCGCGGCAGCCGCGGAGGACTGCCCGGCGGCGGCGCCCGCAGAGGCGGAGGCACCGGGGGCATCTCCCGCGTCGGCGTGGGATGGCTCTCGCCGCTCAGCGCCTCGTCCAGCGAGCGGTCCATGTCGTCGCCGGCCGGGGGCGGCGGGGGCAGGATGCCGTGGGTGATCTCCGCCAGCTCTCCCATCTCGAAGGGGATGGTGAGGTAGCCGTCGGCCGCGTTCGGCCCCTGCGAGTGCTGGGCCAGGCCTTCCTGCCCCACGTCCGAAGACAGCAGCAGGACCGGAAGGTTCTGGCCGAAGCGTCCCTTCTTGATCTGCCCGCAGAGCACGAACCCCGACTGGTCCGGCAGCTCGGCGCGCAGCACCACCAGGTCCGGCCGGCGTAACTCCAGCTCGCGCTGGGCATCGGCGGCATTCTCGGCGGTCGCGGTCTGGAAACCCGCCGACCGGAGCATGGAGGCCATGCTCAGGGCGAATTCGTTCTGGCTCTCGACGATGAGGACTCGGCGATCCATCAAGGGGGCCAGAGTTTACCCGAACCCCCCGGAGGGCGTGCCAGGGTCGGTGCCCTCAGGTGCTCGCTCGCCAGGCAGCCGAGAAGACCCACTCCATCCGGGTGGCAACGAGGCCCGCCAGCGGCCCGAGCCCGCCTGCCAGGCGCTCGAAACGGCTCCGTGCGCCCGGTAGAGGTCCCGCAGCAGGCCGCGGACCCGGGCGGCGTCATGTCGGCGCTCCACGTATGCGCGCGCCTCGGCTCCGGACTCCGCGAGGAGGTCGGGCCTCCTGGCCAGCGCGACCAGCGCCCTGCCCAGCGCATCCCCATCGGCGCCCGGAAAGAAGACGGTGCACCCGGCCGGAAGCTCCCCTCGGGCGGCCTCGGAGTCCGGCGCCAGCACCGGCCGGCCGCGCGCGTACGCCTCCAGCGCGTCGCCGAGCACCGCCGGTGCACGGGCGTCCGGGCCCACGCCGGAGAGCACCTCCACGTCCGCCCAGGTCCCGGGCAGCGCGCCGGGAGGGCCGGACGTGACCGCACCGGATCGCGCGGCGGCGCTCACCTCGCGCTGGAGGCTCGCGTCCCAGGGCTTGCTGGCCGGCTGGACCAGGTGCAGACGCGCTCCGGGCCCGAGCATCGCCAGCGCGTCCAGGAGCACCCGGAGCCCGGCGCTCGACAGGTCCCAACCGACGTGTCGGATTCGCAACGCTCCCGGCAGCCGCGGGAGCACGGGCCCCGGCTCGATACCGTCCGGCACCAGGTGCACCGCGCCGGCCCGCCCTGCCGCCCGGACCTCCTCGGCGCGGAGCCCGGTGGTGACCAGCACGGCGTCGGCCCGCTCCAGGCACTGCCGGTCCGAGCGGCGCAGGGCCTGGTCGAGCACCGCCCCGTCGCGGCCCCGCGCGACCAGAAGCGGCAGCTCGGCGGAGGGGAGCCGCCGCGCCTCGTAGAGCAGCGCGGGACGGCGCGGGCGGCAGAGCACCGCCACGCCCACAAGAGGGTCGGCGGTGTGCACCAGCAGGTGGGCGTCGGAGTCGAGCTGCCGGTGGACCGCGCGGCCGAACGCCTCGACCTGCTCCAGGAGGGACCCGGGCCCGGGGGGGACCCGCAGCACGCGGGCACCGAGGAGCGACTCGGTGTGAGCCAGGGCCGCGCCCCGCAGCGAGAGCGTGAGGACCCGGTGCCGATTCGCGCTCGCCCGAACGCTCTCCGTCATGCGCCGCGCCCACGCCGAGGGCCCGGGCCACACGTCGAACCCGGCGAGGAGGACGGCTGGAGGTTCGGTCATCACGGGCAGCAGCGCGAGGATGACACATCTTCCCGGAGCCGTTGACCGAAGGCGTCACCGACGCGTAAGCGGCGATGCCGGTGGGGTGGGAGCGTTCCGCTGCCCTCCTCCGGACGACCCGGACTTCGGACGAGTGATGGACGACTTGAAGAAGCTGAGCGTGGAGCGGCTCCGGGAGCTTGCGCGGAAGCACCTCGGCAAGGGTCACAGCCGACTCCGAACCCGGGCCGAGCTGCTCGCCGCGCTGAAGGAAGCGCTCCGGGAGCTGCCGTCGCGCCTGCTCGACGCCGCCGAGTCGGTCGTGCCCCACGCACGGGAGAACATCCGGGTGGTCGACTTTCCACCGGGTCGCAAGGGACGGGTGCGGACCGAGCGCACCACGCCCGCAGCAGACGCGTCCGCGGCGTCTCCGCAGGCTCCGGCTGCCCGCGAGCCTCAGGCCCGTCCCGGGCCACCTCGCGCGGAATCCTCTTCGGCATCGCCCCGGGCTCCGATCGGTCGTGAGGGTGCGGGCCGCACCAGCGGACCTCGGAAGGAGGCCCGACCGACGTCGCCTCGGCGTCCGCCGACTCCCGAGACGCCCGCGAGCGGATCGCGTGGCGAATCGTCACCGGCATCTCCGCGGCCTCGGGCGACTCGCGAGGCGGCCACGCGCACGAGTGGAGCCGGTGCGGATTCGTCCGTGGCACCGCCCCGTGCTCCTGCCGCTCGCGAGGGAGCGGCCCGCACGGGTGGGCCCCGGAAGGAGGCTGCACCGGAGTCGCCTCGGCCTCCAGCCATTCGCGACACTCCGGCGCGTACGAGGCCGGCGCGTGCGGAGTCGTCACCGGCATCCCCGCGGCCTCGGGCCACTCGCGAGGCGGCGACGCGCACGAGTGGAGCCGGTGCGGATTCGTCCGTGGCACCGCCCCGTGCTCCTGCCGCTCGCGAGGCGGCCCGCACGAGTGGGCCCCGGAAGGAGGCTCGACCGGCGCCGCCTCGGTCTCCGCCGAGCCCCGAGACGCCGGCGCGCACAAGCCCGGCGCCGTCGGCGTCGTCTGCGGCATCGCCCAGGGATCCGGCCGCTCGCGACGCGGTGAGCCGCGCGAGCCCACCGCGTGCGAAGCCCGCGGGATCGACCCGGTCTCCGGCCACTCCCGAGACGCCGGCCCGCCCGAGCGCGCGGCAGGCGGAGTCGTCCGCCGCGTTCTCCCGGGCGGAGGCCACTCGTGATGGGGCGAGGCGCGCGAGCCCACCACGTGCGGAGCCGGCCGCGGCGTCGTCCTCCTCCGAGAGGGGCACAACCGCCACGTCCGCCCATCCGCTGAGCGTGCGTTCCGGGCCAGGAACTCACCGCGCGGGCCCACCGAACGGCGCGCCGGTCGCTGGAAGCATTCCCATGCCCACCCCTCGGTCGGCCGGGACCGTGACGCCCCGTCGCGCGCCGGCGCCCGGGCGCCCGGTCGAGGAGGGCTTCTTCGAGGCTCCCACCGCCCCTCGCCGTCCGCGCCGCGCGCCCTCGACCGCCGAGCGCTTCGAGCCCGGGCCGTTCGCCTTGCCGCGGGAGGTCGGGACCGACGCTCCGGTGCTCCTGGTACGCGACCCCACCACGCTGTTCGTCTTCTGGGACTTTCGCCGCGAGCTCGAGCGTGGGGCGGCACTCGGCCTCCGCGAGCCGCGGCTGCTCCTTCGCCTCCACCGCGGTCCGGATCTGGATCGGACGCTCGAGCTTCCGCTCGCCGCCCGCAGCACCTACGTGACCGGGCTCATTTCCGGTCAGGAGTACACCGCCGAGGTGCTCCTCCTGGGCCGCGACGGCTGGACCCGGCCCGTGGGCTTCCGGAGCGCTGTCCGGCGTCTGCCGCCGGGCCGTGTCTCGGCCCAGCTCGAGGTGCGGATGCTCCGCCTGCCCTGGTCCGAGCCGCTCTCCGGAGAGCCCGTGCCCTCCGCCCCGTCCGCACCTCGCCACGAGCCGCTCGACTCTCCCCGGCGCGTCCCGCTCCCGACCAGCCCCGGCGCGCGCGGGCCGGCAGGTGGGTCGGACCAATCCGGCGGCCCTCGCTCCGGGCGGAACTGAGGCCACCGACCGATGCGCCGGCCGCGGGGTGCGCTCCTCCTCGTGCTCCACGCGCACCTCCCGTACGTGCGGCACCCGGACGATGAGGACCACCTCGAGGAGGAGTGGCTCCGGGAGGCGGTCCTCGAGTGCTACCTGCCGCTCCTCGACCTGCTCGAGCGGCTCGCGGACGACCGCGTCCCGGTGCGGCTCACGCTCTCGCTCACCCCGACGCTGGTGGCGATGCTCGAGGACCCGCTCCTGCGCGGCCGCATCGGACGCCGAATCGAGCGCCAGCAAGCGCTCGCCGAGCGTGAGGTCCGCCGGACGCGCGACGATCCCTCGCTCCACGCGGTGGCGCGGTTCTACCAGGAGCGGCTGGCGAGACTCGCCCGGCTGTGGACGGACCGTTACCGGGGCGAGCTCGTCCCCGCCTTCGCCGCGCTACGGGACCACGGGCTGATCGAGCTGCTGGCCTCGGGCGCGACCCACGGGTTCCTCCCGCTCCTGCGCTCCTCGCCCCAGGCGGTACGTGCGCAGGTGGCGGTCGGCGCGTCCGAGCACGCGCGGGCGCTCGGGCGACGCGCGAGTGGATTCTGGCTCCCCGAGTGCGGCTATTACCCCGGCCTCGACCGGGTCCTCGCGGACGAGGAGCTCCGCTTCACGTTTCTGGATGCGCACGGGCTGGCGGACGCCGAGCCTCGCCCGCTGCTCTCGGTGCACGCGCCGGCCTTCACCCCCGCCGGCGTCGCGGTGTACGCGCGCGACCCCGAGGCGTCCGAGCAGGTGTGGAGCGCCGAGGTCGGCTACCCCGCCGACCCGGTGTACCGCGACTTCTACCGCGACGTGGGGTGGGACCTGCCGGAGGACGCGCTCGTGCCGATGGTGGGCCCCGGCCGTCCTCGCCGCGCCACCGGCTTCAAGTACCACCGCATCACCGGCCGGGGCATGGACAAGGCGGTCTGGGAGCCGGAGCCGGCGTTCGCCCGCGCCCGCGCGCACGCCCGTCACTTCGTCTCCCGGGTCAAGGAGCGCACCGGGGCGCTGGTGGAGCGAATGGAGCGCGACCCGCTGGTGGTCGCCCCGTACGACGCCGAGCTCTTCGGGCACTGGTGGTTCGAGGGCCCGGCGTTTCTCGAGGCGGTGTTCCGCGAGGCCGCCGCCGCGGGGCTCGCGGTGGTGACCCCGGGGGACGATCTGCAGGCCTGGCCCGAGGCCCAGGTCGTCTCTCCGGTGGAGAGCAGCTGGGGCGAGCACGGCCACGCGTCGATGTGGCTCGACCCGGTCAACGACTGGATCCCCCAGGCCCTCCACGGCTGCGCGCAGCTCCTCGCGCCCTTCGCGCGCCTGCAACGCGAGACCGGAATCGAAGGCCGCGCGCTGGTGCAGGCGTTTCGCGAGCTGCTCCTCGCCCAGTCGTCCGACTTCGCCTTCATCCTCCGCAGCGGAACCGTCACCGCCTACGCTCGGGCCCGCGTGCAGTCGCATCTGTCGGCGTTCCTCGAGCTCGTTCGCGCCGTCCGCACCCGCACGGTGGATCCGCTCCGGCTGCAGTCCCTGGAGCGTCGGGACGCGCTGTTCCCGGCCCTGACGCTGTCGCAATTCCGCGAATGAACACGCCTCCCCCCAGGCCTGTCGCTGGGGGAAGAACCGACGCCCACGCGCTGTTCAAGCACCGGCCCTGGTCGTGCATTCCGGCTTGCGCCGCCTCCGGCGGCCTTTAGGTTGGGTCCCAACATGAACGGTCTCCGTCGCTTTCTGGCGCCGGTGGCGTTGTTCGCCGCCGGCCTTCTCACCGTGCCTCTGCTGCACGGCCTCCCCGCGCGGGCGCAAACGCCTGCGCCTCCCGCTGGACAGGCCACCGCGCCGAGCCAGGCCACGCCACAGGCCATCGCGTTGCCCTCACTCGCACCGCTGGTGGACAGCGTGAAGGCGGCGGTGGTGAACGTGGACGTCACCTCGCGCGTCGAGCGCGACGAGGGAGGCGGTGAGGATCTGTTCGATCTCTTCGGGCGCGGGCGCGGAGGACGGCCCCAGGTCCGGCAGGGAGCGGGCAGCGGCTTCGTCATCGACCCCCGCGGCTACATCCTCACCAACAACCACGTGGTGGAGGGGGCCTTCAACATCCGGGTGCGGTTCGATGACGGGCGCACGCTCGAGGCCGAGGTGCTGGGCACCGACCCGCTCACCGACATCGCGCTGATCAAGCTCAAGGCTCCCCCGCCGAACCTGCCGTTCGTCAAGCTGGGCGACTCCGACGCGATCCGCGTGGGCGACTGGGTGGTGGCCATCGGCAACCCCTTCGGGCTCGCCTCGAGCGTGAGCACCGGCATCCTCAGCGCCAAGGCCCGCGAGATCGGCGCCACCCAGTACGACGACTTCCTCCAGACCGACGCGGCCATCAACCCCGGCAACTCGGGCGGACCGCTGTTCAACCTCCGCGGCGAGGTCATCGGCATCAACACCGCCATCGTCAGTGGCGGTGCAGGCATCGGCTTCGCAGTGCCGAGCAACCTGGCCAAGGCGCTCATCCCGCAGCTGGAGAAGAACGGAAAGGTCACCCGGGGCTACATCGGCGTGAAGCTGCAGAATCTGACCCCGGAGCTGGCCAAGGCGCTCAACGTTCCCCAGAGCTCGGGCGCGCTGATCAACGAGGTGACCAAGAACAGCCCGGGCGACAAGGCCGGCCTCAAGTCGGACGACGTGGTGGTCTCGCTCGACGGCAAGAAGGTGGAGAGCAGCTCCGCGCTGTCGCGCAACGTCGCGCTCCGGCCGCCCAACGCCAGCGTCACCCTGGGCATCATCCGCGGCGGCAAGCCGCAGGACGTGAAGGTGACGCTCACCTCCCGTCCCGGCGACGTGGACCGGGTGGGTGATGCGCGCGGTCCGCGCCCGGGCGGAAGCCGCGGCCAGAAGGACGAGAGCAACCGCCAGCGCATCGGACTCACGCTCCAGAGCATCGACCCCCGCACGGCGGAGGCGAACGGACTGCCCACCAAGGGAGCGGTGATCACCGAGGTGCAGCCGGGCTCGCCGGCGGACGCCGCCGAGCTGGCTCCGGGGATGGTGGTCACCGAGGCGGGCGGGAAGAAGATTGCCTCGGCCGACGACCTCTCGCGCATCCTGAAGGACGCCAAGCCGGGCACCACCGTCCTGCTCCGGGTGCAGGTCCGCCTCCCCAACCGCGAGGAGAACACGCTGCGCCGGGCGCTGACCATCCCGGGAGCATGATCGCAGCCTGATCGACGGAGGCCTGGCCAGTCCCGGTGGGAGGTGACTCCCCTGGGGTAGGCTCGGCAGACGGTGGTGGACAGCGCGCTCTTCCTCGTCGCCAGGAGCCTTCCCGTCCGGCATGGCTTCACCCTCCGCTCGGGCGGGGTGAGCGAGGGCAAGCGCGCCTCGCTCGACCTCGGGCCCGCGGGAGACGCCGGACCGGACGTCCGCGAGAACCGTGCCCGGCTGGCGAGCGCCGCCGGGCTTCCGCCGGCACGGCTGGTGCTGGCCGAGCAGGTCCATGGCACACGCGTGGTGCATGGCCGCCCGGGCGAGCTCCCGGAGGCGGATGCGCTGTGGACCGACTCCACGGACTCGTGGATCGGCATTCGCACCGCGGACTGCGTCCCGCTGCTGCTCAGCAGCGTCGATGGGTCACGGGTGGCCGCGGTTCACTCCGGATGGCGCGGCACCCTCGGGCGCATCGCCGAGATGGCGGTGGCCACCCTCGGGCAGGAGGCCGGCGCCGCACCCGCCACCCTGCGCGCGGCCATCGGCCCGTGCATCGGCGCCTGCTGTTACGAGGTGAGCGAGGACCTGGCGGAGCGCTTCGCCCACGCCTTCGGGGAGAACGTCGTCCGTCGCGACCGGCGGCCGAGGCCGCACCTGGACCTCCGACTGGCGGTGCGGCGAACGCTGGCCGAGGCCGGCCTGGCCGAGGCTCACATCGAGGACGTGCCCGGGTGCAACGCCTGCGAGCCAGAGCGCTTCTTCTCGCACCGTAGGGACCAGGGTGGGACTGGCCGGCACCTGGCCTTCATTGCTCCGGGCGCCCTTTCTTGACCCCTCTCGAACGCGGTCCGTAGACTCGGGAAATCCCTCGGTTTCCCGTGCTCCGTGTGCGCCCTTCGACCGTCCTCACGCTGCTCGTCCCCTGCGCGATGGGCTGTGCCTCGGACGCGGCGAGCAAGAGCGAGGTGCGGACCCTGCAGGCCTCGGTGAAGCAGCTCCAGGACGAGAACCTCCGGCTGCTGGAGCGCGTCCAGTCACTGGAGACCGAGCGAGCCGTGACCCGCGCCCAGCAGCAGCCACTCGGGCCGGTCCTGGCCGCCGCGCCGTCGTCCACCCCCACCGGCGCCGAGGTGCCCAGCCTCGCGGTGGTGAAGCTGAAGCCGCGCGCCGACCGCGCCCCGCCGCTCGACGTGCGGACCCCGGTGCAGGAGCCGGACGCGGAGCTGGTCGCCGCGGTGGGCCGCTCCGTGCCCGCTGGCAACGACGACCCCGACGCCACCCAGGTCGACGGCGAGTTCGCCCAGGCTCAGGAGGCGCTGCGCACCGGGAACCTCGATCGCGGGGTGGAGCGGATGACCCGGTTCGCCGAGGCGCACCCGAAGGATCCCCGCGCCGACGACGCCCTCTACCTGGCCGCGCTCGGCGAGCTGGGCCAGGACGAGCCGGCGCGGGCGGCGAAATTGCTCGAGACCGTGCTCCAGCGCTATCCGGCCGGAGACGTGGTGCAGCAGGCGATGCTCAAGCTGGCCGAGTGCCGGATGCGGCTGAAGCAGCCCGCCGAGGCGCGTGCTCTGCTCGCGCGGCTCGTGAACTCCTTCCCCGGGACGCCGGCGGCCACCGAGGCCCAGGCGCGCCTGACCCGAATTCCGAGGACACCCTGATGAGAGTGCCGTTCCTGCTGCTGTGCCTCGCCGTCACTGCTGCCCGGGCCCAGGCACCCGGCGGCGGGAGCTCCGAGGTTGAAGGCACCGAGGTGAAGCAGCCCGCGCCGCAACAGCCGCGCACGCCCGGGCCGGGAGAGGTGCAGACCGCTCCGCCCGAAGGCCCCTCCCAGGTCCACACCGTGGAGAAGGGCGACACGCTCTGGGACCTGTCCAGCAAGTACCTCGGCACCCCGTGGTACTGGCCGAAGGTCTGGTCCTACAACCCGCAGATCGCCAACCCGCACTGGATCTACCCGGGCAACCAGGTGCGCTTCTATCCCGGCAACGGTGAGGAGACGCCCGCCCGCGCCGAGCAGGTCGTCGGCGACGAGGACGAGCTCCAGGCCGGCCAGGCCATCGAGGGCGACGACGAGGTCCAGATGGTGCGCCTCCCGGTGGAGGCCAAGACCCGGGAGATCGTCCTCAAGGACGGGTTCGTCACGCCGAACGAGGTCGAGGCCGCGGGCACCCTGGTGGGCAGCTACGCCGAGTCGGAGATGCTCTCTCCGCCCGATGTCGTCTACCTCGAGTTCAAGGACCGGAGCGCGGTTCAGGTCGGCGCGAGCTACCTCGTGTACCGGACGGTGGGGAAGGTCCACCACCCCCGGACGGGGAAGTTCCTCGGGTACCAGACCCAGGTCCTCGGCACGGTGAAGGTGAACCGCACCAGCGAGCCGAAGGTGCGCGCCACGATCGAGAAGGCGTTCGACGAGATCGGCCGCGGGGCTCGCATCGGACCCGCGCGGGAGCGGCTGTTCGAGACCGTCGCCCCGGTGACCAACGCGGTCTCCCTGCAGAACCTCACCGTCGTCGCGCAGCTGGAGACGTCGCTCACCATGGCCGGCGAGCAGGTGCGGGTGCTGGTCGACGCCGGGAGCGCCCAGGGCGTCCAGGTGGGCAACGTCTTCACCGTCATCCGCCAGGTGGACCCCATCCTGTCCAGCGTGGGAGTCGATCCGAGCGCCAACCAGGACACCAGCCTGCCCGTGGAGGAGGTGGGGCGGTGCATGGCCGTGGACGTCCGGGAGGCGGTCACCACCTGCCTGCTCCTCCGCTCCTTCCGCGAGGTGGTGGCAGGCGACCGCGTCGAGCTCCGCGCCGCAGGACCACAAACAGCTGTAATTACTAGATAAAGTTGCCATTTGGAGGGTCCCCTCGGGAGGACCCCTGCTTGACCCGGTGGGGGCGGGCGCTTATGTCTCGCCGCCGCTTCCAGCCGGTCGTTCACTTCTATATAGGTGGCCCGCGACTGGCAGGCGGCGTGCCCGAGATGGACACCCAGCCCCCCCCCAGCGCAGAACGTGACGCTCTGCTGGCCCTCTGGGCCGTGCCGGGCATCGGAAGCATCGGCCTCGGCGGGATGCGCCGGTGGGCCGCCGGGCGCTGGGCGGACCTGCTCGATACCCCGGCCCACGACTGGGTAGACGGCCTTCCGGCGAGCGACCTGGTGCGCGCCCGGATCCGCGCGGCGGGCTCCCTTCGCGCCGTCGCCGACGAGGTGCGCGACCGGGCAGCGCGGGGACGGATGGAGGTGCTCCATCGGGGAGACCCCGCCTATCCCGAGCGTCTGGCGGAGGTGCGGGATGCGCCTCCGGTGCTCTTCATGCGCGGCACGGTGGGGCGCCCGCGGCGGCGACTCGCACTGGTCGGCACGCGCCACCCGGAGCAGGGCTTTCTCCGGCACGCGCGGGCGTTCGCGGCGGCCGTCGCTGGCGCCGGAGCAGGCGTCGTGTCGGGCGCGGCGGCGGGCGTGGACCGGTCCTGCCATCTGGGGGCGCTGGACGTGGGGGGCGAGACCTGGGCGTTTCTCGGCTCGGCGCTCGACGTGGTGGACCCCGCGCAGGCCCGTCTGGTGCCGCTGATCCTCGATGGGGGCGGGGCGGTGTACAGCGAGCTGCCTCCGGGAATCCGGGCGAGCAAGCAGACGTTCCCCCGGCGAAACAGACTCATCTCCGGTGCATCGGATGCGGTCCTGGTTCTCCGGGCAGGGAGGCGCAGCGGCGCGATGCACACCGTGGCTGCTGCCCGGGTGCAAGGCCGGCCCATCCTCGCCTGTCCGGGCGAGACCTGGGCGGAGGCGGCGTTGGGCTGCAACCTGCTCGTGGCGCGTGGGCTCGCTCGGCTCTGCATCGAGCCCGCCGATGCGCTCCGCGCGGTGGGGCTCGATGGGACCGCACCCGTTCGCGGTGACCAGGAGCCGCGGGAGATGCCCGGGCTGTCCGCCGCGGCGGCGCAGGTCTACGCGCTGCTCGACCGGCAGCCCCGGGAGGTTGAGGAGCTGGAGGAACGCTCGGGGCTGGACCCGGGCGGAGCGGTGAGCGCGCTGTGCGAGCTGGAGCTCCTGGGCCTTGCGGTGCAGGGGCCCGGAAGAACGTACCAACGGGTGTGAGGAGAGAGATGCCGACGACACGGATCAGGAAGACCGACACGGGGGCCGCCCCGGCCGAGAAGGCGAAGAAGCCTCTGGGCCGGAAGGCAGCGCCGGCGGTCAAGGCGAGGAAGGCCGCTCCGGCGAAGACCGCCGCGAAGAAGCGGACCCTGGCCGTGGTGCGCGCCGACACGCCCCCCGCTCCCCGCCGCGCCGGCCGCTACCTGGTGGTGGTGGAGTCCCCGGCCAAGGCGAAGACCATCAAGAAGTACCTGGGCTCGGGCTACGCGGTGAAGGCGTCGGTGGGCCACGTGAAGGATCTGCCCAAGAGCAAGATGGGCATCGACGTGGAGCGCGACTTCACGCCCGAGTACCACGTCATTCCGAGCAAGGAGAAGGCGCTCGGCGAGCTGAAGAAGGCGGCCGCGGGCGCCGATCAGGTCTTCCTCGCCACCGACCCCGATCGCGAGGGCGAGGCGATCGCCTGGCACCTGAACGAGGAGCTCCGTCACCCGAACGCGGTGCGCGTGCTGTTCAACGAGATCACCAAGAAGGCGATCCAGGAGGCCATCGCCAAGCCGCACGCGCTCGATCAGCGCATGTACGACTCGCAACAGACGCGGCGGATCCTCGACCGGCTGGTGGGCTACCAGATCAGCCCGCTGCTCTGGAAGAAGGTGCGCCGCGGGCTCTCCGCGGGCCGGGTGCAGTCGGTCGCGGTGCGGCTGATCGTCGAGCGGGAGCGGGAGATCAAGGCGTTCGTTCCGGTGGAGTACTGGACGCTGGAGGCGGAGCTGGAGGGCAAGTCGCCGCCGTCGTTCCGCGCTCGCCTGGCGAAGCTGGACGGAAAGAAGGCCGAGGTTCCGGACCGGGCGACCGCCGACGCGCTCCTCGAAGAGCTGCGGAAGGCCGACTACCGGGTGGAGACGGTGGAGCGCCGCGAGCGCCGCCGGAACGCGCCTGCGCCGTTCATCACCAGCAAGCTGCAGCAGGAGGCGGCGAACCGGCTCCACTTCACCGCGAAGAAGACGATGACCCTCGCCCAGCGGCTGTACGAGGGCGTCGAGCTCGGTGACGAGGGCCAGACCGCCCTCATCACCTACATGCGCACCGACTCGGTGCGCCTCTCGGACGACGCGGTGAAGGCGGCCCGCGAGCACATCGCCGACACCTACGGGAAGGACGCGCTGCCCGACGCGCCGGTGGTCTACAAGAGCCGGAAGAGCGCCCAGGACGCGCACGAGGCGATCCGTCCGGTGTCGATGGAGTGGACCCCCGACCGGGTCCGTCCCTTCCTCGAGCCGGACATGGCGCGGCTGTACGAGCTGATCTGGAACCGGTTCGTGGCCTGCCAGATGATGCCCGCGGTCTACGACCAGACGGTCGTGGAGATCTCCGCCGGCCGGGCGACCTTCCGCGCCGCCGGATCGATCCTCAAGTTCGCGGGCTACCTCGCGGTGTACGGGATGGCGCCCACCACCGAGGAGGAAGCGGACCGGGAGAAGACCGGGACCGACGAGCCGCGCGGCGACGAGGGCAACGTGCAGCTGCCGGAGCTGGCCGAGGGCGACCTGCTCCGGCTGGTGGGGCAAGGACTCCTCTCCGAGCAGCACTTCACGCAGCCGCCGCCCCGGTTCACCGAGGCCTCGCTGGTGAAGGAGCTGGAAGAGGACGGCATCGGGCGGCCGTCGACCTACGCCTCCATTCTCTCGGTCATCCAGGAGAAGAAGTACGCGGAGAAGATCGAGGGTCGGTTCCATCCGACCGAGCTGGGGACGATCACCACCGAGGAGCTGGTGAAGCACTTCCCCTCCGAGATGGACGTGACCTTCACCGCGGGGATGGAGGAGCAGCTGGACCAGATCTCCGAGGGCGAAGCGGACTGGCGCCGGGTGCTGCGCGACTTCTACGGCCCGTTCCAGGCGACCCTGGCCAAGGCCGAGCAGGAGATGCGCGACGTCAAGCGGGAGGAGATCCCGACGGACGTCACCTGCGAGAAGTGCGGGAAGATGATGGCCATCAAGTGGGGGAAGATGGGCCGCTTCCTGGCCTGCACCGGCTACCCCGACTGCAAGAACACCAAGGACTTCAAGGAGGTCGACGGCAAGGTGGTGCCGGTCGAGGAGGAGCCCACCGACGAGACCTGCGAGAAGTGCGGCCGACCGATGGTCATCAAGCGCGGCCGGTTCGGGCGGTTCATGGCCTGCTCCGGGTACCCGGAGTGCAAGACCAGCAAGCCGCTCTCCATCGGCGTGGCCTGCCCGACCTGCAAGGTGGGCTACCTGACCGAGCGCCGGAGCCGCCGCGGGAAGGTGTTTTTTGGCTGCCACCGCTACCCGGACTGCACCTTCGCCGCCTGGGACCGGCCGCTGCCCCAGGCTTGTCCGCAGTGCGCCTCGCCGTACCTGCTGCAGAAGTACAGCAAGCGCGACGGCGCGCGCATCGTGTGTCCGAACAAGGAGTGCGGGTACACCCGCTCGGTGGACGAGGGCGGGCCGGTGGCGCCGCCCAGCGCGGCCTGAAGCGGCCGGCGCGACGCAGGGCCGGAAGGGCTCGACGCGCGCCCTCGAAGCCGCCGAACCGCCCCGGCCGGCGGGACGACCGCAGCGATTCCGCGGGCCCCCGGGAAGGGCCTTGTCGTCGCGCGAGCCGACGGGATCGTTGCGCGGTGAGTCCAGCAGTCCCCGGGGAGCACGCGTCGTCGGCGACTCGACGAGCCCCGGGTCAGCGCCTCGTGGGAGACCCTCGGAGGTCGTCGATCCCTCACCCGCGGACCGACGAGGGCTCTTGTGCAAGCGGGACCGCCGAGCAGCCCCGGTGCGCCCGACGCTGCCCTGACCTCACGTGCGGACCGACGAGGGCTCTTGTGCAAGCGGGCCCGCCGAGCAGCCCCGGCGCGCCCGACGCTGCCCTGACCTCACGCGCGGACCGACGAGGGCTCTTGTGCAAGCGGGACCGCCGAGCAGCCCCGGCGCGCCGAGGCTGCGCGGGACCTGACCTCCGGAACGACGCCGCCGGGCCTCGCGACCCGCCGACGACGGCCGCCTGCGAGCCGTGCGACCGGGACGCCGAGCCGCCGCCCTGCGCCGGGAGGGCGTCGCGACCAGATCTGCGGAACGACGGCCGCCGCGGCAGCGCGACCGGGAGTCACCGGCCGGGCGAGGTCAGGGGATCTGCGCGGCGGTGCGATGCTTCCCTCCGCCGAGCGAACGCGCGTGCGTGCGCCGCGCGGCCGTGCCGTTCTTGACACCCCCGGGGGCGCAAAGGGACGATGTTCCTCAGCTTCGCCGTGAAGCACCGCTCCGCTGCGTCCCCGGAACGTCGCCTGCTGCCCCGGGGCCGCTCCCTTCCCGAGAGTCTGACCGCGCCGGCCACGAGCCACCCCCGAGCGCGCCGAAGAAAGGATTCACCCCCGTGATGGACACGTCGCTGAGCCACCTGGTCGAGGCCGTCCTCGCCGCCGCGCCTGCTGCGAAGGGCGGGGCGATGGACTCGATCGTCCGGTTCTTCAAGGAGGGTGGCCCGTTCATGTACGTGAACCTCTTCTGGATGGCGTGCGCGATCGCCGTGGTGGTCGAGCGCGTCGTCACGCTGATGTTCCGCTACAACCTGAACGCCGAGCCCTTCATGGAGCAGATCACCAAGCTGGTGCTCACCGGCAACGTGGACCGGGCGGTGAAGCTCTGTGGCGCGGCGCCGCACTCGCCGCTGGCCCGGGTGATCCGCGCCGGACTGACCCGCGCCAACCGGGGCGAGATGGAGGTGGCCAAGAGCGTGGAGGAGGCCATCCTCGAGCACACCCCGCCCATCCAGTCGCGCATCCCCTGGCTCTGGTCGCTGGCCAACATCGCCACCCTGGTGGGGCTCCTCGGCACGATCAGCGGTCTGATCATCACCTTCCAGTCGCTGGGCAACGTGCCCGCGGACCAGAAGCAGGCCATTCTCTCCAACGGCATCTCGGAGGCGATGAACAACACCGCCTTCGGTCTGGGCATCGCGGTGTCCTGCATCATCGCCCACCTCTTCCTGACCGCGTACGCCAAGAAGATGGTGGAGTCGGTGGAGCTCAGCGCCCTGAAGCTGGAAAATCTCCTCTCGCGTCGCCAGGCGGGCGAGACGTCGGCGATGGACTTCGAGCGCTCGGCGTAAGGGCGGGTCCGAGGGTCCCTGGCCGATGGCCTTCTTCTACAGCAAGCGCAAGCTTCGGGTCCGGGGCCGCGAGGAGGGCCAAGAGCTCAACATCGTTCCCTACCTCGACATCCTCATGAACCTGATCATGTTCATGCTCCTGTCGATCACGGGGCTGTCGGCGTTCGGCATCCTGAACGTGAACGCGCCGAACTACGGCGGGCCGAGCACGCAGATGACGGAGGAGGGCGAGAAGCCGAAGCTCCTCCTGACCGTGCTCATCTCCCAGAAGGGCTTCTACGTCGCGGCGACCGGGGGCGTGCTGGGCCAGCAGCCGCAGGGGCAGCCCAACCCGGCCGAGGCGCCGCCGAGCATCCCCAAGAAGGCGGACGGGACGTACGACTACACCGCGCTCACCGAGTCGATGGTGAACGTGAAGAAGGAGTTCCCCTCCGAGTCGAAGGTCATCGTCGGCGCCGAGGGGGACATCGCGTACGAGGTCCTGGTCCAGACGATGGACGCGATCCGCGAGACGCCGGGCAAGGACCGGAAGCTGCTCTTCACCGACGTCACCCTGGGAGCGATGTGATGCCGGCCCCCGCCGCCCGAGCCCCGGAGCTGGATGAGGAGACCCTGCAGCGGCTGATGTTCCGCAAGGCGCTGGCGCGCAAGAAGCGCAAGGAGCGCGAGGCCGCCGGCGAGATCCACGAACTGAACATCACCGCGATGATGGACATGATGACCATCATCCTGGTGTTTCTCCTGAAGTCCTACGCCGCCTCGGCCATCTCGCTGACCCAGAGCGAGGACATCAAGCCGCCCATCTCCAGCACCCGGGCGGTTCCCAAGGACACCGTAGCGGTGACCATCACCCCCAAGGACATCCTGGTCGGCGACCGGGTGGTGGTGACGCTGCAGAACGGGCAGGTGCCGCCGAACCTCCTCGACGGGCGGCTGGTCAAGCCGCTGGACCAGGCCCTCCGCCGCGAGGTGGAAAAGCTGAAGCTCATCGCCGCGCGCAATCCCGCCGCCCCGTTCAGCAAGGAACTGTCGGTCATCGGGGACCGGAAGATCCCCTATGACCTGCTCCTCACCGTCCTCTACACGGCCGGGCAGGCGGAGCTGGAGAACTACCGATTCGTGGTGCTCCAGAAGGGCGAGGTCAGCAGCGAAGGGTAGGGGGCGCCCCGCGCGCCCTAGAGCGAGGGCCGGGGGACGTTGCCCCGCAGGGTCCGTTCCCGCTCCTCTTCGTCCTCCTGGCAGCGGAAGGTGAAGGGCAGGGCGCGCAGCCGCTCGATGGGGATCTCCTGGCCGCAGTCCATGCACTCGCCGTACTCGCCCTCGTCCATCCGGCGCAGCGCGGCGTCGATCAGGAGCACCTCGCGGCGGGCGGTCTCGGACCGGGTGGTGAGCACGTCGTCGGCGAGCTTCACCTGGGCCCCCTCCTCGTACTCGCGGCTCCGGTCCTGCGACTGGAGGGCGCGCAGCTCTCCCTGCTGGGACTCCCGGGTCTGGAGCAGCACCCGGCGGCGCTCGGTCATCATGCGGCGCAGCTCGTCGAACTGGGCGGAACGGTCCATGGGCGGGCAAGGTAAGGCCGGCCTTCCGGGGCGAAACCCCCCGGCCGGGGGTTGCTGCGGGGCGCCATCTGGGCCAGGACAGCAGGCATGGAACCGGTCACGGTCATCGGCGCGGGGCTCGCCGGGAGCGAGTGTGCGGTGCAGCTCGCGCGGCGCGGCATCCCCGTCCGACTGTGCGAGATGAAGCCTCTCCGGCGGAGCCCGGCCCACCGGATGGACGGGCCGGCAGAGCTGGTGTGCAGCAACAGCTTCCGGTCGGACAGTCCGGAGACGCCCATCGGGATCCTGCACGCCGAGCTCCGCCGGCTCGGCTCGGTGATCCTCGGGGAGGCCGACCGCTGCCGCGTTCCCGCCGGTGAGGCCCTGGCCGTGGACCGGGACCGCTTCTCCGCAGGCGTCGACCGCGCGCTCGGCGCGGCGCCGGGACTCCTCCGGGTGGTGGGCGAGGTGGAGGCCCTGCCGTCCGGCGACGTCGTGATCGCGACCGGGCCGCTCACCTCGGAGGCGCTGACGGGGGCGCTGTCCCGCTGGACCGGGGACAAGCTCTACTTCTACGACTCCATCGCGCCCATCGTCGCCGCCGACTCGGTGGACGAGACCATCGCCTTCCGGGCGAGCCGCTGGGGCCGCGGGGACGGCGCGGACTACCTGAACCTGCCGCTGGACGAGGCCGGGTACCGCGCCTTCGTCCGGGAGGTGGTGGCGGCGGAGAAGGTGGTGCCCCATGCGTTCGAGGAGCCGCGCTACTTCGAAGGGTGTCTGCCCATCGAGGTGATGGCCGAGCGGGGGGAGGAGACACTGGCGCACGGCCCGATGAAGCCGGTGGGCCTCGTCGATCCGCGCACCGGGCGGCGCCCGTACGCGGTGGTGCAGCTCCGCCAGGAGGACGTGGGCGGGACGGCCTACAACCTGGTGGGGTTCCAGACGCGGCTCACCTGGCCGGAGCAGCGGAGGGTGTTCCGGACGTTGCCGGGGCTGCAGTCCGCCGAATTCCTTCGCATGGGCCAGATTCACCGGAACACGTTCATCGACGCTCCGCGGCTGCTCGGGCCGGACCTGTCGCTCCAGGCCGAGCCGCGGGTGTGGTTCACGGGGCAGATCTCCGGGGTGGAGGGCTACGTGGAGTCGGCGGCGTCCGGGTACCTGGTGGCGCTGGCGGTGGCGGCGCGCCGGCAGGGGCGGGCGTTCCTGCCCCCGCCGGGTGAGACGGCGCTGGGGGCGCTGTACCACCACGTGACGGGGGCGGCGCACCCCCCCGGGACGGAGTACCAGCCCTCCAACGTGACCTTCGGGCTTTTCCCTCCCTTGCCCGGCCGGGTCCCGAAGTCCGGACGCCGCGAGGCCCACGCCGCCCGCGCCCGCGCCTCTCTTTCTCAGTGGATCGAGTTCTCTGAGACGTCGTCTTCCCCGTCGTCGGGGCCGGCGGCGTGGACGGGGACGTCCGGCATCGTGGACCCGGCGGCGGTGGCCCGGTGAGGTCCGCGCGGGGGCTGGTGCTCGCCGCGCTCGTTGGTGCCGCCGCCGCCTGCAGCAAGGGCGGTGGCGAGCCCGCGCAGGCCGAGAAGCCGCTGGTGGGCGGCCTGGGCAAGCGTCTCGCCGCGGGCCCCGTCGCCGACCTCAAGCTCACCAAGGACGGTGCCCACGCGACCTTCCTCCGCAACCCGAAGCGCCCCCCCATCCAGGGCGTGTCGCCGTTGATGGTCCTCGGCGAGCTCGGCCTCGTGTCGGTGAAGGACGAGAGCGTCCGCTTCGTCGGTCAAGGCGTTTCCAACCGGCCCGGGAGCGTTCTCTTCAGTCCGGATTCCCGCTGGCTCTTCTTCGTCGAGGCCTACAACTCGGCCAGCGAGTCCGGCATCCTCCGCACCCTTCCGCTGGGGAAGGCCGGCGAGCCCGAGCAGCGGGGGCGTGCGGTCTCGTTCGTCACCGTGAGCCCGAACGGGAAGGCGTTCGCCTTCGTCGACGGGGGCGTTCTCCGGGTGGCCCCGCTCGAGCCCGGGAGCACCGCCCGCACCGTGGCGACCGAGGTCTCCACCGCGCAGTTCACGCCCGACGGGGCGTTCCTGGTCGTCCACCATCGCCGGGCGGCCGGAGCAGGGCTCGAGCTCGCCAGGGTCGAGGAGGCCAGGCCGCCCGTCCGCCTCGGCGATCCGGTGGGGGACTGGGTCATCTCGCCCGACGGTCGCCACGTCGCCTTCGCCGTCGACAGCCGCAGCACCCGGGACACGCGCGACCTCTGGGTAGGCAGCATTCCCGAGGGGCGACCATCTCGCGTCGGCTCGGGGGTCACCGCGTTCGCATTCTCGCCGGACTCGGCGCTGCTCGCGCGACTCGAGGGCGGCAGGGCAGACAGCCCGGGCAAGCTCGTGGTCGGTCCGGCCGCCGGCGGCGCGGGCCGGATGCTCGGGGAGCGCACCGGGAAGTTCTGGTTCTCGCCCGACGGCAAGGCCATCGCCGCGCTCACCAACTACGACGAGAAGAAGAGCTGGGGCCGCCTCACCTACGCGGACGTGCCGGACGGCAAGCCCGTCGATCTCGCCACGCGCGTGTCCACGACCGTCTGGAGCCCGGACAACAGGCACCTGGCGTTCAACTCCACCGTGTTCCAGCCGCTCCCCTCGGTGGACCTCTGGCTCTATGGGCGGGGGAAGCCGTCGGCGAGGAAGCTGATGCCGAACGTCTACGGCTATGACTTCGGTCCGGGCGGGGTGCTGTACCTCCGTGCCGAGTGCATCCGGGAGGCGCGCGCCTGCAACTTGCAGCGCGTGGACCCGGGGATTCCGGACGGAAAGTCCACCCCCATCCTCGAGGGAGTCTTCGGGTTCCGGCCCAGCGAGGCCGGCAACCGGATGCTCGTCACCTACGCCCGCACCGACGCCGAGACGTACGACGTCGCGGTCCTCAATCTGAAGACCAACGTGCGGGTGACGCTCGAGGAGCGCATCCTGCTCCCCGCGCTCTTCGCCGACCCCGAGGGCAGCAAGGTGGTCTACCTCGTCTCCCAGGGCGACCGGTCGGGGTTCTACGTCTGCGACCAGGTACCCTGAGGCCGTGCCCGCGGGTCCGGGAAGTCGCGGGGCCTTCCCGCTGCCCGTAGTCTCCGGACCGATGCAGGACGCCTGGATCGACGAGTTCGAGGAGTCGCTGGCCCGCGTCCGTGGCAGCTCGCCGCACACGGTCAAGGCGTACCTCACCGACCTACGCGCCTTCGCCCGCTACCTCGAGGGTGCCGGGCGGAGCCTGTCCACCGCCGACCACGGGAGCATCCGGGGGTGGCTCGGCACGCTCGCCGTGGACCACGCCCCCCGGAGCCGCGCCCGGGCCCTGGCCTCCGTCCGCGCGCTCTACCGGCATCTCGTGACCACCGGCCGCGTGTCCTCCAACCCGGCGCGCACCGTCCGCAGCCCCAAGCTCCCCACCCGGCTTCCCCACGTGCTCCCGGTGGACGAGGTGTTCGCGATCCTCGCCGTCCCCGGCAAGGACGGACCGCTCGGGCTGCGCGACCGCGCTCTGTTCGAGCTGCTCTACGGCTCGGGCCTCCGGGTGAGCGAGGCCTGCGGGCTGGACGTGGACGACCTCGACCTGCGCGCCCGGACCGTCCGGGTGTTCGGCAAGGGCCGGAAGGAGCGCCTGTGCCCGATGAATGCCGGGTGCGTCACCGCGCTCCGGCGGTGGCTCGAGCGGCGCGGCGAGCTCCTGGCGAAGCCGGCACCCGGCCAGGACCCGGCGGCCCTCTTCCTCAACCACCGCGGCGGGCGGCTCACCTCCCGGAGCGTCGCCCGGCACCTGGACCGGACGGTTCTCCAGCTCGCGCTCCAGAGAAGGGTGAGCCCGCACGCGCTCCGGCATTCGTTCGCCACCCACCTCCTCGCCGGGGGAGCGGACGTCCGCGTCATCCAGGAGCTGCTCGGCCACGCGAGCCTCTCCACGACGCAGAAGTACACGCAGGTGAGCATCGAGCAGCTCCAGGCCGTGTACGACCGGACGCACCCTCACGCCTGACCGGACCGCCTCGGGAAGTCGCGGCGGCAGCGGGACCCCTCGGCGACTCGACGGTTTCCCGCACTCGGGGATGGAACGGCCACCCCCCGGCTGTTAGATGGCCCGAGAAATCGCGATGTTCCACGGAACGACCATTCTCTGCGTCCGCCGCGACGGCCGGGTGGTGATCGGCGGCGACGGCCAGGTCACGCTCGACAAGACGGTGATGAAAGCCAGCGCCCGGAAGGTGCGCCGGCTCGGGGAGGGCCGCGTGCTGGCCGGCTTCGCCGGGAGCACCTCCGATGCCTTCACCCTCTTCGAGCGCTTCGAGTCGAAGCTCCAGGAGTACAAGCACAACCTTGCCCGGGCCTGCGTCGAGCTGGGCAAGGACTGGCGGACGGACCGCTTCCTCCGCCGGCTCGAGGCGCTCCTCATCGTCGCCGACATGGAGCGGACCTTCGTCCTCAGCGGCGCCGGCGACGTCATCGAGCCCGACTTCGGGGCCGCGGCCGTGGGCTCCGGCGGCCCGTACGCGCTCGCCGCGGCCCGCGCGTTGCTCGAGCACTCGACCTTGAGCGCGCGACAGATCGCCGAGGTCTCGCTCGGCATCGCCGCCGACACCTGCATCTACACCAACCGCAACCTCACCTTCGAGGAGCTCTGAAGACCGATGCCCGCGGGCGGCGCCAACCTCACACCCCGGGAGATCGTCTCCGAGCTGGACCGCTACATCGTCGGCCAGTCAGCGGCGAAGCGCGCAGTCGCCATCGCGCTCCGGAATCGCTGGCGCCGCCAGCGCGTCACCGGCGAGCTGCGGGACGAGATCACCCCGAAGAACATCATCCTCATCGGCCCCACCGGGGTGGGGAAGACGGAGATTGCCCGGCGGCTGGCGCGCCTCGCCCAGGCCCCCTTCGTCAAGGTCGAGGCGAGCAAGTTCACCGAGGTGGGCTACGTCGGCCGCGACGTCGAGTCGATGGTCCGCGACCTGGTCGAGGCCTCCATCTCTCTCGTCCGCGAGGAGGAGACCGCCAAGGTGAGGACCCGGGCCCGCGAGGCCGCCGAGGACCGGCTGGTCGAGCTGCTCGCCCACGGAACACCGCCCTCGCCGCGCCCCGGGAGCATGGGCTTCGCCGCCCCACCCCCACCGCCGGGGCGCCTCGGCGACGCCGAGCGGGAGAAGCTCCGGGCCCAGCTCCGCGCCGGCACCCTCGACGACCGGACGGTGGAGGTCGACGTCGCCGACGCCGGGCCCACCTTCCTCCGCAACTTCTCCGGCCAGGGCATGGAGGAGATCGGCGTCAACCTCTCCGACCTCTTCCGCTCCATGCCCGGCATGGCTCGCACCCGCCGACGCAGCGTCACCGTGCCCGAGGCCCTCGACCTTCTCGCCCA
>RPRB01000011.1 GCA_003818285.1 Myxococcaceae bacterium
GGCCTCGCCTCGATGCGCCGGGAGGCCGAGGCGGATGCCAGGAAGCGCCTCGAGGCAGCGACCGCGCCGCCCGCGGCTCTCGGCAGCCCGGCCCCGGCCGCTCAGCCCGCCCCGGCGCCTCCCCCGGGGAAGTGAGCGCGGCGAACGAGCTCACCGCGGGTGCCCGGACGGAGGGTGCCGTCCCGGCTCAGCGCTCGATGGCGCCGAGACGCCCGGCCTGGAAGTCCACGATGGCCTGGTGGATCTCCTCGGAGCTGTTCATGACGAAGGGGCCATAGCGGGCCACGGGCTCGCGGAGGGGAACGCCGCCGAGGAGCAGTAGCCGGGCAGGACCCCCGGCCTCCTTCAGCACCGAGAGAGTCACCGCGTCGCCAGGGCCGAAGAGCGCCGCCTGCCCGTTGCGAACCTCGCGCGCCTCGGGTCCGGCGAGCACCGAGCCTCCGAAGACGTAGGCGAACACCTGGAACTCCGGCGGCACCGGCACCTCGACCCGGGCGCCGGGCAGCAGCGTCCAGTCGTGGAGCAGCACCGGGGTACGGGTCTCGATCACCGCCTTGCCGCCGAGGGCCTCGCCCGCCAGCAGCCGCACCCTGGCCAGGCCGTCGTCGCTGGCGCGCTCGGGCAGAAGAGAGCTGGGAATCTCCTGGTAGCGCGGGGCCATCATCTTGTCTTGGCGCGGGAGGTTCACCCAGATCTGGAAGCCGTGGACGCGGCCGCCCTCCTCGCGGATGCGCCGGGCCGGAAGCTCCGAGTGCACGACGCCGGCGCCGGCGGTCATCCACTGCACGTCGCCGGGGCCGAGGTGCCCGCGATGGCCCGCCGAGTCCTCGTGCTCCCAGTCGCCCTCGAGGGCGTAGGTGACGGTCTCGAAGCCGCGGTGTGGATGGTCCGGCGCTCCGACCGCCTCGCCCGGGCCGTACTCGACCGGACCCATCTCGTCCAGGAGGAGGAAGGGATCGATCTGCGCCAGGCCCGGCGCAGGGAAGGGACGGCGGACGACGAAGCCGCCGCCCTCCTGCTGGGTGTGGGCCTGGAGAACGCGGCTGATGGGACGGGGGGTGGACATGTGGCTTCCTCGAGCCTTCACCTTCACCCGTCCGGGCGCAGCCGCAAGCCCGAGTGCCTGGAATCGACCGTTCCCCGGGGAGCAACGGTGCGGCGCTCAGTAACCGAGCTGCGTCTGCCGCGGCTTCCCCGCCTTGTCCGGGACGAAGGTCATCGGGGGACGGTCGCTGTTCGCCGTGAGGCGCGGGGCGGTGACCGTCTCGGCCTGAACCGATACCGCTCGCCGGACCGGCTCGAGGCTGGACTCGTGCCAGGCATGGACCTGGTACTCCCCCAGGGGAACGTTCTTGACCGTCCAGGAGCCGCGGTCGTCGGCCTGGGCGTAGTACGGCGAGTCCACGACGTAGACGTACGCCACCATCGACGTGTGGATGTTGCACAGGAGGTTGACCGGGCCCGGTGTCCGGAACGTCCTGTCTCGCGCCTCCCCGCTCCGGTACAGCCCGAGGTCGAAGTCGTTCGGACGGCTGAGGGAGAACACGTTGTGGAACACCTCGTCGTCGTTCCGGAAGTGCACCGTCGCCCCCACCGGCACGGCGAGCACACGGGGAATGAACTGCTTGCCCCGCTGGACCACCGTCCGCTCGATGGCCTTCGGCCGGGGCGTCGGCCCGTCGGTGCGGGTGAGCCACACCACCGTGCCACCCGGCCCGACGGAGCCGCCTCCCGCGACCTGTCCCTTCACCGTCGCCAGCACCGGCTGGGGCGGGGCGGCGAGCAGGGGTGCCTCCGGCTCGGCCACCGGACTGCCCCCCGCCCTCCGGCGCGCGTTCTCCGCGAGCGGGCGAACCACCGCTGCCACCTCCGGGGAGAGATCGCGGATGGCCAGGAGCCGCTCGAAGCGGTCCGCCGCCGTCGCCATGTCTCCCCGGTCGTAGGCGAGCTTGCCCGAAGAGAGGAGGTTGAACTCGAGGTACCTGCGCTCCACCACGGCCTTGAACGCCAGATCCTCCGGCGTTCGCACCGCGAGAGGGAGCGGCACCTCCTCTCCCGGCCAGTCCTTCACCGGGCCCGCTCCGAGGGCCAGGGCCAGCATCCAGGTCACGGTTCCCATCGCCAAGTCTCCCCCTGCTCTGCTCTAGAAAGAGAACACCGCCGAGGTGGTGAAGACGTCGTTGTCCACCGTGGGCGCGCCCGCGTTCTCACGGTTGAACAGCACCTCTGCCTTGAGCTGGAGCACGCTCCACAGCTCGAGCCGGCCACCCACCGTCCATCGTGAGGTCAGCAGCTCCGGGGTGCCGTCGAAGCCTCCCTTGCGGCGGTCGTACCTCCCGTAGACGCTCGCGCCGGAGAGGACCCGTCCGTGCACCGGCAGGGCGTACGCCAGCTGGACGTAGAAGCCGTGGGCCCGGAAGCCCGAGGCGATGGTGTACACGCCCGTCCCGGTGGGCTTCGGAGGGCCGGTCGCCGGATCCTCGTTGACGTCGACGTACTCGCCCCAGACGGAGAATGGACCGACGAAGATCCGGGCGTCGAACCCGAGCTGGCGCTGCGTCACTCCCGGATCCGATTGGTCGTTCCGTGGCCCGTAGAGCCCGCTCACCCCCAGCTTGAGCTCCGTCCCCAGAAGTGACAGCTCGTAGCCGAGCCGCGCGCTCCCCACCGGCACGCCGGTGAAGCTCAGGGACTCGACCTGGAGCGACTCGACCTGCGACCCGTGGTTGGTCGCCGCGGCGTTGATCGAGATCGCCGAGGAGATCGAGGGCAGCTGGAACCGGTAGAGGACCTTGAGCCCGATCGGGTGCCCGGTCGTGTACCGCGCGATGAGCGAGGGGGTGATGCCGAGCCGGAGGTTGGACTCGTTCTCCAGGTACTCGATGCCGAACACCGAGTCGAACCGGCCCGCGGTGATGGTCAGCTCCTGCTCGGAAAACGGCGACACGCGGCCGAAGGCCTGCTGGAGAAGGAACCGGGTCTCGCTCCCGTTCCCGTTCCACCGCGGCAGGGCCTGGGCGCGGACGAAGACCAGGACCGGAAGACCGGACGGGGAGACCTGGAGGTCGACGCTCGCCACGTTGAGGAGGAACGTCCCGTTTCCCCCTGCCCCGACGGTGTAGGGGAGAAACCCGTTGACGAACCGGCCCCCGGCGTCGAGCGAGGCCACGTCCCCCCGCGAGTTCACTGCCGGGGCGAACGGGTCCACGTAGTAGTCGGCGGGGAGCCGGGTGTCGCCAGGGACGAAGCTCGAGCCGTTTCCCTGCGCCTTCGCCCAGCCGACGTCCACGTAGCCCGAGATGCGGAACACAGGCTGGGTGGATTGCGTCGGGGTGTATCCACCGGGCTCGCTGTCCGGGGGCTCCCCTTCCGGGGGCACGGGTACGGCTGGCTGGGCGAGCGCCGGCAGCGCGGCCAGCAGCCAGGGCACGAGCACCCGGGTCATCGGGGCACCGGCCTTCCGGCGTAGCCGACGAGAGGAGAGGTGAACCGCACCGGCTGCGGGCGCCGGTCGAGGAGGGCGCCCTCGACCGCCGACTGTCGGTCCAGCCAGCGGCAGTTCCCGGGGAACCCGGCCACGTCCGAGAAGCAGGTCGGATTGAGCGCCACCCGGCCCACGTACTGCGCAACGTCCGGGCGGGCGGCGATCTCCGGAGCGGGCTCCGGCATCTGGACCGCTCCGGAGAGGACGGCCGCCTGGCGCAGGGGTGCATCGGCGGGCAGGAACACGCCGGCGCTCGTCGGAGGAACGACCAGGATCAGGTGGCTGAAGGCGCCCGAGCGCGGCGCGCCCGAGGCGCCGAAGGCCAAGGGGTCCGGGTGGCCCTCCGGACCGGTGCCGAGCACGTCGGGGAGCAGGAGGGCCCGACCATCGAGCCGGATGAAGCGGTAGAGCGGGACGTCGACGATGCGTCCGTCCTCGCCCCAGTGAAAGCCACCCGAGCCGAAACCGAGCGTCGGCTGGTGTGCGCCGCGAACCCAGACTCCGCCCGGCCTCGGGGAAGCAACCGGGTCACCGCTCAGCGGGCGGACGGGAGCCACACCGGCCGGCGCGGCGAGGCCGACGTTCCCGGGCGAGAGCACCGCGAGCAGCGGGTTCGCCTCGGTGCGGGGCAGCGAGGGGTCCACGAGCGTGCGCGCGTCGCGGTACGCCTCCGGGGAGGCGCCAGGCGGAATGACGACGCTGAAGAGCTGCCAGAACGGCGAATAGAAGAAGCTCGGCGGGACCACGTCGACCACCGGCTCCGCGTCCTGGACACGCACCGCCGGCGGTCCGCTCGGCGGGACCTGGAAGAGGACGTACCAGGGCTGGAGCCACGCCTCCGGCAGGTTCTGCCAGACCTCGGCCACCACGTAGGCCGCTGCCTGCCCGTCGAGCCATGCCGGGACGATCACCAGCCCGTCCGTCCCCGCCGGTTGAACCGCGGCGTCCAAGGTGTGGGGAGGCGAGAGCCAGGGGATCGTCGCTCCTCCCGGGGTGACGAGGCTGCCCGCGTCCAGTCCGGCGACCATCGCGCCGCCGTGGGCGGCCTCCGCGAGCTCACTGGACGACCAGATGCGGGCTCGCTCCGAAGCGGGGATGGACTCGCAGGCGGCGACGAGGAGCGCCAGCGCCGGCAGCCACCTCAACGGTGGATCTCCGCAGGAGGCACGGCGAATTGCACGGCCGTCTTCCCCGGCTCGGTGGTGCTCTCCGAGGCGGACCCCGATGTCTCCTCGCCGGCCCGCCCGAGATCGGCGAACCGCGCCTCCTCGCTCGCGAGGTCCGCGCCCACCAGACGCTCGACCAGCTCGAGGAGCATCGTGCCTCCACCGACGAGCTCACGGGCCGGGAGCGCGAGCAGAAACTCCTCCGCGCTTTCGAAGCGGTCGGCGGGTTCGATCCGCAGAGCCTTCTCCAGCAGGGCGGCCGCGGCCTGGGGCAGGCTGGAGATGCGCGCCAGCTCCACGGGCCCCGGCCCCTGCGCGGCACGCACCAGCAGATCGTAGTCGGAGCCGTCCTGCTGATAGAGCGGCTCGCTGGTCAGGCAGTAGTACAGGGTGAGCCCGAGCGAGAACAGGTCCGAGCGCGCGTCGATCGGCAAGCCCCGCGCCTGCTCCGGGGACATGAAGAGCACGTTGCCCTTCACCAGCCCCGCCTCGGTGGTGGTGCCGTCGTGGCGGTCGAATCGGGCGATCCCGAAATCGAGGAGCTTCACCTCGCCGCGCCGGCTCACCATCACGTTCATCGGCGAGATGTCCCGGTGCACGATGCTCAGCGGCCTGCCCGACGGGTCGGTCCGCGAGTGCGCGTAAGAGAGGGCGTCGAGGATCTCGTGCGCGACGTGGAAGACCGCCGGGACCGGCAGTCCACCGCTCCCCTGGTGCCGCGCGCGCTTGACCAGCAGATTGAGGTCCCGCCCGAGGATGTACTCCTGCGCGAGGAAGAACTCGTTCCCCACCCGGCCGAAGTCGAAGATGGGAACGATGTTGGAGTGCACCAGGCTCGCTCCCAATCGCGCCTCGTTGACGAAATGGTGCATGACCTCCGGCCTCCGGGCCACGTCCTCCCGAAGGCGCTTCACCACGAAGAACCGGCGAAATCCCTCGACGCCGTACGAGACCGCCAGGTGGACGGTGGCCATCCCGCCCTGCCCGAGCACGTGGAGCAGCTGGTAGCGGCCGAACTCGGTGGGCGTGGGCCGGGAAAGCAAGGTCTGCGCGAGGGGCACCTCGTCCGACCGCACCGCGGGCACCGGGGTCCGGAGGCGATCGAGCTCGGCGCGGGTCCTTCGCAGCTCGTCCCGCGTGGCCTCGAGGAGCGCGTCATCCTCCCTCGGACGACGGAAGCTCATCACGACCAGCGCGGCGGAGATTCCCAGGCCGAGCACCCAGAGCACGGCGACCACCGTCTGGGCCGGGCGGCGCGCCGCCTCGGAGGCAATCCGGGTATCGGCGGATGCCCAGAGGCTCAGCCCGTCACCGATGGGAAGCGCGCCGGCGGCAGCAGCGGCACCGTCGAGCACGGGGCGAGGTCGACCGAGCAGCTCCCGGAGCCGTTGCTCCTCCTCCGCGGGCCCGCTCGCGGCCAGGACGTGCCGGTTGTCGTCCGCCACCGCGACCGCGCCTCCGGTGCGACCGGCGATGCGGGCGAGATCCTGTTTCGAGAGCGGCTGGGCGAGGACGATCGCCGACGGCCGGCGCCCGGGATCGACCGGAACGTCGACCAGGGCCGCGCTGGTGAGCAGGACCGTGTCATCGACGCGGAGCGCGGCGGAGGCCGGAGAGCGCTTCGCCGCTTCCTGCACGAGGGGGTCCGCCTTCAGGGAACGGGCGAGCTCCTTCCTGCCGAACTCGTGGCGTTCGGCGCCCATGACGAGCAGCTGGGCCGGGAACTCGTCGCGGAAGCTGCGCCACCAGTCCTCGGTCTCGAAGCCATCGCGGAGCGTGCGTTCGTCGACCCGCTGAGCGACCAGAGCCCGCACTGCGTTCAGGGATGCGGCAGCGGTGGCGCGGGCCTCGAGCTGGCGGATCCTCCCCTGCAGCTCGAGCTGTCCGAGCGCTGCTGCGTGAGCGGCCAGTCGGAGGGCCTCCGCCTGGGCGGCATCGCGCGCGCGCCCGAGGACGCTCGCACTGGCCACCGCGACGCCGCCGAGCACGGCCGCCGAGGCGAGCAGGAGCGCCATGCGCCTGGACCGGATCATGGGGGCCCACGAGAGTCTTGCGACGGCATGGAGAGGTCAAGCCGGGCTGCGGGCCAACCGCGCCGCGTCAGAGCCCGTTCCCGCTCCGGTTCACGGCCGAACCGTGAATCGCGCTTCTTTCCTTCCCGAGCGGGCAGGCGGCACGGGGGGCATGCCCTGGACCGCCCCGTGACGGCGGGGATGACACGCCGGGCGCAGGCGAAGGGCCACTGGCGCCAGGGGCCGAGGCACCGGACTACTTGGTGAGCGAGTCGGCGGCCGCCTTGGTCTCGTCCGAGGCCTTCTTCGCGCCGTGCTTGGCCTTCTTCTTCGTCGTGCTCGCGGCGGCCTTGGTGTCGTCGGCGGCCTTTTCCGCAGAGGCCTTGGTGTCGCTGGCCGCCTTGTCGGTGGTCGCCTTGGCGTCGCTCGCGGTCTTGTTTGCCGCCGCCTTGGTGTCGTCCGCCATCTTCTCCGCGGACTGGGCGAAGCCGACGACAGGCATGGAGAGCACGAGCGCGGTGAGCAGGGTCTTCATCGGGGCACCTCCACCACGCGGAGCGCCGGGGCCATCCCGGGCATGACGTGACCGCCGCGGGACTAGCACAGGCGGGAGGCGCCGTCGGACGCGTGGTAAAGCGACGGTCCGCCGGTGAAACCTGTCCCGCCCCTCCAGCGTAAGCCCTCGGATAGCACCGAGACCGATGAGCAGCTGATGGAGCGATTCGTCCAGGGAGAGGAGCAGGCATTTTCCGAGCTGTTCAGGCGGCACGCCCCCCGCCTCGAGGGAGCCTTGCGCCGGATGGTCGGGTCGGCCGCGGGCGACGTCCTCCAGACGACCTTCCTTTCCATCGTCCGCGCCCGTGGTCGCTACCAGCGGGGCGCTCCCTTCCGTCCCTGGCTGTACACGGTGGCGATCAACGCCGCCCGGGACCACCTCCGGCGTCATCGGCGGGAGGAGCCGCACCCGACGGACAAGCTTCCCGACAGGCCTGCCGAGCCCGCGCCCCTGCCGGACCCCGGGCTCTCGCGGACCGTCGAGGCGGCGCTGGCGCAGCTGCCGGGGAATCAGCGGGAGGCCATCGTGCTCCATCGCTTCGAGGGTTTCTCCTTCAAGGAGATTGCCAAGCTGCTCGGTGTCACCGAGACCGCGGTGAAGGTCCGCGCCCACCGGGGTTACGAGCGCCTCCGCACGCTGCTCGCCTCGCAGAGGGAGCCCGGATGACCGACTGCGACCGTTTCCTCGAGACGCTCGCCTCGGACCGGCTGGACGAGGCGGCACGCGACCACGCCCGCGGGTGCGCCGTCTGCGGCCCGCTCCTCCCCGAGCAGCCTCCGGCGGTGGCCGGCACGCCCGCTCCCTCGCTCGAGGCGGTGCGGAGCCGTGCCCTCGAGGCGCTCCGAACGACCCCGCTGCGCCCGTGGACGCGAGACGCGGCACGCATCGCCCTGCTCCAGACAGCGGTGGCGCTGGTGGTGACGGTCCTGCTCGGGACTCGCAACTGGAGCTCACCGATGGCGCACCACATGGCGCTGGCGGTCGTGGGCGCGGTGCTCCTGGTGGTGGTGATCCTGGGCAGCGTCGTCGCGCTCGCGCCGGGGCGCCGCAGCCCGCGTGCGATGCTGGCGCTCATCCCGGTTGTCCCGCTGCTGCTGGTGCTGTCGGGCAACGGCGTTCACACCGCGACCACGATGCGAAGCGCTCTCCCCTGCGCGGTGACCGTGGTCCTGACCGCGGTCCTCCCCCTGGCGGTGGGGCTGGCGCTGCTCCGGGGCATGGCGCTCGATGCAGCCCGGACGGCGGCGCTCGCGCTGTCGGCCGCAGCGACCGGCCTCTTCGCCCTCCACTGGAAGTGCCCCGACGGGAGCGCCTCCCACCTCATGGCCTACCACGCGTTGCCCTGGCTGGCCCTCGCGCTTCTCGCCATTCCTCTCCGTCGTGCGCTGCCGACCGAGAGTCACGTTCCCTGAGGCTCATCGAATGCGTTCCCTCCTTGCCCTCGCCGTCCTCGGTCCATCGCTCGCCGCCGCCGAGCCCCGTCCACAGGTGCTGGTGGAGCTCTTCACCTCGGAGGGTTGCTCCTCGTGTCCCCCGGCAGACGCGGCGCTCGCGGCGCTGGCGCGGGATCCAGCGCTGCGGTCGGCGGAGGTGATTCCCCTCGAGCTGCACGTCGACTACTGGAACCACCTCGGCTGGGCCGACCCCTTCTCCGCCCCGGAGTTCACCGCGCGGCAGGAGGAGTACGCGCAGCTCCTCGGGGGCGACGGTCTGTACACCCCGCAGATGGTGATCGACGGCTGGGTCTCTGCCGTCGCGTCCCCGGGCTCGCTGCGGCGAGGCGTGGAGAAGGCGGCGGGCCGGAGCAAGGCGCGACTCGAGGTGCTGGTCGCGGCGGCGCGGACGGGGCTCGAAGTGGTGGTGCGGCCGCCGGCGGGCCTTTCCGGCCGGCTGATGGTGGCGCTCTCCGAGGACCGGCTCTCCAGCAAGGTGGAGCGCGGCGAGAACCGTGGCCGGACGCTCGCGCACGCGCCGGTGGCGCGGCTGCTGGTGACCGAGGGGCCGGTGGCCACCGAGCACCACGTCCGGCTCGGGCTGTCTCCGTCGTGGAAGCGAGATCAGCTCCGGGTGGTGGCGTTCGTGCAGGAACCCGGCGGGCGGGTGGTGGCGGTCGGGACGGCGGTGGTTCCGCCCGGGCGCAGCTGAAGGGCCGGCGCCCGGAGGGCTCGCGGCCCGTCCGGGCCGTTGCGGCACCCGCCCGGGCGAGTTACCGGAAACCCTACCGGTGGCCGAGGACGTCACACGATTCCGGCTCTCCGTCCTGCGCGAGAGCTTCCAGCACACCCGGGCCACCCTGGCCCTGGTGTGGTCCGCCTCGCCTCGCCTCACGCTGGTCCTGGGCGCGCTGACCCTGGTCTCGGCGGTGGTGCCGCTGGCGGTGGCGTACGTGGGCAAGGAGATCATGGACGCGGTCGTGGCCCACGACGGCGCCCGGACGCTCCGCTGGGTGCTCACCGAGCTCGGAGTGGTCGGGATCCAGGCGCTGGTGCTCCGCGCGCTCGGGCTGGTCCGGCAGCTCCTCGGAGCGCGGCTCGGGCTGGTGATCAACGAGCGCATCCTCGAGAAGGCGCTCTCGCTGGAGCTAAGGCACTTCGAGGACCCGGAGTTCTACGACCGGCTGACGCGCGCGCGCCGAGAGGCGTCGAGCCGGCCGATCTCGGTGGTCACCGAGTCCTTCCAGCTGGTCCAGAACGTCCTGACCCTCGGCGGCTACGTGGCGCTGCTGGTCCGCTTCTCGGGCTGGGCGGTGCTGGGCCTGGTGGTCGCGGCGATCCCGGCCACGGTCGCCGAGATGCGGTTCAGCGCGCTCGCCTTCCGCCTGCGGAATTGGCGGAGTCCCGAGAGCCGCCGACTCATGTACCTGGAGTACGTCCTGGCGAACGACGAGCACGCGAAGGAGGTGAAGCTCTTCGGGCTCGGGCCGGTGCTGCTCGACCGGTACCGGTCGTTGGGTCAGCGCTTCTACCTCGAGGACCGGAAGCTGGCGGTGCAGCGCGCGGGCTGGGGCACGGCCCTGAGCCTGGTGGGGACGGGCGCGTTCTACGTCTGCTACGCACTGATGGCAGTGGCCACCGCGGCGGGACAGCTCACACTGGGCCTGATGACCCTGTACATCGTCGCCTTCCGCCAGGGGCAGCAGGCCTTCCAGAGCATCCTCACCGCCATCGGGGGCATGTACGAGGACAACCTCTGCATGTCGACCCTCGTCGAGGACCTGGCCAGCCCGACCGGCCGCCCGGCTCTCCCGCCCGAGCTCGCCGCGCTTCCGGCGGGGCAGGAGGAGGGGGTGCGCTTCCAGGACGTGGGCTTCCGCTATCCCGGCGCCGAGGGCTGGGCGCTGCGCCACGTCTCGCTCTTCATCTCCCGCGGTCAGAGCCTGGCGCTGGTCGGTCAGAACGGCGCGGGCAAGACGACCTTCATCAAGCTCCTCACCCGGCTCTACGAGCCCACCGAGGGGCGCATCCTGCTCGACGGGAGAGACCTCCGCACCTGGGACGAGGAGACGCTCCGCCGGCGGATCGGGGTCATCTTCCAGGACTTCAACCAGTACCAGTTCCGCTTCCGGGACAACGTGGGCTTCGGGAGCGTGGAGCACGCCGAGGACGTGGAGCGGCTCGAGCGCGCAGTGGATCGGGGCGGCGCGGACGAGGTGCTGCGGACGCTTCCCGCGGGGCTGGAGACGCCGCTCGGCCGCTGGTTCAAGGAGGGGACGGAGCTCTCCGGCGGCCAGTGGCAGAAGGTGGCGCTCGCCCGCGCGTTCATGCGCGAGGAGGCGGACATCCTGGTGCTGGACGAGCCGACCGCGGCGCTGGACGCCGAGGCCGAGCACGCCATCTTCGAGCGCTTCCGGCAGCTGGCCCGCGGGCGGACCACCCTGCTCATCTCGCACCGTTTCTCCACGGTGCGGCGGGCTGACCGCATCGTGGTCATCGAGCAAGGTCGGATCGTCGAGCAGGGCACCCACGAGGAGCTGATGGCCCTCGGCGGGCGCTACGCGCACCTCTTCACCCTGCAGGCGAAGGGCTACCAGTGAGCGCGCGCGCGGTGTGCTTCGACCTGCTCTCGGCCCTGCTCGACAGCTGGTCGGTCTGGGACGGAGTGGCCGCGTCGCTGGGGAGTCCCGAGCTGGGGCGCGCGTGGCGCCGGAGGTACCTCGAGCTCACCTCCACCGTCGGGCGGTATCGGCCTCACCTCGAGGTGGTCGCGGAGGCGGCGACCGACACCGGCCTGCCCGCCGAGGCCGCGGCCGGGCTCGAGGGGGCGCGGGAGGGGCTGCGGCCGTGGCCGGACGTGCTGCCCGCGCTCGCCACGCTGGAGGTTCCCACGGCGGTGGTGACGAACTGCTCGCTCGCCCTCGGGCGCCGGGCGGTGGCCTGCGTGGGAGCTCCGTTCACGGTGGTGGTCACGGCGGAGGAGGCAGGCGCCTACAAGCCGGACCCTGCGCCGTACCGTCTCGCTTGCGAGCGACTCGGGCTTCACCCCTGGGAGATCGCGTCCGTGGCCGGCTCACCCTTCGATGCCGGCGGGGCGCTCGCCTGCGGATTCCAGGTGACCTGGGTCAACCGGCTCGGCCAGCCGCCTCCGCCGGATGCGTCCGCGATCCGCATCGTTCCCTCCCTCTCGGGCTGGACGCAGTGAGCGAGCGGGCGCGAGACTCGCGCGGACCCAGGAGGCAGACCATGCAGGGCGAGATGCGGACCTATCGCGGCGCGTGCCACTGCGGAAAGGTGCAGTTCGAGATCGAGTCGACGCTCGATCCCGCGAACCGCTGCAACTGCTCCCTGTGCCGGCGCCGCGGAGCGGTGATGACGCGGGTGCCGGAGGACCGCTTCAGGCTCGTCTCCGGCGAGGAGTTCCTCTCGCTGTACCAGTTCAATACCCGGGTGGCGAAGCACTACTTCTGCAAGGTCTGCGGCATCTACACCTTCCACCGGCCGCGGGTCGCTCCGGAGCTGTACGGCGTGAACGTGGGCTGCCTCGAGGGCATGGACCCACAGTCGCTGAAGGTCGGGCTCATCGACGGCGCGGCTTACTCGCTGCTCTAGCGATTGCACGAGCCTCCGGGGCCTACACGGGTTCGGAGCTCGCCTCGAGCAGCTCCTTCAGCGCCTTCTCCGGCTCGGCGAGCGTGGGCTTCTCGTGCTCGACCAGCTCCTCGACCTTGTCGAAGTACTTCTCGAGCACCTCACCCTTCTCGAAGCTGCTGAGGACGCTCGGCTCGATGTAGCTGCTCTTGGACACCGCCGGTGTGTTCCCCAGCTCGGCCGCGGTCTCCTTCACCGCCTCGACGACCTTCTTCCGCACTGCCCTCTTCGGCGCGTGCATGATCTGGGGATCTTCCCCGGCGACGCGCGCCAGCGCACACGCGCAGATCAGCGTCCCGGCCCAGGTGCGGAAGTCCTTGGCCGTGAAGTCCGGGCCCATGATGCTCTTGATGTAGTCGTTGAGGTGCTCGCGCTTGACGTCCACCACCGCGCCGTCGTCGGCGAGGAACTTGAACAGCTCCTTCCCGGGAAGCTTCCTCATTTGGCGGACGATGCGCGCCACGCTCCGGTCACGGATCTCCCGGCGCTGTTGCTGGCCGGACTTGCCCGGGTAGTCGAAGGTGATCAGGTCGCCCTTCACCTTCACGTGCTTGTCGAGGATGGTGGTCAGCCCGTAGTGCCGGTGACGGCGCGCGTACTCGTCGCTGCCGGGACGCATGAAGCAGGTGGACAGCACGCGGATGGCGCAGGCCATCACCCGGTCCCGGCCGAGCCCCGGCACGCGGATGTCCCGCGCGACGCGCTTGCGCATCCGCGGCAGCGCGTCCGCGAAGTCGACCAGCTTCTGGAACTTGCGCTGCTCCTGCCGTTCGCGGAACCGCGGGTGGTACCGGTACTGCCACCGGCCCGCCTTGTCCTTGCCGACCGCCTGCAGCTTCGCGGTCGCCGACGGCGCGACATGGACGTCGGTCCAGGCCGGAGGGATGGCGAGCCTGCGCATCCGCGGCAGCTCCGAGGCAGCGACCGGCTTGCCCTGCGCCGTCCGGAAAGCGAACCCCTTGCCGGCGCGGACGCGGCGGATGCCGGTCTGCTGGAGCTTCTCGAGGGCAGTCATTCCCCAGAAAACCTGTGCACCCGCCGCTCGGGGCGAAAGCCCCACCGTCCCCGGGCCCCGATGAATCCGGTGAAATCCGGCTCCGTCGAAGCCACGTTCACCGGCGGCCGGCCTCCGAAGAGCGCCCAGGATGTCCCCTCGAACTCGACTGCTTCCGCTCCTTGTCGGCGTGCTCCTCGCGTCCGGCCCTTCGCTGGCCCAGGGGCGATTCGGCATGCGGACTCCACCGCCGAGATCCACGCCTCCCGTCGCGCCCGCTCCGGCACCGGGCGGCAGCGCCGGCGGAGGCTGGGTGCCGCGCGGCCCACCGGTCTTGCGCCCCGCGCCGCCTCCCTACGTCTACGGATGGGGGTTCGGCTACCGGGGCTGGCTGTGGGATCCGTGGTGGACCGAGCCGGTGCCAGTCGGCCCGCCCACCGTCGTCGCTCCCTACGGAACCTACGTCCCCCCCGGATATCCGCCCAGCGTCTACCCACCACCACCGCCGGCCGGCACGCCCATCGACGACGACGAGCTGCCGCCGCAGCCGGAGCGGTCGGTCAGGCGCACCATCTTCAGCATCACCGGCTACGGCCAGCACGTGGAGTCGAAGGGCAGCGCCTTCGGGCTGGGGCTCGGCGTCGAGGGCGAGCACTGGGGGATGCTGGCGCAGTGGAACGGCTTCTACCTGGACTCGCTCACCGGAGACGGAACGGACAACATCAACGTCGTCCACCTCCACGCGACCTACGCGGTGCTGAGCGGGCCCCAGGGGCGGCTCCGGCTTCATCTCGGCGGGAGCGGCGCGTTCGCTCCGGAGCTGAGCCGCGTCGGCCCCTCGATCGGCGCCTCGGCGGCCCTCGGTCTGATCGGCCCGCTCGGCGTCGAGGGACAGGTGAGCTACACGCCCACCCCCTTCATCGAGTTCGACGCCTTCGCCGGGCTCAGCCTCTCGTGGGAGCGGCTGGCGCTCCGGGGCGGCTACCACTGGACCTACCTCGACGACCGGGGCCTGGTAGATGGCATTCCGCACAGCGAGCGCTACCAGGGGCCGTGGGTCGGCATCGGCATCGCCCTGTAACTGCGGGACAGCAGGGGGGTCAGACCACCCCGGCAGTGTAGACTTCGGACCTCGTTGACCGTCAGCACGAGCTCCTCCTGGTTCGGTCGTTACCGGCTGACGTCGCGCATCGCGACGGGCGGCATGGCCGAGGTGTACCTGGGCCGCGCGCTCCAGCCGGACGGGCGGTTCGGTCCCGCCGTGGCGGTGAAGCGGCTGCTCCCGCACCTGACCTCCGACGCGGCCATCGTGAGGATGTTCCTCAACGAGGCGGAGATCACCCAGCAGATCGACCACCCCAACGTGGTCCGCATCCTCGACCTGGGAAACGTCCAGGCCGAGCCGTTCATCGCCATGGAGCTGCTCGAGGGGCACAGCTTCGCCGAGCTCCGTCAGACGGCCGCGCAGGGGGGGCGGCGGGTGCCGCTGGGCATCACCCTGCGCGTGCTCACCGAGGCCTGTCGCGGGCTGGATGCCGCACACCGGGCCGTGGACAGCAAGGGCCGGGAGCTGCAGATCGTCCATCGCGACTTCACCCCCGACAACATCCACGTCAGCGTCACCGGCGAGGTGAAGGTCATCGACTTCGGCATCGCCAAGTCGGCCGCGGTGCCGGGTGGAACCGAGCCCGGGACACTGAAGGGCAAGTTCTTCTACATGTCGCCGGAGATGATCGCCGGTCACGACGTGGACCACCGCGCCGATCTCTTCGCCGCCGGGGTGATGCTCTACGAGCAGCTCTGCGGGCGCAGGCCCTTCACCGGTCTGAATACCGAGGAGGTGCTGAACCGCATCTCCGAGGGGAAGCCTCGCCGGCCCACCGAGTTCGACCCGTCCGTGCCGCTGGCGCTGGAGCTGGTCTGCCTCACCGCGCTCTCGAAGGACCCCGCGCGCCGCTTTCCGTCGCTGCACGAGTTCATCGCCGCGATCGAGGCGGTCGGAGGCCAGGCGCGGGTCGCCACGCCCGAGGAGATCAGCGAGTACGTGACGTCGATCTTCCCTGCCGAGGAGGACCCCAAGCGCATCGCGCTGCGGCGCGCCCGCCTCGCCGATCCGTCCACGCCGACCCACCGGGCGCCGGACGCGATCGGCGTCCTGCTCCCGCCAAGGGAGGAGAGCCGCCCGCCGCGGAAGGAGCCACCGGGCCCCCCGCCCGGACCCTCCGCGTGGCAGCGCCGGATGGCGTGGGCGCGGGAGAAGCTATTCCGGGTGGAGGTGCTCGGGCCGGCGGCGCTCGCGGTGGTGGTGATCGCCGGGGCGGTCGCCGTTGCCACCCGGCCCGAGCGGTCGGTGGCGGACCGGCTGCAGCTCGCGGAGAGGGCCTCCAATCCGGGTCAGCGGATCCGGGAGCTCACCGCGCTGGCCGAGGACCCGAGCGCCACCGAGGCCGATCTCCGGCGGGCCGGGGAGCTGGCCCTGCAGAGCCCGGATCTGGAGGGAGCGCTGGCGGTCACCCAGGCCTTTGCCCGCCGGTTCCCGAAATCCATCGAGGCGGCGCTCCAGGAGGCACGCGCCTGCGTGGGCCTGCGCCTGGGGAAGAAGGCGGACGCGGCGATCGATCGGGCGATCAACCTCGGCCCCGACGACCCGCGGCCGGATCTGCTCCGCGCGGACCTGCGGCGGCTCCAGGGCGATGCCGGAGGGATGCTGGACGCGCTGACCTCGGCGAGCAAGAAGGCGCCCAACGACCGGGAGATCGCGGTCCGCCGCGGCGAGCTGCTGAGCCAGGCCGGGCGACTGGACGAGGCCTCGGGCGTGCTCAACGCGGTGCTCAGGCACCGTTTCCATCCGGGCGCCGCCGCCGAGCTGGGCTTCGTGAAGCTGCGGCAAAACCAGTCGACCGACGCGATGCGGCTCCTGCGCGCCTCGCTGAGTCGATCGCCGAACCTGGCCAAGGCGCACTACTACCTCGGCGCGGCCCTGACCCAGCAGGGCGACATCGCCGCGGCCGAGTCCGAGTACCGGACGGCGGACCGGCTGGCCCCGAGCGACCCCCGTCCGCTCGGGGCGCTGTGCACGCTGTTCGCTCAGAACAGGCGCGGCCCCGAAGCGGAGGCGCTGAAGAAGGAGCTCGCCGACCGGTTCCCGGAGCAGGCTCCCCGCTACGTCGCGGAGTGCCACCCGTGACCGCCCCGGCGCGGCGACTGATCATCAACGCCGACGACCTCGGCTACGACCCGGCGGTGAGCGAGGGCATCGTGCTCGCGATGCGTGGCGGGGTGGTGACCTCCTCGACCCTCATGGTGAATCTGCCCCACTCCGAGCACGGCGCCGCGCTCGCCCGGGGTCTCTCCGTGGGCCTGCACCTGAACCTGTCGCGGGGCACGCCGGTCTCGGAGCGCTTCCCGGCGTCGCTGCTACGCGCCGGCGCGTTCGACGAGGCGCTGGTGGGCTCGCTCTCGGCGGACGTGGTGGCCGAGGAGGCCGAGGCCCAGCTGGCCCGGGCCGAGGATCTGCTCGGCGGTCCTCCGACGCACGTGGACGTGCACCGGCATCTCCACCGCTTCGCGGCGGTGCTCGAGGCGGTGTGCCGCGTCGCCGGGAGCCGCGGGCTTCCGGTCCGAGCGCTCGACGAGGGGATGCGGGCCGAGCTCCGGCGGGCCGGCGTCCGGACCACCGACCACTTCGTGGGCGAGGCGAGCGGGGAAGCCTACTGGACCGAGCAGCGCTTCGCGGCGACGGTGGCCGCGCTCGCCGAGGGCACCACCGAGCTGATGTGCCACCCCGGGTACCCTCCCCGGGAGACCCGGACCAGCTACGCGCTCCAGCGCGCGGTGGAGCTCGCGACCTTGACCTCGGCTGCCGCCCGCCAGGCGATCGTCGACGCCGGAGTCGCCCTCGGCAGCTTCGCCGACCTGGACTGATCGCCGCTCGCTCGGCACGGGGCCGGCCTCGGTGCTATGGGCTCTCCAGCCATGGCAGCACCGAGCAAGAACCTCGAGACCTTCCCCAACCCGTCGCCGGACCGCGACTACGAGATCGCGTTCGAGGTGCCGGAGTTCACCTGCCTCTGCCCGCTGACCGGCCAGCCCGACTTCGCGCACTTCAAGATCCGCTACGTGCCGGACCAGACGTGCGTCGAGCTGAAGAGCCTGAAGCTCTACTTCTGGAGCTACCGCAACGAGGGCGCCTTCCACGAGGCGGTGACCAACCGGATCCGCGACGATCTGGTCGCAGCGCTCTCCCCGCGCTCGCTCACCGTGGTGGGCGACTGGTTCATTCGCGGGGGAATCAAGACGGTGGTGACGGTCAGCTACGAGAAGCGCGGCCGGGGGTAGCAGCGCTCCCGTGCTCCGGCCTCGGAGACGGTCAGCGCTCGTCGAGCTTTCGTTCGGCCTCCTGCATGCGCCGCTCGGTGTCCTGCTCGATGCGCCGGGTGGTCTCGCGGGTGCGGTCGAGCACCGCCTTCGGCTGGGAACGGCCCTCGGGATCCGGCCGCTCGGCGTCCACGACCCGGTTCAGCGCCCAGTAGGCGATGAACGCAACCACCGCGAGACCGAGCACGAGCGAGAGAAGCCGTCCGAGCACCGCCCCGAGGCTACCACCGCCCTAGATGTGGAAGGAGAAGAGCAGCCGCGCCTGGAACCGCTCGTAGTCGGTCAGGACGTAGGTGCCCCCACCTTCCGACTTCTTGAAGGCCGGGAGCTGGGGAAGAACGGTGAAGGTCATCCACCAGCCGTCTCCCGAGTACGACACCACCGGACCGAGGAAGAACGCCGAATGCTCCCAGGTGCCCTCGGCGATGATGTTCGCGTTCCTGGCCTCGACGCCGATCATGAACCGGGGGGTGAAGAACCAGCCCGCGGCGAGGAAGCCGTCCAGCTTCAGCTCCTTCTCCGTCTCGCCGATGCCGTACTCCCACTCGTGCTCGGCGACGAAGTTGGCGGCTAGGAGGAGCGGGCCGAACCGCTTGTCGATGATCAGCTTGCCCTCGAGCTCCAGCTCGTCCACGCCTCCGGTGATCTCTCCGTAGAGGGCGAACCCGATCCCGTCCGCCGCGTCGTCGAGCAGCCGCCACTTCCACTCGTTGCTCACCGAGACCTCGGTGCTCGTCGCCAGATGGCCGGTGCCGTCGTCCTGACCGACGGCGGTCAGGTTCACGTAGAACGAGGTCTGCAGCCCGGGGACCAGCCCGAGCTCGAACTCCAGCCGTTCGTCGAAGCGGGTGTACCGGGTGTCCCGCCCGTTCCGGTACGTGGTCCAGACCTCGATCTCCTTCTCGCCCGGGGCGAGAACGGCGGCCTCGTAGGTGTACCCGAAGTGCCGATCGTTGGCCCGAGCGCTCAGCGGGATCGCGAGCACTCCGAGCAGGACCGCGAGCAGCAGGGCCGATGGCCAGTAGCGAGACATGCAGGAGACCCCTCCAGGATTCTGGAGTCTTATTTGAGAACGATTCTCAAAGTCAAACTCGAACGACCTCCTGGCCAGGCGCCCGGCTCCGCCAACCGCCGCGGCACCTCTCGCGGGCAACTGCGTTCCTCGTCGGCCTCCAGGCGAGTGCGCGCGAGGGCTGTTCGCTCACGTCAGGTTCGGCGACGAGCGGATGTCCCTCGCCCCGAAGCAGCACCCGTGCAGAGCGCTCGAGGCCCAGCGCGCCCGCGAGCCAACGGCGCTGGCCCGGGCGGTGATCCCCGGAGGCGAAGGCGGCGGCGGCGACGCCGAGCGCAGTGGACTTTGCCGACAAGGGCCTTCCGTGTGCGCCGACCGAGGTTCCACCAGAGCCGGCTCGCGCCCGAGGTGCCCTGAAGCAGCGGCGGGGTAGGCTCCGGGCCGGTGGAAGCGACCACGCCCCGTGCCACGTCGTTCCGGACGGTCCTGCTCGTGCTCGCTGGCGGGGTGGTGGGCGCGGGCCTCGTCTGGGCGCTGTCGCATCGGCAGCCCGAGCCGGGCCTCCCCCCGGCCCCGCTGGTGGTGGATCGGATCCGCGAGGTGGCCCGGCTCGAGACCCTCGACCTGCAGGTCTACAAGAAGATCTCCTTCGAGCCCGAGCCTACGCCCAGCGGAGCGCTGTGGAAGGACGTGCTGGCCTGGGCCAGGTCCTCGCTGTTCCCCTCCCGCGGACGGGCCATCGTGTTCGGGACGGTCCACCTCGGGCTCGATCTCTCGAAGCTGGACGCGCGGCGGCTGCGCATCCAGGGGAGCCGGATCGAGGTCGCTCTTCCGCCGCTGCAGGCGAAGGTCGAGCTGCGCCCGGGCGAGACGGAGATCATCTCCAGCAACCTCGACTCGGCCCAGACCGCGCAGCTGCTCGAGCTGGCGAAGGGGGCGTTCGAGCGCGAGGTAATGGCGGATCCCGCGCTGCAGGCGAGGGCGCGGGGCAGCGCGGAGCGAGCGCTCACCGGCTTGTTGATGTCGCTCGGGTTCCGCGAGGTGGTGTTCGTGGACGGACTCCGCCCCTCGGGCGCGGGCTGAGATTCTGGCCTGCCCCGCCCTGCGCGAGCTGGCCTTGGCGCCAGACCAGCCCGACGACACCTTCAGGGCCTGCCGGCGGGAGGCCGGCTGCCGGAGGAGGTCCGCTCGTGGAGCTCGACGTGTTCGCCCGCTTTCATGCCGCCCCGGACCAGGAGGGCCGGATGGCCGAGGTGCTGCGCGAGCAGACCCGTGCCGTGCGCCTCGAGCCGGGATGCCTCTACATCCAGGGCTGCCGGTCGAAGAAGGACCCGTCCCGGTTCCTCCTCTTCTCGCGCTGGAGCGACGAGCCGGCCTTCCAGGTGCACGCGGACCTTCCGGCGACGGACCGCTTCATCTCCACGATGGAGCAGCTCTCCGACCAGCCGGTGGACGTGCACCGGAGCTGGCCGGTCGACGGCTGACGGTGTCTCCTTCGGCCTCGCCCTCAGCCCGTGCCCAGTCTCTGCAGCGTTCCGTCGGGCTGGAGCGCGAATCGACCCCGGATTCCGTCGGGTCCCGGCTCCACCGATTCCAGCAGCGCCACCGCGGAGGGATCGAGCAGCGGCGCGACCAGCGCGAGCACCCGCCGGGCGAGCGACACCCGGTAAGGTCCGGCTCCCACGACCTCGAAGAGGCGCCGCCGCTGCTCCCGGCCGAGGAGGCGCGCCCCGTCCGCGCCGTCCGCCTCGCACAGCGCCCAGAGCCCGAGCGGCTCCGGCGACAGCCGCGGCTGCCCGCGATCGACGATCACCGGACGAGGCTCGGCCACGCGCGCCTCGAGGTGACTCCACGCTGCCCGGTCCACCGCCTCGAGCGAGACCCCGGCGCGGTCGGCGTCCACCGCCGTCCCGTTGCTCAGGTACGTGACCACCAGCCCCGCCGGGCCCTCTCGAGAGAGGATGCCGGGGGCAGCCGCGTCCGCCAGGCTCGGGACCACCTGCGCGAGAACGTCCTCCGTTCCCGGCCCCTCGTCGGTCCACGTCGCGCGCAGCCCGCCGTGCTCCCGGCCCGCCGCCCTGGAAGGGCCCGCTGCAAGGCGGCCGGCGAGCGCCTCGGCGAGAGCCCGCGTCTCCTCGTCGGCCGCGGTGCGCAGCCAGCGCATCTCCGCGTCGGAGAGGCGCTCTCCGCGCTGAACCCTGCGGCACAGCCGCTGGAGCCGGGCGTCCATGGTCGATCGAACGGCTCCCCGACGCTATCACCCCTGACCCGGCGAGTTGCGATAGACAGGGCCAATGACGGAACGACGCAAGGTCACGCTCATCCCCGGCGACGGGATCGGTCCCGAGGTGATGTCCGCCACGGTCCGGGTCCTCGAGGCGCTGCAAGTGCCGCTGGAGTTCGAGCAAGGCGACGCGGGCTCCGAGGTCATCAGCAAGTACGGCACCAATCTCCCGCGGGAGACGCTGGACTCGGTGCTGCGGAACGGCGTGGCCCTGAAGTGCCCCACCGGCACCCAGATCGGTGCCGGCCTCCCCTCGGCCAACGTCGCGCTGCGCAAGGGGCTGGACCTCTACGCCGCGCTCCGCCCGGTGCGTTCGGTGCCCAACGTGAAGACCCGGTACGAGAACATCGACCTGGTCGTCGTCCGCGAGAACACCGAGAGCCTCTACACCGGCCTCGAGCACATCGTCGTCCCGGGCGTGGTGGAGAGCCTGAAGATCATCAGCGACAAGGCGAGCACCCGCATCGCTCGCTACGCCTTCGAGTACGCGCGCAAGAACGGGCGGAAGAAGATCACCGCGGTCCACAAGGCCAACATCATGAAGCTGTCGGACGGCCTCTTCCTCGACTGCTGCCGCAGGGTGGCGCGGGAGTTTCCCGAGGTGACCTACGAGGAGGTCATCGTCGACAACATGTGCATGCAGCTGGTGCGCAACCCCGAGCGGTACGACGTCCTGCTGATGGAGAACCTGTACGGAGACATCATCTCCGACCTCTGCGCCGGCCTGGTGGGCGGCCTGGGCGTGGTCCCTGGCGCCAACATCGGCGAGCGCACCGCGGTGTTCGAGGCCGTCCACGGCACCGCCCCGGACATCGCGGGGAAGAACTTCGCCAACCCGACGGCGCTGATGATGTCGACGGTGATGATGCTCGCCTGGCTCGGCCTCGATGAGGCCTCGCGCCGGTTCGATCGCGCGCTGATGCGGGTCTACTCCGAGGGACGGGTCCGCACCCATGACCTCGGCGGCTCGGCGACCACCCGGGAGTTCACCGACGCGGTGATCGCCGCCCTGTAACTCCAGACCTCCGGTTGCAGACAGACCGGCAGGAGCAACTTCCGCTCCGGCTGCGGTGTCTGCATCTTCCGGACGTCCTCTTCCTCGCACGTGAGTCCTTCGACCCTTCCGCCCTCCAAGCGTCGTGACCCCTGGCTGGACGCCGTCCGCGGCGCATCCGTGGTGGCGATGGTCTTCGGCCACACCCTCGACCTCACCCTCGAGGATCGGCTCCGTGACCTTCCGCTGGTCGGGCTCTACTGGTCCTTTCGGGGGCTCACCGCGCCGCTGTTCCTGGTGGCGGCCGGCTGGGCGCTGGCCTCCTCCCTGCGCTTGACCGACGCGGACACGGTGGGCCGGCGCCTCCGCCGGGCGGGGCTGGTTCTGGCGCTCGGGTACGGCCTGCACTGGCCCGGCCTCTCCGCCGCGCAGGCCATGGCCGAGGACGGCACGCTCTGGCCGCACCTGCTCGCCTTCGACGCCCTTCCCTGCATCGGCTGGTCGATCGTGGCCGGCGTGCTGCTCCTCTCGCTGCTCCCCCGCACGCCGGGCCGGGTCGGAGCGCTCGGGGTGCTGGCGCTCTGGATTCCCTTCGTCGCCACGGTGAGCTGGCCGGTGGCCCTGGACGCCGGATGGCTCTGGCGGGGGTTGCTCGGCCATCCGGAGGCGCACTTCCCGCTGGTTCCCTGGTCGGCGTTCTTCTTCCTCGGCGGAGCGCTGGCGATCGGGGTTCCAATCCTCCGGCTTTCCCGCCACCGGACCATGGCCCTCCTGCTCGCCGGAGCGCTCCTGCTGCTCCTGCTCGAGCAGACCGGGCTCGAGGACTGGTCCGTGAGCTCGCCCTGGCCGACGTTCTACCGGATGGGCCAGGCCCTGCTGGCGCTCGGGTTCCTCTCGGCGCTGCCCGTGTTCCGGATTCCGGGGCTGGTCAGCCTGGGACGGAGCTCGCTCGGGGTCTACGTGGCGCATCTGGTCCTGCTCTTCGGCTGGGCCGGAGACGAGGGGCTGGTCACGCGATGGGCCCACCAGCTGTCGTTCCCGGAGGCGCTCGCGCTCGCCGCGGCCGTGCTGGCAGCGGCGATGGCGATGGCCCAGGGCGTGCCGGCGGCGCTGAGGTGGCTGGAGGAGAAGGCCGCGCCGCGGTGGGAGCAGCCGTCGGGCGAGCCCGGCTGAGGCTCGCCTCCCCCCGGTTCACCCCACGGAGATCTGCGACACCCCGCGCGCCTCGAGCCAGGCCCGTACCCGGGACCGCTGGTCACCCTGGAGCACGAGGCTGTCGCCCTCGAGCGTGCCCCCGCACCCGAGGGCCTGCTTCATCGCCAGCAGCCACTCGTCGCGCTCGCGGGGGGACAGAGCGAGCTGCTCGACCACCGTGGCCTCCTTGCCACCGCGTCCCTTGCGCTCGTAGCGCACGACCGCCCGCGACGGACCCTTCGGCGGCGAGGGGCGCACGGGCTCGGGGCGTGGGTGCGCGGGCAAGGAGCCACGCAGCGAGCCCAGCGCGGCGAACGCCGTGTTGAACGGGCCCGGTTCCTCGTTCAAGGGCGGCGACTTCTTCCCCTTCACTGGGGTGCGGCCGCGTGCCGCGCCGGCGGCAGCGCGGAGGTGAGCACCGGCGCCGTCGGATCACCGCTGGCCATGGTGAGCGCGTAGAGGAACACCGGCGAGGCGAAGGCCGGCTTGCCGTTGATGGCGACGATCGGCGTGCCGGTGGGGTGGTACAGATCGGCGTAGCGGATGTCGTCCTGGAGCTTGGCCGCGGCCTCGGGGCTGGCGATGCACGCCTCGAGCTGACCGCGGGAGACCGAGCCCGAGCTGGCGATCTGCAAGAGCGAGTCGCGGGTGAGCGTCTTCTGCGCGCCGAACACCTTGTCGCGCAGGCTCCAGAAATCCGGCGCCTGCTCCAGGCAGATGAGCGCGAGGGCGCCGGTGCAGCGCAACCCATCGCCCTTCTGGGGCACGTCGGAGTTGCAGGTCCCGTCCAGCGGATACTGCCGTGGCTCCACCGCGAGCCTTCCGGGCGGCACCGCGGCCTGCAGCTGCTCGAGCGCGTCGTTCAGGTGCCGGCAGTGCGGACAGAGGACGTCCGTCCACTCGACCAGGTGCACCGGTGCGCTCGCGGCGCCCTTGAGCACCCGCGCCCGCGGGAGCAGCTCGGGCTGGGTGGGGGCGGGGGTCCGGGCGAACTGGGCCAGCGCGTCCGCGAGGGCTTGCTTCTCGGCGTCGGGACGGCTGGCCAGGAACTGGGACACGTCGCGGCCCGTGCCGGTGCTCTTGCCGGCGCTCCTCGCGGGCAGCGCGTCGCGCGGGGGAGGCGCTGGAGCGAACAGGAGCAGGGCGCCCCAGCCGACGGCGACCACCGTGGCCGGAAGCCCCACCGCACGCGCCCACTCCCCGGACCCGGGCTGGAGCCCCCCGGGCAGGGCAGCGATCGAGACCCCCGCGTACCCGAGGACCAGGGCATAGGTGCCGAGGCAGGTGAGGCAGAGCGCTCCGGCGCTGATCGACCCTGCCACGAAGGTGATGCAGGCCAGCGCGCCGACGATCGCCACCGTCCGGACGGGCAGCACCGCCGGCCGGGTCGGCCGACCGGTCCGTGCTCGCCACAGCAGGGCGCCGGCGCACACCGCCGCGGCCAGACCCCAGACGACGCCGAGCCCCGCCACCGGGAACCCGGTGAGCCCTCCGAGCCGCTGGGCGAAGGGGCTGGTCCAGACCGTCTCGCAGTTCACCGACGCGTTGAGGCTGCAGATCGCCGTTCCGCCCGCCTGGATGGCGCGCAGCTCGAACCACTGGAAGATCGACAGGCCGATCTCCGCCACCCCGAGGCCGAGCAGCGTCCACGGCACCCAGGGCCGGACGCTCTCCAGCGGCTGCTTCGACCGCTTCTTCATGTCCTCTCCGGGGGCGGACTCATCAGCACCAGCACGCGCGCATCGGCCGCCCCGGCATTCCGCAGGCCGTGCGAGCTGCCCGCGGGACACAACACCGCATCCCCCTCGCGAAGTTCCTGCCGCTCGCCATCCAGCTCGACCGTGGGCCGCCCCTCGAGCACGACGTACACCTTGTCCGACCCGGCGTGGGCATGAGGGGTCTGGGCCTGGCCGGGGCGGAGACAGTACACGTCCAGGAAGAACCGCTCGGTGCTGAAGAGGTTGTGCTTCTGGAGCTTCGCCTCGGCGAACCCGCGCACGTCCGGGAGGTGCTGGACCTTCACGGAGCCTTTATATAGCTGCCGTCCATGGTTCCGCTCCTCCTCCATCCGCGACATGTGGCCCTGGGCGCCACCTTCGGCGAGCTGAAGGGCCGGGAGGTGGTCGACCGGATCCCGGGCCGGGACGAGGACCGGGTCCTGCGGGCCGGTGCCGCCCTGTTCGACGGCTCCGCGCGTGAGGTGGTCCGGGTCATCGGTCCCGACCGGGTGAGCTTCCTCCAGGGCATGCTCACCCAGGACGTGGAGGGCCTGCCGGCGGGGTCGGTCGCCGACGCGGCGCTGCTCACCGCCAAGGGGGCGATGGTCGCGGATGCGCGGGTGGTGAAGCGCTCGGACGATCTCCTGCTGCTGACCGAGCCGGGGTTTGGTCCCGTCGTGCGGGGGGCCCTGGAGCGGTACCTCATCAGCGAGGACGCCGAGCTCTCCGATGCCACCGCCCTGTTCGGCCAGCTCTCGGTGCTGGGTCCGGAGGCCGAGGCGCTCGCGTCGCGGGTGCTCGGGCTCGGTCCGCCGGCCGGTGCGGCGCTGCGTCCGTTCGACGCCGGGGGTGGGATGACGGCGTGGGCCCTGCCCCAGGGGCAGCTGCTCCCCGGGATCGATCTTCTGCTGCCGGCGGAGGCGCTCGGTTCGACATTCGACCGTCTGCTGGACGCCGGCGCCACGCCGGTGGGGTTCGCCGCGCTGGAGGTGCTCCGGGTGGAGCGAGGGACTCCCCGCTTCGGGGTGGACATGGACGAGAAGACCATCCCCCTCGAGGCGAACCTCCAGCGCGCCATCCACTACCAGAAGGGCTGCTACATCGGGCAGGAGGTCATCGCCCGGGCCACCTTCCGGGGCCACATGAACCGGCATCTGGTGGGGCTTCGCTTCGCGGGTGCGCTGCCCTCGCCGCGGACCGAGCTCCTGGTCGGCGAGCGGCGCGTGGGTTGGGTGACGTCGGCGGTCGAGAGCCCACGGCTCGGTGCCATCGGGCTCGGCTACGCCCACCGCGACGTCGAGCAGCCGGGGACCGAGCTGACGCTGGCCGGAGGAGCCGGAACGGCCACCGTCCAGCCCCTCCCCTTCCCTGGCTGACGACGGCACGGCCGCTGCCCGTCTCCCGCCGCCGGCTGCAGCGGGGCATGTAGGACATCCACTTCTGGTGTCCCAGTCCTTGTGAGCCCCCGGGGGGGATCTGCTAAGCGTTCCTGCGGCGCGAGAGCAGGGCCGGCGCGCTCGGGCGGAACCCCCTCCCGAAGCTTGCGCGCGATGTCCACCCTGGTTGCCATCACCAGCCTCGTCCTGGCCGCTGCCCCGGGTGACGTCCCCCGTGCGGGCACGGAGGCGCTCGAGCATCCCCTGCTCGCGGTGGGGACGGCGCCGACCGGAGATACGACCGTCCAGGCCGTCGCCGAGCCCAGGGCCGCGCCCACCTCGCGCACGGTCCGGGTCGTCTCCGAGGTGCTGGTCGCCGGCGCCGCGGGCACGCTGACCGGCGCGCTCGGAGGGTACCTCGGCTGCATCGGGTCGCTCTCGGCGCAGGACAGCTGCTCCGAGGGCACCGTGGCCGCAGGACTCCTCTCCGGCTTCGGGCTCGCGGTGGCGACGATGGTGCCACTGACCGGGGCGTACTTCGACGCCCACGGCTCTCCCTGGGTGAGCTGGTTCGGCGAGGCGCTGGGGGCGGGCGCCGCCTTCGGGATCGGCCAGGGCAGCACCAGCCGGCTGATGTGGGTGGCACCGCCACTGATGCTCGCCGGGGCGGTGCTGGGGTACGAGCTGTCGACGAAGCCCGGGCCCTCGCCAGCGCCGCGCCCGAAAGCGAACGGCGAACGGATCTCGGTCGTTCCCACCTTCGGTCCGGACGGCCGCGGCGGCCTGGTCGTCGCCGGACGGTTCTGACCGCGGCCGCCGGGCCCGCCGAGCGCCGGAGCGGAGCGACCGCGCCGCTCCAGGCCGCGTTCCAGGGACCCGGGGGCGCGGGGCCGCGGTTCAGCCCTTCACGCAGAGGAGCTGCTTCAGCTCGGCGACGATCTCCACCAGGTCCTTCTGGTACTCCATCACCTGCTCGATGGGCTTGTACGCGCCAGGAATCTCGTCGAGCACACCGCCGTCCTTCCGGCACTCCACGCCGGCGGTCTGCTCCGCCAGGTCCTTCACGCTGAACTGCCGCTTGGCCTCACCGCGGGACATCTTCCGGCCTGCGCCGTGGGAGGCGGAGTGCAGCGACTCGGGATTCCCGAGTCCGCGGACGACGTAGCTCCGGGTGCCCATCGAGCCGGGGATGACCCCCAGCTGACCGGCGCGCGCGGAGATGGCGCCCTTTCGGGTGACCAGCAGCTCCTCGCCGTGGTGCGTCTCCTCCGCGACGTAGTTGTGGTGGCAGAGCACCGGCTCGTCGAACCGGACCTGGGGAAAGTGCCGCCGCATCACCTGCATGTACAGGTCGAACATGAGCCGGCGGTTGATCATCGCGTAGCGCTGCGCCCAGTCGAGGTCGCGCCGGTAGGCGGCCATCTCCTCGGTCCCGGCGAGGAATACCGCGAGGTCCGGGTCCACCAGGGCACGGTTGTGCTTCAGCTTCTTCGCCCGCGTCATGTGCACCTCGGCGAGCGACTTGCCGATGTTCCGCGAGCCGGAGTGGAGCATCAGCCAGACACGCTGCTCGGAATCGACGCACAGCTCGATGAAGTGGTTTCCGCCGCCCAGCGTGCCCAGCTGCTTCGCCGCGCGACTTCCGAGGTCCTTCACCGCCGGATCGAGGTCGTCGAAGCCGGCGAGCAGCTCCCTCACCTCCGCGCCGAGGCGCGGGGCCCGCGGCTTCACCAGCGCGTCGTGAGAATCGAAGCCCACCGGGATCGCGTCCTCGAGGTCCGAGCGGAGGCCGCGGAGGCTCTCGGGGAGGTCCGCCGCGGCCAGGCTGGTGCGCACCGCGCCCATCCCGCAGCCGATGTCCACCCCCACCGCCGCCGGCGAGACCGCGCCGCGCATGCCGATGACCGAGCCCACGGTGGTCCCCTTCCCGAAATGCACGTCGGGCATGACCGCGACGTGGGCGACCCAGGGAAGGCTGGCGATGTTGCGGAGCTGGGTCAGCGCCTGCGACTCGACCTGGTCCACCGGAGTCCAGAGCCGGACGTCGACCGTCCCTCCGCGGAGTCGGGCGAGGCTCATGCCGCCCTCCTCAACCGCCGGAACCGGGGGGTGCCGGTCGCTCGTCGCTCCCGTGGACCCGGGCTTCCGAGAGTCGCACGGCCGTTCCGCGGCGGAGAGAGTTCGGGATCTCGGCGATGGTGTCCACGCGGGCCACGAGCTCGCGCAGTGCGGACGCCGGAGCGTCTCCCCACACCTCGACCGAGTAGCCGATGCCGCCGGAGACCGGGGGGTCGCCGGTGAACTCGCCCCGGGCGGTGAGCGCCACCCGGGTGAGCCGGAGCCCGAGGGCGCGGGCCTCGCGGAACAGATCGTTCGAGACACAGCCGGCGACCGCGAGGTGGAGCAGCTCGCCGCCGTTGAAGCCGAGATCCTGACCACCCGCGTCCGCCGGACGGTCGATGACCACGGTGTGGCCACGCGCCCAGCCGAGCGCGGTGGCGGTCCCCGCGAGACTGTCTGTCCGGACCTCGAAGTTCATGGGCCGCTCTCCCCCTGGTCGTGCGGGGGGCAGCATGGCAGCAACCGGCGGCGGCTGATAATGACCCCCCTGTCATGGTGAACGTGCGCTTCGCGCGGGCGACCTGGGGACTCGTCGCCTTCCTCCTCGCCGTCGTGCTGTGGGGAGCGTTCGTGCGGGCGACGGGCTCGGGGGCGGGCTGCGGCGCACACTGGCCGGTCTGCAACGGAGAGGTGCTGCCCCGGGCGCCGGCGCTCGAGACCATGATCGAGTTCAGCCATCGCGTCTCGAGCGGCCTGGTCACCCTCGCGGTCGTGGGCTGGGCGGTGTGGGCCTTCGTGGCCTTCCCCCGCCGGCACCGGGTGCGGCGCGGCGCGGCGCTGGGCGTGCTCGCGATCCTGGTCGAGGGGGGGATCGGCGCGGCGCTGGTCCTGCTCCGGCTCACCGGGGAGAACGACTCCCTGGCCCGGGCTGCGGTCATGGGAATGCACCTGGTGAACACCTTCTTCCTGCTCGCGGTGGTGGCGCTGACCGGCGCGTGGGCAACAGGCGCCAGCCGTCTCCGGCTGCGGGATCAGGGAGCCGTGGGGGTGCTGATTCCGGCGGCGCTGCTGGGCCTGGTGGTCCTCGGGGTGAGCGGAGGCGTCGCGGCGCTGGGGGACACGCTGTTCCCGGCGAGGTCGCTGGCCGAGGGCTTCCGCCAGGACATCTCGGGCGGGGCGCACGTGCTGCTCCGGCTCCGCGTCCTCCATCCGCTGCTCGCGGTCGCGGTGGGCACCCTGCTCCTGGTCACCGCGGCGGCGACGAGCCTGCTCCGTCCGGGCCGCCAGGTCCGGCGGGCAGCCATGGCCCTCGCCTTCCTGGTGGTGCTCCAGCTCACCGCCGGGCTGGTGAATCTCGCCTTGCTGGCCCCGGTGTGGATGCAGCTCCTCCATCTGCTGCTCGCCGACGCCGTCTGGCTGGCCGCGGTCCTGCTCGGCGCCTCTGCCCTCGCCGAGGACGCTCCCCGGCTGGCGGTCCCGGGCCTCGCGGCGCCAGGGTCGGCGTCCGCACGCTGAGCGGTCGGCCCCTTGGCGCTCGGGAGCGGCCCGGGGGAGACTGCATCCCACTCCATGCGAATCGCCGTGCTGACCGGTGGAGGGGACTGCCCCGGTCTCAATGCCGTCATCCGCGCCGTCGTCCGACGGGCCCAGAACCATCGCTTCGAGGTCGTCGGTCTCCGTGACGGGTGGAAGGGTCTCCTCGAGGATCGGATGTTCCCGCTCACCCGGGAGAACACCGCGGGCATCCTTCACCGCGGCGGCACCATCCTCGGAACCAGCCGGGTGAATCCCCTCACCGTCGAGGGAGGGGCGGAGAAGGTCCTCTCGAACGCGAAGAAGCATGGCATCGACGCCGTGGTGGCGATCGGTGGGGAGGGAACGCTGTCCGCCGCGGCCCGGCTGCACGAGCACGGGCTCCCGGTGGTCGGCATTCCCAAGACCATCGACAACGACCTGAACGGGACGGACTACACCTTCGGCTTCGACACTGCGGTCTCCATCGCCACCGAGGCGATCGATCGCCTGCACAGCACCGCCGAGTCCCACAAGCGGGTCATCGTGGTGGAGGTGATGGGACGGCACGTCGGGTGGATCGCCACGCATTCCGGGATCGCCGGCGGCGCGGACGCGATCCTGGTTCCCGAGGAGCCGGCTGACCTGGGCGTGGTGGCGGAGCACCTGAAGCGGCGCTACGCCGGCGGGACCAGCTTCAGCATCGTGGTGGTGGCGGAGGGGACGAAGATCCGCGCCAGTCCGGACGAGCCCGAGCACGTCATCACCTCGGGCGCGCTGGACGAGGCGGGACGGGTGCGGCTCGGGGGGGTGGGCCAGTACGTCGCCCAGGAGCTCGAGCGCCGCACCGGGTTCGAGACCCGGGTCTCCGTGCTCGGCCACATCCAGCGTGGCGGTACCCCGACCGCACACGACCGGGTGCTCGCCTCCCGGTTCGGCGTCTATGCCTGCGACATGGTCGCCCGGGGCGAGTTCGGGAGGATGGCGGGGCTCCGCGGCAACGAGGTCACCAGCGTGGCCCTCGCCGATGCCACGCGCACGCTGAAGCGGGTGCCCGCCGAGTACTTCGACGTGGCGAAAGTCTTCTTCGGCTGACCCGTTGATCGTCGTAAGCGACTGAAACGACACGTCTTTTTGTGGTGCCAGACACCTCGTTACGGCCTCGTTACGAGGGCGTGACCGGAGGTGCCAGACGCCTCGTGACGGGCATTTCAGTCCCCGGACATCGAGCGCAGGAGCCGGCACGCGGGGTGGCCGGGGGCGGGGCTACTCCTTGACCCGTTTCGACGTGCGAGGACTCGAATGGACCTGCATTCTCTGGACATGGACGTGGTGCGCGACGACCCCGAGGACGGCCGCTGGGCCGCGTTCGTCCGGCGCGATCAGGGCGCGGACGGCCAGTTCGTCGTGGCCGTGGAGACGACCTGCATCTACTGCCGGCCCACCTGCCCGGCTCGCCGGCCGCTCCGCAAGAACGTGCGCTTCCTGCCCGACGCGGCCACCGCGGAGCGCCAGGGTTACCGCGCCTGCAGGCGCTGCAAGCCGCATCTCGCCCAGCTCCCCTCCGAGGCGCTGGTGGAGAAGGTCAAGGCGCTCATCGTGGCAGACCTCGAGGCGCCGCCCGGGCTGGACGCGCTCGCCCGGGCCGTCGGGCTCAGCGCGGCGCATCTGCAGAAGACGTTCAAGAAGCACACCGGACTCTCGCCCAAGGAGTTCGTGTCCGCGGTCCGTCTCGAGCGCTGGAAGGCGGAGCTCCGGGCCGGAAAGCCGGTGACCGAGGCGTGGCTCGAGGCCGGCTATGGCTCGGCGGGGCGCGCCTATGCCGCGGCGAGGAAGCAGATGGGGATGAGCCCGGCGCAGTACGGGAAGGGCGGCGCGGGTCAGCGCATCACCTGGACGTTGCTCGACACGCCGCTCGGGGCGCTCCTCCTGGCCCGGACCGAGAAGGGGCTCTGCCGGGTGGCGTTCGGGGAGAACGCGCGGACGCTCGAGTCGATGCTCCGCTCCGAGTTCCCCGCCGCGGAGCTCGAGCGCGCGTCACCGGAATCGGATGTGCGGCTCCGTGCGGCCGCCGTTGCGCTGGGCGAGCGCTCCGGGGCGGAGCAGCTCCCGCTCGACATCCGCGCCACGGCGTTCCAGCGCCAGGTCTGGCAGGCCCTCCGGGCAATCCCCAGCGGGAGCACCGCGAGCTACGCCGACGTGGCGCGCTCGGTTGGTCATCCGCGGGCGGTGCGCGCCGTGGCCCGGGCCTGCGCGACCAATCCGGTGGCGCTCGCCGTGCCCTGCCACCGCGTCGTCCACTCCGACGGGAGCCTCTCCGGCTACCGCTGGGGGCCGGAGCGGAAGCGCGCGCTGCTCGCCGCGGAGAGGGATGCCGTCGGCCCAGGTCAGGTCTGAGCGGAGAGGAACCCGCTCACCCGCTCGAAGACCCAGAATGCAGCCACTGCCCCGGTGACGTAGGCGGGCATCCGCCACGCTCCGGTGGGAAGGCGCTGGAGGGGACCCCGCAGTAGTCGGCGCAGGGCGATCACGGCCAGGACGAAGGCCAGCTGCCCGAGCTCGACCCCGAGGTTGAAGAAGAGCAGGGCCAGGGGGATGGCCCCCGACGGAAGCCCGACCTCTCGCAGGGCGCCGGCGAAGCCGAGGCCGTGCAGCAGGCCGAAGGTGAAGGCCACCAGCCAGGGCCAGCGCTCGGCGAGGCCCGGCCGGCCCTCGCGCGCGTGCACCACCTCTGCCGCGACGAAGACGATGCTCAGGGCGATGACCGCCTCCACCGGGGCCTGCGGGACGTGAACCCACCCGAGAGTGGCGGCGGCCAGGGTCACGCTGTGGGCCACGGTGAAGGCGGTGATGGTTCCCACGACGCGCCTCCAGCCCGAGACCAGCAGCAGCAGGCCGAAGACGAAGAGCAGGTGGTCGACTCCGCCGAGGATGTGCTCCACGCCGAGACGGAGATAGGTCCCCGCGACCTCCCACCGTCCAGGGCTGATCTCGATCACGAAGGACGGCGCGGAGGGGATGATCCGGGAGGTCTGCACCGAGCCGTCGGCGCGCACCACCCTCACCAGCACGTCGGTGAACGTCACCTCCAGCCGCTCGATGCGGACGGTGGTTCCCGCCAGACCGCCCGGGCAGACCAGCGTCCAGCGATCGGCCCAGGCGTCCGCCTGCCGGTAACGGATGGCCGTGCCCTCCGGTCGACACCGGTTATCGAAGCGCGGCGCGATGGACAGCCGGAGCTCCTCGCGGGCGGGCACCTTCCAGAGCACGCCCCAGCGGTCGGGCCCGAGCTCGCGCAGCTCGAGGTAAGCCGGGCGGAGCTCGTGTGCACGGGCAGCGCTTGCCCACGCGAGCAGGGCCAGGACGAGCGCCCATCCCGGGCCGGTTCGCCTCACCGTCCCGCCCTCGGATCGGCCGTCTCCACCGGCGGGGGCTCGACCGTGACCTTCATCCTCCGCAGCAGCGCCTGGTAGGCCGCCTCACGCGCCCGGGCGGTCTCCTGCGAGAGCCATTCCCGCTGGACGGCTTCGCGGACCTCCTCGAGGCGCGCGGGCCGACCTGGCACGCGCTCGGTGACCCGGACGAAGTGGAGGCCGTAGCCAGAGCGAACCGGCCCGGTCCAGTCGTTTACCGGGGCTGTCGCCAGCTCGCGCGCGAAGGCATCCCCGAAGATTCGTTCGACCTCCCGCTCCGAGGCGGCATCGAAGCGGCCTTCGAGCATCGAGGAATCTCCCATCCGGAGCGGATCCGCCCCGGGTACGAGGTGCTGGAGCGATGCCTGCAGCCGGCGCAGGTCCGTCTCCAGCCGCTCCCCGTGTCGCTCCGGGCTCAGGAATACCTGGACGAAGGTGGTCCGGCTTTCCTGGCGGAAGGCGCCTGGATGGACATCCAGGTACGCCTGGAGCTGGGCATCGGTGGGTGGCGAGACTGCCGCGGTGTCGTCGAGGAGGACGTCCATCCGGGTCCGGAGGCGCCGCCGGACCACCGGGTCATCCCGGTCGAGACCGAGCCGAACCGCCTCGCGCACCAGAACCTCCTCGCGCACGTGGTCCATCACCAGTCCGCGGAGCTCGGCCTCGGTCGGCGGGCGCTGCCACGTCATGCGGAATGTCTCCGCAAGCGACCGGAGCTTGCCCACGCTCACCACGATCCGGCTCCCCTCTGCCGAGGGAGCGGTGGCGAGCCGGTGGACGCCGAAGAGCGCCGCGCCGAGGAGCAGAAAGTGCAGCAGTGGCTCGCGGAGCAGTCGGCGAGCGCGAGACACCGGGCGCCCGGAAGGGAGGCTCGTCGGGGTCACGCGCTCAGCTGCCGGGCGTGTACCAGATCGGGGAGGTGTAGGCCCGCTCCTGGGTGACCATCGGCACCTCCGGCCCCATCTTCACCCCGAAGCGCACGGCGTCGTAGGCGGTCCACCGCGGGGTGGGGATCTCGATCACCCGGGCGTAATAGAACGCTCGCTGGGTCGGATCGAACTTCGGATCCTTCCACACCGTGATCAGCTCCGCCGCGCCGATGGAATTGGTCCAGGTGGCAGTCTTGAGGTCGACGGTGTTCCCCACCGCGGGGAGCTTCCCCTTGGCTCCGGGCTTGCGCTTCCCCGACCAGACCACGTCGTACACCTGCTCCTGGAGGCCGCCCGCCTTGTCCATCCAGCCCTTGACGATCTGCACCCGGTCCAGGTTCGCCCCTTGCGGGTCCTTCAGCGCCGCGACCAGGAATGACGGCGCCTTCGCCTGTCCCCGCGCCGCCAGGTCGCCGCCCATGGGGACGCCCTTCTCGTATCCCACCGAGGCGGGGACGCGTGACCTCGCGTCCTGCGGCTCGAAGCTCCAGCCGCCGAAGAAGCGGACGATCATCCGCGGGCCCGTCGTGGCGTAGGTCTCCCTTCGCGACATCGCGTCGAAGATCGCCTCCCGGGTGTTGTCGGTGGCCCACACCGCGGCATACCCGGATGCCGCCTGCTCCCAGCCGAGGATGCTCACCCCGTTGAAGGTGGCCACCGGCCTCTCCCACCGGTGCGGGCTGGGCTCCTTCCCGGAGTGCTTCCCGAAGAAGTTGTCCTCGTCGGCGGTGGCCAGCGAGGTGTGGGAGTCGGTGCTGCCGATCATCCCGAACTTGAAGGGATTGACCCCGAGCTGCTGCTCCAGCTTGAGGCCGAGCTTCAGCCCCTCGCGAGCGTATTCGTACTGGAGCATCTCCGGCCGCTTCTTCTCGCTGAGGTTGAGATTGCCCTTGTCCCAGATCTCGTAGCCGGCGAACTCGTCGTTGGGGGAGAGGAACTTGTGGGTCTCTCCGTCGCCCTTGATCTGGGTGACCTCGTAGAGCGGCTCCCACCTCCTTCGGGTCTCGGCGTAGCTCCGGGTGAGCGCGGCGCCGTTGAAGTCCACCGGCCCGAACATGCGCCCGTTGGAGAGGTTGCCGTTGTGGGCGATGGCCAGGACCTTCACCCCGAGCTTCTGCTCGTAGCCAGCCAGAGCGTTCCAGAGATCGGCCGGGTTCTCGCTGTCGAGCGACGAGAAGGGAAGCAGCTGATCGACCTTCGCCTTGCCGTCCCGGAAGAGGACCACCCGGTGCAGATTCTGACCGCCCTTGTTCGAGGTCCACTCGTAGCCGAGGAGAGCGGTGAACCGCCCCGGCTCGTTGTACCGTTCGGCCACGGCGTTGGTGCTCTGCCAGATGGTGCGGGCGATCGTCGGGTCCTTCACCACCTCGGGGAGCTTGTTGGTGGAGAGCGCGACGATGATCTCCTGTGCCGCGGCGGTCCCTGATTCCCCGCCCTTGGCCATCATCTCGTTCCAGCGCTTCGCCACCGGGTCCTTCATGAACGCTGGGTTTCCCTTGGCGATCTCCACCATGGTTCCCAGTGCTTCGGAGTGGTCGGCCACCACCAGGAAGTCCAGGGGCCGGGAGAGCCGCGCCTGCTGCCCGGTGGAGGTGGTGACCTCCTCGCCGCGAGCGAACCGGAAGGCCGCTTCCGGCTCGAGCACGTTGCCGAAGGCGCGTGCATCGAGGGAGAGCGCGGTGTGGAGGTGGGTGTCCCCGAAGTACGGACGGGTCGGCTGGGCCCGGCGCACGTACGGGGAATAGTCCTTCTTCGCCGCGGGCTGGGCCACCGTCCGGGCGTCGAGATGGCCCTCACTGGTGGGAGTGCCGTCCTGGGCCCAGCTCGCTGCGCCGAGCAGCAGCCCGACGGTGAACCCACCGCGTCGCAACGCGCTGCCCAGGCCCATGACGACCTCCTCGGAATTCACCGCGCTCCCCGGAGAACCCTATCCCACGGCGAAACCGGACGATCAGGCATCTCGCCGGCACCTTGGTCCAATGGCGCGGATCGTCGGACTCGAGGAGGGCTCCTCCTTCTCGAGCGGCGGGCAAGACTCGCCAAGTCCGCGCGCGTTCAGAGCTCGGGCGCGAGCAGGCGCGCGATGTCGTCGATGAGCCACCGCCGCCGGGTGGGCGGGGCGAGCGTCGGGGGACACTCCGCCGACAGCCACTCGATCCAGCCGCGTACCGCCGCGATCTCGGGCGGCGAGTAGAGCAGCAGCGCATCCTCGTAGTTCAGGAAGAAGCTGCGCATATCCAGGTTCGGGGACCCGATGTAGGCCACGGTCTCGTCCACGACCATCGCCTTGCCGTGCACCATCCCGCCGAACCAGTGGAAGACCACCCCCGCCTCGGCCAGCTCGGGAAGGAGGCCGCGCCGCGCCTTGTCCGCGAGCAGGTGATTGGAGACGGCGGGCATCACCATCTCGGTGCGCACGCCCCGGCGCGCGCAGAGCACGAAGGCGTGCTGCACGACGTCGTCGGGGACGTAGTACGGCGTCACGCACGCGACGTGGCTCCGGGCGGCGTAGAGCGCGGTGACCAGCGCGTCGTAGAAGGTGTCGGTCGCCATCTCCGGACCGCTCGGGACCAGCTGGACCACCGCCTCGCCCGCGGCGGGGGGCACCTCCGCGACCCGCACCGGGTCCTCCTTGCCGGCGAACGCCCAGTCCGCGGCGAAGAGCTGCGCGGCGTCCGCCGCGACTGGCCCGTCCACGAGGCAGGCCACGTCCCGCCATCGGCCGGTCCTCGGCGTGGGGCCCATGTACTCCAGGGCCATGTTCATCCCCCCGAGGAAGACTCGGTGCCCGTCGAACACGGCGATCTTCCGGTGGCTGCGCAGGTTGCTCCGCCCCCGCACCGGTGCGTGGAGGAGCGGCATGAACGAGCGGACCTCGCCACCCGCGGCCCCCAGCTCCTGCCTGGCACGCGACAGGATGGGTCGTGACCCCACCGCGTCGAGGAGGAGCCGCACCCGCACTCCGGCCCGGGCCCGCGTGGCGAGCGCGCTCACGATGCTGGCGCCCACCTCGTCGTTGCCGAGGATGAACACCGTGAGGTCGACGCTCCGCGCGGCGGCCCCGATGGCGCCGAGCAGCGCCTTGTAGGCCTCCTCTCCGGTGCCGAGGAGCTGGAAGGCGTTTCCCGCCCGCACCCCCGGGACGCCCTCGGTGCGGAGCACGCGCGGCACGTCCGCAGCCCGGTGGCCCTCCGGAAGCTCGGCCCGGGCAGCCGGGGCGAGCAGCGGCGCCTGCTTGCCCTTCGCCCCACGGGGGAACTTCCGTCCTCCGAGGAGGAAGTAGAGCGGGATCGCGGCCCAGGGCGCGAAGATCAGGGCCAGAAGCCACGCCATCAGGCTCTGCGGCGCGCGGCGGGTGACCAGCACCCGCATGGCCACCAGCAGCCCCAGCACGTGCACGGCGACGAGCAGCGGATGGGAGCGCACGAACGTCAGCACGGTCGGCCGGAGCGTAGAGGTTTCACGGCGCCGGCACGAGCGCCTCGTCGAGCAGCGGCGCGCCCCGGCGCTCGGGCGCGTCGTAGTGCCACCACTCCATGCGGTTGGGCCGGAACCCGGCCTCCACCATCGCCTGCCGGAGGACCTCGCGGTGCCCCCGGGCCTCCTCCGTTCCGGCACTGCTCCCGTGGTGGGCCGCGGGCCCGAAGGTGTCGAACGGGGTCGGCATGTCCACCGCCACGCCGTCGAGCATGACCAGGGTCACGTCCACGGCCGCGCCCCGGTTGTGGGGGCTCCCGGTATGCGGGTCGGCGACGTACCCCTTGCGCGGCACCAGCTTCCACATCGCCCACTGGACGTGGAGCGGCCGGTAGCAGTCCAGGGCCTTCAGCCGGAACCCTCGCGCCTGCAGCGTGCGCGCGGCGCGGGCCAGCCGCTCCGCCACCCCGGGGAGCAGCAGACAGCGCGCACCCTCGGGATAGACCGCCCGTCCCAGGAAGTTGTCGACGGTCGCATACGGCAGCTCCACCACCAGGCCGGGCACCCGCGTGCTCGCGTCGACCAGGATCGTGGCGGTGCCGGCGTCGCCTCCTGCCAGCAGCACGGCGAACGCAGTGAGGAGGCCGGCCGTCACGTCGCGTAGGGCGTCGGGTCCGCTACGCCCGCCGTCCGGAAGCCCTCGCGCCGGATGAGGCAGCTGTCACAGCGCCCGCAGGCTCGCCCCCGCGGGTCCGGGTCGTAGCAGCTGTGGGTCAGCGCGAAGTCCACGCCGAGCCGCGCGCCGGTCTGGATGATCTCCGCCTTGCGCAGCCCCGAGAGCGGCGCATGAACCCGGAAGCGGGCCCCCTCCACCCCGGCGCGGGTCGCGAGATTGGCGAGTCCCTCGAACGCACGGATGAACTCCGGCCGGCAGTCCGGGTAGCCCGAGTAGTCCACCGCGTTGACCCCGATGAAGAGGTCGGTCGCGTCGAGGGTCTCCGCCATCCCCAGCGCCAGGGCGAGGAAGAGCGTGTTCCTCGCCGGCACGTAGGTCACCGGGATGCCCGCTCCCCGCTCGGACTCGGCCCGGTCCTTCGGGACCTCGATGTTCGCGGTCAGCGCCGAGCCGCCGATGGCCCGGAGGTCCACCTGGACCACCCGGACGTCCTCCACGCCCTGGGCCCGCGCCACCAGGCGGGCGCGCTCCAGCTCCACCCGGTGACGCTGCCCATAGTCCACCAGGAGGCAGCTGCAGAGGAAGCCCTCGCTCCGGGCGATGGCCAGGACGGTCGCCGAGTCCAGTCCTCCCGACAGCAGAACCACCGCGCGCCGGGCGGTCATTGCTCGAGCGTCCTCCCCTGGACCGAGAAGCGGATGGTGCAGGACTGGCACTCCGGGCTGCACCCGGCGTCCGGCGCGTGGTTGAGCACCTGCACCTGCTCCTCGGTCACCCCGCAGACCAGCGGCACGCTCCACACGCCGCTCGGGTCGCGGGGCCCGATGATTCCCCCGCCCACCGGAGGGATTCCGCCGTCGAGCACCACGAAGGGCGGCGCGCAGGTGGTCGTCGAGCCGAGCGCCTGCGCCTGCGAGGCGCTCAGCAGGGCGATGACGTTCCGCTCCAGAACCTGGATGTCCGGCGGATCGAGGCCGGTGCAGTTGCAGGCGGAGAACACGCGCGGCGCGACCGCCGAGACGTCGATCAGCTGACCGACGATGACCCCGTACTCGGAGCCCGATCCCTCGATGAAGGTGAGGTACCCGGCGTCGTAGGGGGTGACCGGTCCGCCGTCCGGCCAGCGCGTGCCGCCGTCGGGCGTGGTGGTCTGGTTGAAGGTGACCGAGAAGATGACGCCCGCGTCGACGAAGAAGCCGCCGCTCGCGCCGCCGTCCACGCCGGCGTCGAAGATGGCCGGAGCGCAGTCGTTGAACAGCGGGTCACCCACCGATTGCAGCAGGTACGTCCCGACCCGCTCCTTGCCCGGGACCGGGACCTCGCCCTTGCAGGCGACGAGGGACACGCCCAGCAGGGCCAGGGGAGCGAGCGACGCGGGACGGAGCACGGACGACGGCGACCTTACACGAGCCGCAGCGCGCGCTGGACCACCGCGGCGAGCGCCGCGCTCCCGGTCAACACCGCCACGGGGTCGACGGTGTCCAGGTCCGCGCCACGCGCCACCGGATCGAGCCAGAGCAACACCCGCGCAGCGGCGGCCGGCGAGGGCACCGCCGCGAACGCCTCGGCCGCGGCGGTGGGCAGCCCCGGCACCTCGCCCGGCCGGGCCAGGGCCTGTCCCTCGTCCCCCAGGGCCAGGGCGAGCGCCACGAGGTAGGTGACCTCCAGCGGGCCGAAGACGGAGAGCGCACCCGCGCCGAGCACCAGATCGCCGGCGCTGGCCAGCCACGCCTCCGAGGCGCCACCGGGGTCGAGCCAGATCTGCAGCTCGGGAGCCCCCAGCGCGGCGAGCGACTCGTCGAGCACCGTCGTCAGATTTGGCATCTCCTCGGGAGTGAGGGCCAGCACTCCGCCGGGGAGGGTCACCGAGGTGCGCACCGGGCCACGGGCCACGGGCTGCAGGGGGACGGGGGCGGCGACGGTCTCCTCGCCGGCGAAGAGGTGTCCGAAGGCGGCGGAGCGGACCGCGGCGTCCGGGCGGCCGGCGTGGCGGAGCGCCTCGGCGTGCAGCGCCCATCCCTCGGCGTCCACGGGGTGCTGGGTGAGGAGCAGCGCCCAGAGCTCCACCGCCAGCGTGGCGCCGTCCTCGGTCGCGGCCAGCGCGGAGGCGAAGGTGCGCTGTGACTCGGGCGACAGCGCGTCCAGCGATTCGAGGGGCCCGAGGATGCGCACCACGTCGGCGTGCCGCCCGGCCCGGAGCGCGGCGAGCGCCAGCGCCTCTCGCTCCTCCGGGGTCCGGACCAGCTGCTCCCGGAGGGCGAGCGCCTCCTGCCCTCGACCGAGCGATTCCGCCAGCTCGGCACGGAGGCGGATCCGCTCCTCGGTCGCCGGGAGCTGGGGGAGCACGCCCAGCGCGTCCGCGGCCCGGCCCAGCTGGACGTAGGCGTGCACGAGCTCGTCCAGCCGGCCACCCAGGGCCTCGGGCCCGGCGAGGGAGCTCAGCCGCTCGGCGAGGTCGGCGAACTCCTCCGGCGACTCGTCGGCCGAGGTGAGCGCGAGCAGCTTGCCGATGGCCGCGATCGACGTCGGATCCTCGGCGGCGGCCTGCGTCCACGCCGCGCGGGCCGCGTCCGTCCAGCCGATGGCGAGCGTGAGATCTCCGGCCTGCACCCTTAGGCCTGCGCGCTGGACCGGATCCGGAGTGGCGTCCACCCACGACGACAGGGCAGAGGCCGCGTCCTCGAGGCGATTGTCGTCGCGGGCCTGCTCGAAGAGGGCCTGCCAGAGCTGCGCGGCCCGGGAGGGCACGCGCCCCGCGAGCAGGCGCAGCCCACGCTCCCGCTCCGCGCCGCGACGGCTGCGGAGGTGCTGGAGCAGCGCCTCGACCAGCGCCGGGGCGGTGCTCCCGTCCACCTGCTCCAGCAGCTGGAAGACCGCGCCCTCGAGCTCGCCCAGCGCCTGGAGGCGCTGGAAGGCCCGCAGCCGCTCCTCGTCGCTGGCCTCACCTGGTGGGGAGACGAGGATCGCCTGGTGGAGCGCCACGGCGAGGTCCATCGCCCGGCGCGCCGCGGCCAGCTCGGCACACGCCTGGCGCTCGACGGCCGTGCCCTCGCGGAAGAGCAGCGTCGCGAGCCGGCGAAGGGCCTCGGCGCCGGACGGAGCCTGGGCCAGCCCCCAGAGGCTCTGGCGGATGCGCGGTGCGTCCTCCAACGCCTCGGCGATCTCCAGCGCCTGGGCGAACTGGCCGTGGGCGAGAAGCGGCTCGTACCCGTGCTCGAGAGCCTGGGCGTTCGCTCCGAGCCGGAGGAAGCGCGCCGCCCAGGCACCCGGGCCGAGCGTCGCCGGGTGGAGGCGGGCCACCCGCTCGAGCAGCTCCTGTGCTTCGGCCGGATCCCCCGCGCCTTCCCACGCCTCGGCGGCTTCGAGCAGCAGCCTCGGCCGGTCCTCGGGGGCTGCGAGCTGCGCGGCCTGGGTCAGTGAGGCGGCGGCCTTCGCCAGCTCGCTCGCGTCGCGCATGAGGCCGGCGAGCAGGAGGAGCGCGTCCTGGCTGGCCTCGGTGGCCACCGACGCACGGGCGAGCCGCGCCGAGCGGGCCTCGTCGCCGGCCTGCTGCGCGGCGAGCGCGGCCTCGTAGAGCAGCCGCGCGCGCTCGGGTCCCTGCGCCATCTCTGAGCGGGCCGCGAGCACGGTGGAGCGGGCGAGCGCGTCGTCGGCGCCCTGGAGCAGCGGGACGAGCAGATCGAGCGCCTCGGAGTATCCCGGGCCCGAGCGTCCGCCGGCGGCGAGCGGCTCGAGAAGCCCCCGGGCCTCCTCCGTCTCCCCGCGCTCGAGCAGCAACCGCGCCAGCTCGAGCTTCAGCCGGGCCGATTCCTCGCCCTGCGGAGTTCCGGCGACGAGCCCCCGGAGCACCGGCACGAGCGAATCGACCTCACCCCGGCTGCGATGGCTGTCGGCGAGCGAGCGCAGGGCGACCACGTTCCCGGGGTCCGCCTGGTGGGCGAGCTCGACCAGCGACAGCGCGCGCCCCTCGTCGTGGAACACCTCCGTGGCCAGCTGCGCCGCCTGGACCAGGAGAGCGGCGGCGCGCGGGCCGCCCGACGCCTGGGCGGCGCGCTCGAGCAGGGCGAGGAGATCCTGGTGCCGGGAGACGGCGCGGAGCCCGGCCACGGCCCGGTCCACGACGGAGGCCTCCGCGGGGCGGAGCTCGGCGAGCGGGAGCAGGGCCTCGAGCGCCTCGGCGGGGTCCTCCACCAGCGCGGCGGCGCGGCGGTAGAGCGCCTCGGCCTCATCCGGCCCGGCGGTCCGTGCCAGCCGCACCGAGGTGCGGAAGAGTCCCGGCGCGTCGTGGCGGCGCCCGTGCACCTCGGCCAGGAGCGACAGCGCCTCGCGGCCACGCTCGCCGTCCGGGTCGGCGGCCACCACGGCCTCGAGAGCGTCAGCGGCATCGTGCAGGGCGCCGGCGGCGAGCGCGGCGTTCCCCAGCCGCAGCTGCAGCCGGGCCCGCTGCGCCGTCGGAAGGTCCGGGGCGAGCTGGAGCGTGCGGCGATCGTAGGGCTGCGCGGCGACCGGCCCACCGGCGGCCGCGGCCAGGTCGCCGCGGGCGAGCAGCGCTCTCACGTCGTCCGGGCTGACCCGGAGCAGCTCGTCCCAGGCCTCGGCGGCGAGGAGCGCTTCCCCGGCGCGAGTCAGGAGATCCGCTCGCTCGGCGAGCAGGGCTGGCGCCTCGGTGGGCACCGCCCGCGCGCGCTGGCCCAGCAGCTCGGCGAGGGCGCGCACGTCGTCCTCGACCCGGGCGCGCCGGGCGGCGAAGGCCACGTCCAGCTCGGGGGCCTGGTCGAAGGCGCGATCCTCGGCGGCGCGGGCGTCGTCCTCGCGGCCCCCGGCGCGCAGCGCCTCCGCGGCGCGCAGCCAGGTCCGTGCGGCCTCCGCGCCCACCTGCCGCTCGCCGCGCGCAGCCTCGAGTCGGCCGAGCGCCACGCCGTCGCCGGCCGCCTGGAGCCGCTCCACGTGGCGTGCGTACGCGGGGTGGAAGGGATCTGCCTGGAGCAGGAGCGCGTCGAACGGCGCGGCGTCGGCATCCTGTCCCCTGGAAACCAGGAGGTCCGCCAGCTCGGCGGTGATGGATGGATTCGCCGGGGCGAAGCCGTGAGCCGCGGAGAGCGCATCCAGGGCCTGGTCGGACTTGCCCAGATCGCGGTACAGCCCCGCGGCGCGGCGGAGCAGGTAGGCCCGCGCGGCGCCATCGGGCCGGCTGCGCGCAGCGGCGACGTAGTAGGCCGCGAGGTCGGCTCCGCGCCCGGAGCGCTCGAGCAGCTGGACCAGGAGGACCTCGGCAGCCGGGTGGCCCGGCACCTCGGCCAGCGCATCACGCACCAGGGACTCGGCCTCGGCCTCGTCGCCCAGCGGACCGGCGTGGAGCTCGGCGACCTGGACCAGTGCGGCCGCTTGTGCCTCGCCGGTGGCCAGCAGCGGCACCGTGCGCTTCAGCCATCCCGCGCGGGCGCGGGTGTCGCCGCGGCGGGCGGCGAGTTCCGCCAGCTGGGCAGCGGTCTCCACGTCCGGGGCGAGCTCGAAGGCCCGGGCGAGCGCCGCGCTGGCGGCGGTGGCGTCCCCGCGCACGTCGAGGAAGAGCGAGGCCCGGCGCCGTTCCACGGTGGCCGCGTCGGTCTTCCGGCCCGCGCCCTCCAGCGTCCCCCGGAGACGGGAGAGCGCCTCGAGCGCCTCGTCGGCCCGGTCCGAGCGGGACGCGACCTCGGCCACCTCCTCCAGCGTTCGCGAGCCGAGCGCGACGTCGCCGCTCCGGAGCGCCGCGTCTGCGGTGGCCTGCAGCGCCGCCAGGAGCGCGCCGCTGCGCCCCGTGTCGCGGTGGAGCGCGGCACGAGCCTGGTGCGCGGGAAGCGGATCCGGGAGCGCGGACGCGGCCCCGAGCAGGAGCCGCTCGGTCAGCTCGGGATCCGCCAGCTCCGCGCGGGCCCGCTCACCGAGCTTCAACAGGGCGCGTCCCACCTCCTCCGACGGTGGCTGGCGGAGCTGGTACGCGGCGAGCAACTCGATCGCCTCGCGGGGATCGGTGCGGGCGCGAAGCTCGGCCAGGCGCTCCACGGCGGTGACGGGCGCGTCGGGACGGTCCGCCAGTCGCCGGAGCGTGGCCTCCGCCTGGGGAAGCTCTCCCGCCTCGGCGAGGAGATCGGCATGGGCGAGGAGGACCTCCGCCTCGCGGACGGGGCGCTGCCCCCGATCGAGACTGGCGACCACCGAAGCGAGGAGCGGCAGCGCCTCGGCCCGCGAGCCACCCGCGTACAGCGCCAGCGCGAGCTCGGCCAGCTCGTCACCGCTGGCGGGAACCAGGGCGTGCGCCTGCCGCCGGAGCGCGAGCGCGGCGGCCCCGTCGTGGGCGGCCGAGGCGAGCTGCGCGGCCTGGCGGAGGAGATCCGCGGCGCGATCCGCCGGGAGGAGCCCAGAAACCTTCTGCAAGAAGGGGGAGGCCTCGGTCCAAGCTCCGCGGCGGAGCTGGAGCGAGATCAGCCGGTCCAGCGGCCTCGGCGCCTCGGCATCGAGGTGCAACGCACGGCGGAACGCTGCCTCGGAGGCCTCGCCGCGGCCCAGCCGTTCGTCGAGGAGCGTTCCCAGCTCGGCGAAGAGGGCGGCTCCGCGCTCGCGCGGAGCGCGCTCGGCCTCCACCTCCAGCAGCTCGGCCACCGCCGGCCAGTCGCCGGCGTGCTCCAGGAGAGCCCGCAGGCGGGGGAGGGCCCGCGGATGGCGGGGAGAGATCTTGAGGACGCGGCGGTAGCTGTCGGCCGCGCCGGCGGAGTCCCCGCGCTCCTCGGCGAGCTCCGCACGCTCGAGCAGCACGTCGGCGCGGAGCGGCTCGGGGGCGAGCTCCGCCGCCTGGAGTAGCGCATCGGAGGCTGCGTCCAGCCGACCCCGGCGGCGCTCCATCCTCGACAGCGTGCGCCACGCCTCCACCCCATCGGCCGGCGCCCCGCGCTGGGTGGTCTCCCGCAGCGCAGCCTCGGCCAGGTCCGGACGGCTCTCTTGCAGCGCACGTCCGAGCGCGAGCAGCCGCGGGGCGGCCTCGACACCGACCGACGGATCTCGCTCCAGCGCCCGCTGCCAGGCCTCGACCTCGCCGGCCGCATCGTCCGAGGCCTGCGCGAGCAGCGCCACCTCGCGCCAGAGCAGGGCCGGTTCCCCGGACTCGCCGGCCGCGCGGGTGAGCTCCTCTCGCGCGGCGGTCCGGTCGCCCCGGGCGCGGAGCAGCCGGGCTCGCTCCACCCGGTGGTGGGCCCGCGCGGCACCGGTGGTCAGCTCCACCAGTCGCGTCCGCAGCACCAGCGCCTCGGTATCGCTCCCCGGCACGGCGGGGGGCAGGAGCGAGACCAGGGTCTCCAGCGCCCACGGGTCGTCCGGCGACAGCTCCACCAGTCGCCGGAGCGCGTCCAGCGCCTCGCTGGGGCGGTGCAGCTCGAGCGACAGCTCGACCAGCTCCCTGCAGGCGGCCCGGGCCTGCTCGCCAGACAGCCGCGGCCAGAGCCCGGAGAGGAGCGCCGCCAGGGCCTCCACCGCGCCGGCGCTCCGGTGCAGGGCTGCCAGCTGGAGGAGCGCGTCGATGTCGTCGGGCGCGGCATCGGCGTAGGCGGTGAGGTGGCGGCGCGCGGCCTCTGGGTCCCCGGAGCGGACCGCGCTCTCCGCCGCCAGGCGCTCCAGCCGCTTGCGTTCGGCGGGCGGGACCACCGCCGGATCGGCGCGGGCGAGCGACAGCGCCACCTCGAGGTCCTCGAGCGCCCGGCGCGGCTCGCGGGAGAGGAGCAGCTCGGCGCGGCGGATGCGGGCCGCGGCCAGCGCGGGATCCAGCCGGAGGGCGTCCTCGAGGAGCCCTCCTTCCCGTGCCTCCCCGCGCGCGAGCTCGGCGCCGCGGAGGAACAGGCGGGCAGCGGCCAGCGGGTCGCCGACCAGCGCGGCCTGACGGGCGAGCAGCGTCGCGGCCTCGGGACGGTTGCCGGCGGAGAGCTCGAGCTCGGCCAGCGCCTCGAGGATCTGCCCCGCCAGCAGCCCCCGCGGCGCGACCTCGAGGGCGGAGTAGAGCTGGCGGTGCGCGGCGTCGCGCTGTCCCGCGTCGAGCAGCGCCCGGGCACCCTTGAAGAGCAGCGGCGCCGCGGCCTCGGTGCGGCCCTCGGCGAGGAGCTGCCGAGCCCGGAGGGCCCAGACCTCGGCCAGCTCCTTGCTTCGGCCAAGCTTCTCGTACAGCCCCTCCAGCCGGGCGGCGAGCGCGTCGTCGCCACGGCGGTACGGCAGGGCCTCGGCGTAGTGCGCGGCGGCCGCGGGGAGGTCGCCGGTCATCTCGCACGCCTGGCCGAGCTTCGCGCGCACCTCGGCGAGCTTCTCCGGCGAGCCGGTGCGGGGGAGGGTGACCAGCACGTCCTCCAGCGCGCGCCGGGCGTGCTCCGGACGCTCGCAGCGGAGCGAGAGGTCGGCCAGCTCGAGGAGCACGTCCGGGCGCGGGTCGAGCCGCGCGGCCTTCTCCAGGGCGACCAGCGCCTCGCCGAAGCGGCCCAGGCGGGCTTCCTCGACCTGAGCAAGCTCGCGGAGGCAGGCCGCCGCCAGGCGCGGATCGGCCTGGGACTCGGCCACCCGCGCCCGGGCGGCGAGCGCCGCGGCCAGGCCCGGCATGTCGGCCCGGCGGCGCTGCAGCGCGCACAGCTCGCCCCAGGCCAGGAGGTCCTCGGGCTGGATCTTCAGGACCTCGGAGAGCGCGCGGGCGGCGACCTCGAGGTCGGAGGCCAGGTCCTTCGCGGCAACCGCCAGCCGCCGCAGGAACTTCGCCCGGTCCGCGCCGTCGCGGGCGAGCTCGGTCAGGGTCGACAGGCAGCGGACGAGCAGCGGGCCGTCGCGCCGGGCCTCGCCGATGGCCACCAGGCCCTCCAGCGCGACGCGGTTCCGGGGGTCGGAATCGACGGCGCGGGTGAGCAGCCCCTCCGCCTTGTCCGGGGCGGCCAGCCGGGTGCGTTGCAGCTCACCGGCCTCGGCGAGGAACGCGGCCCGGCGGACCGGATCCGGCACGGTGGGCGCGGCGCGTTCCAGGGCCCGGGCGAGCGCGGCCGGATCTCCCGCCGCGCGCCAGGCCGGAACGAGGGCCTCGAGGGCCTTCGCGTCGTCGGGCACCAGGGACAGCGCGGCCTCCCAGTGCTCGCGGGCCTGCACCTGGTCGCCGAACCGGGAGGTGGCGAGCGCGGCCAGCGCATGGTGAGCGGCGTGTGCTGCCTTGCGAACGCCGGCGTCGGTGGGCGACGGACCGGCGAGCTCCACCGATTGCTGATAGCCGGTGACCGCCTCGGCGACGCGGCCGAGCCCCTCGGCGGCGCGGGCCTGGGCGACGAGCGCCACCACGTCGCCGGGAAGGAGAGACACCGCCTCGCGGTAGCGGAGCAGCGCGTTGTCCAGCTGCTTGAGGCCGATCTCCCACACCTCACCGGCGCGGAGGTTCGCGCGGCCCACCAGCCCCAGGTCGTGCCTGCCGAGCGACACGTCCCGCAGCCGGTCGAAGGCCTTCAGCGCGCGGAGCGGCTCGCCCGCGCGGGCGCACAGCTCGCCGAGCAACTCGAGGGCCGCAGGAAGATCCGGGGCGAGCTTCAGCGCGGCCTCGCAGTGCAGGCGCGCCCCGGCGACGTCGTCCTCGCTCAGCGCCGACAGCCGGGCGAGCTGCACGTGCGCCTCGGCGGACTCGACCGGGTCGCGGGCCAGCGCCGAGAGCCGGCGGTAGGCGCGCAGGGCTCCGGCGCGGTCCTGCGCCTGATCCGCGGCCCGGGCCAGCGCGCGGAGCGCGGGCAGGTGATCCGGGCGGATGCCGAGCACGGCGTGCAGCGCCTTGACCGCCATCTGCGGCGCCTGACCCTCCGCCACGCGGGCCGCGGCCTGGGCCGCACTGAAGGCGGAGGCCTCGTCGCCCCGCTTGCGCGCCACCTCCACCAGCGCGAGCCAGCGCTCGGCGCTGCGGGCGGGCTCGCCGCGGCGCTCGCGGACGATGGCCTCGGCCCACAGCGGCGCGGCAGAGCCCGGGCGACGGCGGGCGAGGGTCTCCACCACGTCGAGCGCGTACTCGTGCGCGGCCGGGTCCGCGACCAGGAGCGCGAGGAGCCGCTCCAGCGCGAACGGGTGCGCCTCCTCGGCCCCGGCGCCGCGCAGGTACGCCTCACGCGCCTCGGCGAGCTTTCCCGCGGCCACCAGCGCCTCGGCCTCGGCGAAGGCCCGCGCCCCCTCGAGGGTGAGGAGCAGCTCCTCGTCGAGGAGGGCGGGGGGCGGCAGCGCACCGGAGGCGAACCGGAGCCGCAGTCCGAGCGGCGAGACCTCCACCCCGGCCAGGCGCGCCCCGTCGAGGGACGGCATCCGGAAGCCGCGCGTCACCGCGGCGCGCTGGACCAGCTGAGGAAGCACCCGCGCCGAGAAGCCGTTCGCCCCGCGCAGCTCGACGTCGGGCAACGCCGCAGCGCCCTGCACCGCCCGGGACAGCACCAGCGGAACCGTGGCCGCCGGCACCGGCGAGTACCCGTACATGCGGACGTCGTAGAGGTAGACGGCGAGGCGCTCCCCGTCGGCGTCGAAGGCGACCTTGAAGGTACTGGGCGCGGGCGACGGTCCCTTGAGGCGTGCCTCGCCCTCGATCCAGCCCTGCCGGAAGTTGAGCGCGACGTCCGAGAGCTCGAGCGTCGAGGCGGTGGTCTCCTGGACGCTCCGGCGGATCAGCTCCGCGTCGATGGCCACCTCGAGGAACCCGAAGTGGAGCTTGCGACGCTGATACTTCTGCGCGCCGCCGCCGACGTTGAACGGGAAGCTGACATCGGGGATCTGCAGCCCGAAATCGACGACGGTGATGCCGGGGCGCAGCTCGACCGGCGGGAAGCCGACGAATGCGCGTCGGTCCAGCAGTCGCAGCTCGGGCCCGGCAGCCCGCCCCCCTGGAGCGGGCGGGACCGAGCCTCCGGACGTGTCCTCGGAAGCCATGAAAGGTGCAGTCGGCGACGGTACCACCCGCCCCCAGGCACCCCAAAAAAGGGACGTTTCCGGTCGATCGGTCGGTGGGTAGGCGCGCGAACGACAGTGAGCGCGCACCCGGCTGGCTGGTAACGTGCGATTGGCCGTGCTCGAGCCGAACTCACTGGTCCTCGGGGAACGCTTTCGTGTGCTGGGCCACCTCGGGGGTGGCGGGATGGGCGAGGTCTACCTGGCCGAGCAGGTGAGCCTGGGCCGGCGCGTCGCCTTGAAGGTGCTCCGCCGGGAGGTGGGCCAGCAACCGGGCATGAGCGAGCGCTTCCGCCGCGAGGCACGATTGCTCTCCAGCGTGGAGCACCCCGCCGTGGTGCGGGTCATCGACTTCGGCCAGTCACAGGATGCGACGTGCCTGGTGATGGAGTTCGCCGAGGGTGAAACGCTGCTCCAGCACCTGGGAGCGGGGCCGCTCACGCCCGAGCGGGGTCGGCGGGTGCTGCTCCAGCTCGCCGAGGGCCTCGGGGCCATCCACGAGAAGGGCATCATCCACCGCGACCTCAAGCCGGAGAACGTGGTGCTCACCCCGGGTCCGCGTGGCGAGCAGGCGCGGCTGCTGGACTTCGGCATCGCCAAGCTCCTCCAGCCGGACCCGGACGCGAAGGGGTTGAGCCAGGTCGGCGTGGTGCTGGGGACGCCGGAGTACCTCTCGCCGGAGCAGGCGATGGGTCACCCGCTGGACGCGCGCAGCGACATCTACTCGCTGGGGGTGCTCGCCTACCGGATGCTCTCCGGCTCGCTGCCGTTCAACGGCCCGAACGCGCGCGACTACCTGCTCCAGCACATCGGCACGCCGCCGACGCCGCTCCTCGAGGTCTCTCTGGCGATGGGGGACGACCCGGACCTGTCGGCCATCGTGATGCGCTGCCTGGCGAAGGACCCGCGGGCACGCTTCCAGACGGCAGAGGACCTGGTGGGGGCGCTGGAGGCGCCGCCGCAGGCGTCGGCGCGGATCGGACTACCGCTCCTGCCGCGTGCCATCTCCACCGTGTCCGAGGTCATCTTCGCCCGCCGGCCGCAAGTGGACGCCCGTCCCGCCCCGGAGACTCCGCTGCTCGAGCTTCCCACCGGAGCGATCACGCCCGTTCCTCCGCCCCCGCGGGTCGCGGACACGCTGTCCTCGAGCCTGGGGCCGCCTCGCTGGCGCACGCCGCTGCTGGTGGGTCTCGCGGGTCTGGTGGCGGTGGTGGCCTTCCTCGCGGTGCGCGCACGTCCCACGGGACTGGACGAGGCGGCGAGGCTGCTCGATGCCGGCAAGGCCCGCGAGGCGCTCTCCACCCTGGAGCGGCTGGAGAAGAGCGGCACCCCGGCGGCCGAGGTCGCAGGGCTTCGCGCGGCCGCGCTCCATGCGGTGCGTGACCACGCGACGGAGCTCAAGGTGCTGCTCGCCTCGCGGGAGGCGAGCTCGGTGCTGGACCGTCGGGCCCTCAGCGGCGTCGCGGAGGACCTCTCGCGCGAAGGTGGCGAGGGCCCGAGATCGGACTTCCTCGACCGGCTGGAGGCGGGTCGCTCGACCGCAGTGCTGCGGGCGATCGCCGAGTCAGGCACGAGCCAGGCCGCCTGGGGCGCGCTCCAGTACCTCGAGCAGCAGCACCGGACGGAGACCCTGGACCTGGTGGCGGTCTACGGAAAGTGGCTGGAGGGGACGGAGTGCCCGGCGCGGGTGCTGGCGGCCCGGCGGCTCGGCGAGCTGGGGCGCCCGGAGGCGGTGTCCGCGCTCCAGAAGGCGCGGAAACGGAAGGTGCCCCATGGCTGCGGCCAGGAGGAGATCGCCGAGTCCCTGAAGGTCCTCGAGCGAAACTGACGAGGGGGTCCGACGATGGCGCTGGAGATGCGCGCGGTCTGCGAGCGCTGCGGCGCGGCCCTGACTGCCGATGGGCCGGCACGGATCTGCAGCTTCGAGTGCACGTTCTGCATCGCGTGCGCCGAGGCGATGAAGGGCGTCTGCCCGAACTGCGGCGGTGAGCTGGTCCCACGCCCGCGGCGTCGCACCCGGACGACCGGCTGATTCCGGGAAGCGTGCCGTCCCGCTCCGCTGAGCGCGCCGGGCGCGGGTTTGAACCCGTCCTGCCGCGGCTGCGGACCGCGAAGCTCGGCCTCGAGCGGGAGAGCCCACTACTTCATGAATCGCACGCGGGCGATGCGCCCGTTCACCACCTCGTACATCACGAGCGCGTGGACGGGCTCCCCCGCGCCGGTGACCCACTCCTCGTCGACCACCCAGGCCCCCGCGGACACGCGTCCACGCAGCTCGCAGTGGAGCGCAGGACTCGTCCTGAACCGCTCATCGTACCGGGTGCGAAACGCTTCCTTGCCCTTGCTGACGACCTTCCCCTCCAGGTCCCGGACCTCCACGTCCTCGGCGTAGGGAGCGAGGAACGCCTCGAGGTTCCGGGCGTTGTAGGCGTTGAGCTGTCGCTGGGCGAGCGCTTCGGGGGAATCCGGGATCAGCGTCTCGGGATCGATGAGGTGACCGTCCTTCACCACGCGGCGGATCCGGGCCAGCGCCCGGGTCCCGGTGCGGGGATCGGCATCGAGAACCAGGAGGTCCGCCAGGGCGCCGGGTGAGATGCGGCCCAGCTCCTTCTCGCGCCCCATCAGCCGTGCACCTCCCTGCGTCGCCGCCTGGAGCACCTCCAGGGGCTTCATCCCGGCCTCCTCCATCGCCGCCATCTCGCGCAGCACGGCGACGCCGTGAAGGGTGCCGATGTTCCCCGAGTCGGTCCCCATGGCGACGGTGACGCCGGCGCGGAGCACCGACATCAGATTCTTCGCCATCGTGGGGTCCAGCGCGAGTGAGGCTGGCTTCTCCCGCCCGCGCCGCATGGGCTCGGGCAGCTTCTCGGCGGGGAGGTGGGCCAGGTCGAACAAGGTGCCGATCACCCAGGGGTCGCCACGCGTGAATTCCTCGAAGGTGAGATCCAGCTTCTGGTGAAGCGTCCGGAGGTACCCGGAGCGGACGTTGAGGGTCGGGATGTAGATGACCTTCCGCTCCCGGGCGAGCCGGAGGAACGCGTCGTCGACCTCCGCGTCCCTCACGCTGTGCACGAGGATGTCGGCGCCGCTCTCCAGGGCGGCGCGCGCGGTCGCCAGCTCGGTCGCGTGCACGGCGACGCGCAGGCCGAGACCGTGCGCCTCCTGGATCGCGGCCTCGACGATGGGTCGGTTCTTCGCGAGCGGCTGGTCCGCGGTGACGATGAACCAGATCTTGATGTAGTCGGGCTTGCGCGGGGCCTCGCGCCGAACCAGGGCGCGAGCCTCATCCGGGGTGCCACAGCGGATGATGGGTGGGTCGCCGAGATCCAGCTCCGGCCGGGCCACTGACGAGATCAGCGGCCCGGTGGCCGCAACGCGGGGGGCACGGGAATTGTCCCTGGCCCGGTCGCGGAGGTCGAAGTTCCAGAATGGGCCGCCCACGTCGGCGACCGAGGTGACTCCGTTCCTGAGGAAGCGCGCGAGCGTCTCGTCCAGGTGCTCGCGGATGAGTCGCTGCTCCTCGGTGTAGGGGCGGTAGGCACGGAGGTCGAACGCGTCAGGGCGGGTGTACAGGCCGCCGCTCTGGAAGAAGTGGACATGCGCGTCGACGAGCCCCGGGACGACGAACGTGCCCTTCGCCTCGAGCCGGGTCGCGCCTGCCGGCACCTTCACCCGGCTGCTCGGGCCCACGGCCTCGATCCGGTTTCCGAGCACGAGGACGGTGGCGGCCGGCGTCGTCGAGCCGCCCGGATCCACGACCGTGCCCCCGACGATGGCCAGCGCCGGCTTGTCGGGTGCGGCGTGGGCTACGTGGACCGCGAGAACCAGCAAGCTCAGCGCGCGCACAAGAGCCTCCGCGGTCACGGCGGTGTCGCCCCGCCTGGACCTCACCGTACTCGAACCGGGCATGGCGCCGAGGCTGTATCCGCCGTCAGCGGACGAAGGCTGTGCCGTGGCTCCCTGGCTCGCGCGCCTCGTCGAGGATCGACGTGGGCGGGTCGATGCCGACGATGTGCACCGCCTCGATGCCCTCCTCGAGCATCGCCAGCGCCTCCTCCACCTTGGGGATCATCCCGCCGGAGATGGCGCCCGAGGCTATCTGCTCCCGCGCCTCGGCGGCGGTCAGCTTCGGCATGCGCGTCGACGGGTCGTCCTTGTCCCGGAGCACCCCGGGGACGTTCGAGACCAGGAAGAGCTTCGCCGCCCGGAGCTTCGCCGCGACCCGGCCCGCGACCGTGTCGGCGTTGATGTTGAAGACGTTCCCGCCCGAGTCGCCGCCGAGCGATCCAAGGACGGGCACGAAGCCCACGCTGGCCAGCTTCTCCAGCGCGGCGGTGTCCACCGCGACGATGTCTCCCACCAGTCCGAGGTCCACCGGGTCCGGCCCCGCGCCGGTGATGACCTTCGGCGGCCGCCGCACGGCGTCGATCAGGCCGGCGGACACGCCGGTGGTGCACAGGGCCGGAACCTCCACCAGGCGCATCGCGGCGGCCACGTCCACCGAGACCTCGCCGGCCAGGGTCATCTTCATCACCTCGAGCGTCTCCGGGTCGGTGACGCGGCGGCCGCCGACGATGGTCGGCTCGAGACCCAGGCGCCGCCCCAGCTCGGTGGCCTGCGGGCCGCCGCCGTGGACGATGCAGACGCGGATCCCCGCGCCGAGGAACTCGCCCACCGCCGACCCCACGCTTCCGGCCAGCTTGGTACGGTCCGCGGCCAGCTCGCCGCCCACCTTCACCACGAACCAGCGCCCGGCAAAGTCGGAGAGCGCGCTCATGGCCAGAGCCCCGGTTCCTTGAGGGTGAGCGTCTCGTCGTGGCCCATCATCACGTTGAACGACTGGATCGCTTGCCCTGCCCCGCCCTTCACCAGGTTGTCGAGCGCGCTGAAGCAGACGACGCGGCGGGTCGACCCGGTAGGCGCGCCGAGGGTGAAGCCGACCTCGACGTAGTTGCCACCCGACACCGAGACCACCTCGGGCTGGCGACCCTCGACCACGCGGACGAACGGCTCGCCGGCGTAGCAGCGGGTCCACGCTTCTCGAAGGTGCTCGGCGGTGGTCGAGGAAGGGACGTCGACGAAGCTGGTGGCGAAGATGCCGCGAGGCAGCGGGGCGGAGACCGGCACGAAGTCCAGCGCCAGCTCACGTCCGCCGGCGCCGTGGAGCGTCTGGAGGATCTCGGGGATGTGCTGGTGGTCCAGCGGCTTGTACGTCCGGAGGTTCACCGCCCGCAGCGGATGATGGGTGGTGAGCTGCGGATTGGCGCCCGAGCCCGAGCTGCCGGTGGCGGCCACCGTATGCACCGGGCCGGTGAGCATCCCCGCCCGTGCGAGCGGGAGCAGCCCGAGCGCGATGGTGGTGGCGAAGCAGCCCGGCGAGGCGATGTATCGCGCCTTCGCGATGGCGGCCCGGTTCACCTCGGGCATCCCGTAGGTGAACAGCCCGTCGGTCAGCGCCTTCGGCGTGGGGTGAGCGACGCCGTAGTACCGCTCGTACGCCGCCGGGTCGCGCAGGCGGAAATCGCCCGACAGGTCGACGATGCGTACGCCCGAGCCGAGGATGGCCTTGACCACCTTCGCCGTCGTCTTGTGGGGCATGGCCAGGAAGGCCACCTCCATCCCGGCAACGGCCTGCTCGGGGGCCATCTCCTGGAACGTCAGGTCGGTCAGCCCGGCGAGGTTGAAGTGAACCTCGCCGACCTTCTTGCCGATGTTGTCCGCCGCCGTGACACGGGCGACCTCGACGTGGGGATGGAAGAGGAGCCTGCGGAGGATCTCCGCCCCGCCGTAGCCGGTGCCCCCGATGAGCACTGCCTTCACACGAGCCATGATGGCCGGGCACCCTGCCAGAGTGTCGTCACCCAGGAAAGCGATCCGCGTTCAGCGGTGCCGGTCCCACCTGTAGGTGAGGTCACCCGGGTCCCACGACGCGAGCGGTCGGGTCGGGGGCTCCTGCCGGAACCCGAGCGCCTCCAGGAGCCGCCGCGAGCGCACGTTCGCCGGGGTGGTGCAGGCCCAGACCTCGTCCACCTCCAGCTGGCCGATCAGCCAGCGCACCGCGGCGCGTGCGTATCCCCGCCCCCGGTGGGCAAGGCCGAACACGTAGGCGATCTCCGCCCAGCCTTCTCCGGTGTGGGCGGTGGCCTCGACCCGACCCAGGTAGGGCCCACCGGGAAGCCGGACCGCGTGGTTGATCCATCGCTCGCCCGCGCGGCCCGGTCCGGCGGCTCGTCGGGCGTACCCCGCGCGCATGTGGTCCTCGGTGGCTCCGTCGCTGCCCGGGAGGTGCTCCCAGACACGCACGTCGCCAAGCACGGGGAAGAGCGAGCTCGCGTGTCCCGGGCCGAGCGGCTCGAATACCAGCGCAGGGTCCTGAGAGCTCGCGCTCCGCATCGGTGCTCCGGGAGGAGGACCGTAGCACTGCCCCAGCTTCGGCGAAGGAAGGGGCGCTTCCGGCCGGCGAGACGTCTCAGGGAGCGCGCGGGCGCTCCTGCGCCGCGAGGGCCTGGTCGAGATCGAGGGTCATCTCGTCGAGGTGACGCGTCAGCTCGCCCGGGTCGACGAACGGGTTCGGAGCGCGGCTCCGCGCGAGCCGCGCCGCCTTCCCGGTGAGATCGAACCAGAATCCGTGCGCGCCGAGCATCACGTCGGCCCGGAGCGAGCGGAGCCGGGCAATCGACCGGCGTGCATCCTCGGCCACCGCCGGGTACACCGGGTTGTTGGTGAGCTTGAACGGCGAGACGGTCAGCCCGCAGATGAAGACCACGTCGTAGGTCCGGCCACCCTCCTCGATGCGCGTCGACCAGGTCGTGCATCCCCGGGTGTGGCCGGGGGTCAGGGTCGCGGTCAGGGTGACGTCGCCGAGCTGAACCTGTTCCCCGTCCCGGATGCGCTGGTCGGGAGCGACCGGCTCATAGGGGTAGTCGTCGCCGTACGCGAAGTCGCCCTTGCCGCCTCGCTCCATCTGCGCGGCGTCCGCCTCGCTGGCGACGATGCGGGCGCCGGTGCGGCGTCTCAGCTCGGCGAAGCCGCCGCAGTGGTCGAAGTGCGCCTGGCTGTTGAGGATCACCTTCACATCGGCGAGCCGGAACCCGAGGGCCTGGACGTTCCGCTCCAGCATCGGGAGCATCTCGACCGGTCCGCTGTCGAGCAGGACGTGGCCCGCCGGTGTGGTGAGGAGGAAGGCGCTGACCTCGCTCGCGCCGACGTAGTGGGCGTTCCCCAGCAGCCGGAACGGGGAAACGGGCTTCATCCACTCGGTCCGTATCTCCCGCATCTGGGCGGCCGGCGGCGGCTTCGGCGTCGTCTCTCGCCGGTCCTTCACGATGCGCCAGGCGCCGTCGACTCGCCGGAGGGTCAGCTGGTCTCGGCGCTGCTCGGTGGGCGATTCCACCGCCACGACGACGGAGGCCACCCCGGCATCCTCGCGGAGCGATTCGACCCGCCGCACACTTCGTGACTCGTCCGCCGCGACTGCCGTCGAACGGGCCGCGAGCACCTCGGGCGTGAGGCGTACCCACTTCGCGCCGCGCTTTTCGAGGACGGTCGCTCCCGGGGCGAACGCGCTCCGCAGATCGTCCGCCGAGCCGAGCGCGTCGGCCCGGAAATACCGCTCGACCACTTCCCGGACCTCCGGCTCGGGACCGGCGGGCGCGGCGGCGGCAAGACCGGGGCAGCCGAGCATGAGCAGCATCACGGCCGCGCGACGCCGGATCGTCATTCCGATTCCACTCATCCCGCCGCGACGGAGCGGAACGGAAAGGCGATCTCCAGCCACCCGGGCTGGCCGGGGAGGGGCATCTCTCGCTTCGGGCCCTGAAGGACGTGGCCCTCGCGGGTCATCCAGTGCCGGAGCGCGCGGTAGCCCAGCTCGGCCGCGTCGCCAGATGTCCAGCTCGAATCAGCGCGGGCGGGCGTGCGGCGTCCCCTGGGGGTCGAGGGCGATGATCTCGAGGTAGGCGCCGCCGCC
>RPRB01000012.1 GCA_003818285.1 Myxococcaceae bacterium
CAGGCGGCGGGGGTGTGGGGGGTGGGGGGGGGGGGAAAACAAGCGGGGGGGGGGGGGGGGGGGGGGGGGGGGGGGGGGGGGGGGGGGGGGGGGGGGGGCGGCGCTGCGATGACCGCCAACATCGACGGTCAGGCGTTCTCGTCGTCTCAGTTCGCGAGCGCATCCGCAGCGACTTCGAGCACGGTGTCCGTCTACACCATCATCGGAGCCCGTCTCCTGTCCGGGACCAACACCCAGACCATCGCTCTCTCGCTCTACAACATCGCTGGCCCGGGGACGTACCCGCTCGGCGTGAACTCGACGAACTTCGGTGGCATCGGCACCGTGGCCGAGGCCGCGAACTCGTGGACCACGCCCCTGAACGGAACCGCGGGGACCGTGATCGTCACCAGCGTGGGCTCGGGCCGGATCGCGGGGACGTTCTCATTCACGGCCGCGGACATCACCAACCCGAGCTCGACCAGGAGCGTGACCGGCGGGGCCTTCGACATGGCGGTCACCGGAACGCCCGGGACCGTGCAGCCGTACCAGGGCAGCTCGATGAGGGCCACGTTCGGCGGCACGCCGTGGATCGGCGCGACGATCGTCACCGTCGCCAAGTCCGGCGGGGTCTACAGTTTCGGCGGGTCGTCGAATACTGGCGGCGCGGGCTCCGGCATCTCCAACGTGTTCATCGCCCTGGCCCTGGTGAACGGGCCGGGCACCTTCCAGCTCGGCGGCAGCAGCGTCAACCAGGTTCAGGTGTCCTTGAACAGCACCGCCTACAGCTCGAGCCTAGCCGGCTCCTCGGGAGCGGTGGTGGTGACCTCCGTGGATGCCAACCGGCTGAAGGGGACCTTCAGCGCCACGCTCTCCAACGGAGCCGGCGGCTCGCTCACCGTCACCGACGGCACCTTCGACATCGGGCTCGGCCACTAGGTCAGGCGGCCAGCGATCAGGCGCGCCGCTCCCACCTCCGGAGCGCCGCGCCCAGGGTGTGCTCGAGCACCTGTGTCGCGCGCCGGATCCGCGGAGAGGGACGACCGTCTCCCCGGAACACCAGATAGAGCGGACGGGGCGGGAGCGCCGGCAACGCGGCCACCTGGACCAGCTCCGGGGCGAGCTCCTCGCTCCCCACCGGCAGCACGCCGAGGCCAACACCGGCATGCACGGCGGAGAGGAACACGGGAACGCTGTCGGTCCGGAGCGCCACCCGGGCTCCGGCTCGCGCGGCGCCGTGCAGCCAGCGCCCCGCCTCGGTCCGGGCGTGGGCGCCGGTCAGCAGCACCACGCGGTGTCCGACGAGGGCATCGGGGCGGGACGGGCGGCCGTGGTCCAGGAGGTAGGCCTCGGAGGCGTAGAGCGCCTCGGCGGTGAGACCGAGCTCGCGGGGCGGCTCCCCGTGCGCCGCAGGCCGGCGAGCCGTCACCTCAAGGTCCACCCCCTGGCTCGATCTTCCCGTCACCAGCTCGAGAGAGACGTTCTCCAGCTTCCGTGCGAGATCGGCGGCCGCCGTGGGGAGCCACTGGGCAGCGAAGATCTCCTCGATGCGGAGTCGGACGGGGGGCCCGGGCGGCATGCGGGGGAGCGCCCGCTCGACCCGGGCCATCTCCTCGCCCATTCGCTCGCCGGTGCGGATCGCGCTCCGCCCGGCATCGGTCGGGAACAGTCGACCCGTCTCGCGAACGAAGAGCGCTGCGCCTGCGGCGCGCTCCACCCGCTTCAGCTCCGTCTCGAGCCCCCCGGGGGGGATCCCCAGCGCGTGGCCTGCGCCGGCGAGCGTGCCGTGCCGGGCGATGGCCAGCACCAACCGGAGCTGCTCCCAGGGAAGGACCACGAATCCTGAGCCTCCCCCGGGATGCCCGCGCCCGCAAAGTCCCGCACCGCCGCCGGGACGGGAGGCCCGGGGCCGCGCCGCGGGAGGATCAGCCGTGGAACGGCATCGGGACGAAGCCCGGGAGCGTCGTCACCCGGTCCAGCCAGCTCCGGATCGCCGGATAGCCCTCCAGCGAGAACCCGCCCTCGGGCGCCACGTGGGTGTACGCGTAGAGCGCGATGTCCGCCAGCGTCGGCTGCTCGCCCACGAGGAAGGGCGTGCTCGACAGCGCCTTCTCCATCACCGCGAGAGCGGCATGGCCCCGGGCGGTGCGCTCGACGATCTCCTGCGCCTTCTCCTGGGCCTTGCCGGCGAACTTCACCCAGAAGCGCACGGTGGCGACGTACGGCTCGTGGCTGTACTGCTCGAAGAAGAGCCACTCGTACATCTTGGCCCGCAGGTACGGGTCGGTCGGGATCCACGACGTGCCCTCCCCGAGGTGGAGGAGCATCGCGTTCGACTCGGCGAGCGTCCGGCCGTCGGGGAACACCAGCAGCGGGACGCGCCCGTTGGGGTTGCGCTTCAGGAACTCGGGGGTGCGGCTCTCGCCCTTGAGGATGTCGACCTCGATCCAGCGGAACGGCAGGCCGCGGGCGTGGAGCATCACCGCCGGCTTCCAGCAGTTTCCGGAGATCGAGTTGCCGTACAGGGTGTGCATGGCCGACTCTCGATCGGCGGGGCCCCCATCGACCAGCACAGTGGGCTCGCTCCGGGACCCGAGCACAGCGGACCGGAGGTCCGGCGCGGGATCGCAATCGCGGTGAACCGGGGCGCCTTGAGGAGGCGGCGGACCGCGAGGCGGACCTCCCGGAGGAGCAGTGCCATGGCGGGGATCCACGCAACGACCGTGCCCGGGGGTCGCCCCGGAGGGGCCCGACTCTCCGGGATCATCGCGCCGCGCCTGTCCGCACCTGGGACGCCGCTGTCCGTTCCCGGAGCGGCCCAAGCACGGGCTGGAGGACGCTGCCCGCCGCCCGGGTCGGCCGATGGACTCCCCTCACACCGCCACGGCGAAGTCCCGCAGCGCCTGGTTGAGAGAGGTCTTCCGGTCGGTGCTCTCCGAGCGCTGGCCGATGATGAGCGCGCAGGGCACGTTGTACGTCCCGGCCGGGAACTGCTTCGGGACGCTCCCGGGGATGACCACGCTGCGGGCGGGAATCCGGCCCTTCCACTCGCGCGGCTCGGGCCCGGTCACGTCGATGATGCGGGTGCTGGCGGTGAGCACGGTGTTCGCGCCGAGCACCGCCTCCTCCTCGACCACCACGCCTTCCACGACGATCGCCCGGCTCCCGATGAACGCGCCGTCCTCCACGATGACCGGGCGCGCCGACGGAGGCTCCAGCACTCCGCCCAGGCCCACGCCTCCGGAGAGGTGCACGCTCCTGCCGACCTGGGCGCACGAGCCCACCGTCGCCCAGGTGTCCACCATGGTCCCCGCGCCCACGCGCGCGCCGATGTTGACGAAGCCCGGCATCACCACCGCCCCGGCCTCGATGTACGCGCCGTAGCGCACGGTTCCCGGAGGCACCACCCGAACCCCCGCCTTCGCCAGGTCCTTCTTCAGGGGCAGCTTGTCGTGGAACTCGAAGGGCCCCACCTCCCAGACCTTCATCTCCGCGATGCCGAAGTAGAGGAGCACCGCCTCCTTCAGCCAGACGTTCACCGTCCAGCCGGCGGCGCCCTTCTCCGCGATGCGCAGCGTGCCGTCGTCGAGCCCGGCGATCGCCGCCAGAACCGCCTCGCGATGCTCAGGCTTGCTGAGCAGGGCCCGGTCGGCAAACGCCGCGGTGACGAGCGGTTCGAGCGGGTGGGTCACGGAGCCTCCTGCATCCCGGCCAGACGCCGGATGCTGCGGGCGATGATGTCCGGGACCTCCTCCTGGAGGAAGTGTCCGGCGTCGGTTTCGGTCACCCGCGCGCGCGGGAGCGCCCGGACATGCCGCGCCAGCGCCCCGCCGAGGAGCGGGTCCTTCCTCCCCCAGACCAGCTCCACCGGGCCCGGGAACGCCCGGAGCCAGGCCTCGACCTCGCGGAGACCCGGAACGCTGGGGTGGTCCGGCCCCCCGGGCACCATCCGTGCCAGCCCGAGCGGCGCAGCCCGATCCGCCACGCTGCGGAACGGCCAGCGGTACGCACGCGCGACCTCGCCCGAGATGCTGCGGCGATCGGCCTGTACCCGGCCCAGCCAGCCCAGGGGGAAGCCCATCGCCCGGAAGAGCACCTGGGAGAGCACCGGCGCCCGCGAAAGGCGGTGGAAGCCCTTTCCGCGGAACCGCCCCGGAAGGACGACCCCGGTGTTCAGGAGGCACACCGCCGAGATGCGGACCCTCGGGGCCCGCGCCGCGGCGAGCAGCCCGATGGGTCCGCCCCAGTCCTGCACCACCAGGATCGGGTCCTGCAGTCGGCGGGCCTCCATCCACGCAGTCAGCGCGGCGGCGTGGCCGTCCAGCCCGTGCCACGCCACTGCACGTGGCTTGGAGCTGCGGCCGCATCCGAGGAGGTCCGGGGCGAGGAGCCGCAGCCGCTGCCCCTCCAGCGCGGCGAAGACCTTCCTCCACAGGAAGCTCCAGGTGGGATTCCCGTGCACGCAGACCACGTCACGGCCACGCCCGCTCTCCACCCAGGCCATGGCTCCGCCCGGAACGCCGTCGACCGCGGACGGGTACGGGAACTGCGAGGAGAGCCACCGAGGTTCGTTCATCTGCTAAGGGGGCGAACGATGATTTCGCTGGTGATTCCCGTCTACAACGAGAAGACCTCGCTGGAGGAACTGCTCCGCCGCGTCGTGGCGGTGGACATGCCCAAGGAGCTGATCGTCGTCGACGACTGCTCCACCGACGGCAGCCGGGAGATCCTCTCCCGCCTCGCCGAGCGCGGGCTCGACGGCCTGGCCGGTGCGCATCCGGTGAACGCGAACCGCCTGGAAGTGCTCTTTCAGGAGACGAACCAGGGGAAGGGCGCGGCGCTCCGGCGGGGGTTCGGCGCGGCGACCGGCGACGTGGTGGTCGTGCAGGACGCGGATCTGGAATACGACCCGCGCGAGATTCCCCGGCTCGTGGGCCCGATCCTCGATGGGCACGCCGACGTGGTCTACGGCAGCCGCTTCATCGGCGAGACGCGCCGGGTCCTGTACTACTGGCACGCGGTGGTGAACTGGGGCCTCACCACGCTCTCCAACATGACCTCCGGCCTGAACCTGACCGACATGGAGACCTGCTACAAGGCGTTCCGGCGCGAGCTCCTCCAGTCCATCCGCATCGAGGAAGACCGGTTCGGCTTCGAGCCGGAGATCACCGCCAAGGTCGCGCGCGCGGGAGCGCGGGTCTACGAGGTCCCCATCAGCTACCACGGCCGCACCTACGAGGAAGGCAAGAAGATCGGCTGGAAGGATGGGTTCCGGGCCCTGTACGCGATCGCCAAGTACTCGCTGAAGCGCTGAGCATGGACGGTGGCGCGGGAACGCCTGCCGGATCCGGTGAGTCAGAAGCGGATGACCACCGACTCGGCCGAGCGGACGTGCGGCCCGTGGTACACCGCCTCGACGTTGTTCCCGTCCGGGTCGAGGAGGAACGCGGCGTAGTAGTCCGCGTGGTAGCGCCGGACGCCCGGCGCTCCGTTCGAGGGAGCGCCGCTGGCCAGGCCCACGCGGTGGAACTCGTCCACCGCCTCGCGATTCGGCGCCTGGAACGCCAGGTGCACCCGGCCCGTCCGCTGGCCCTCCGCGTGGCGACTGTCGGCGCTGGAGACGAACAGCTCGTCCGCCCAGAAGTGGTCCTTTCCCTCGCCGCCCAGCCCGATGCCGAGCACCGAGAGCACTGCCCGGTAGAAACGACGGCTCGCCTCGAGATCGCCCACCACCAGGTGGACGTGGTCGATGAGCCGGCCGCGGTGCAGCTCCATGGTCATCGCGCTCCTCCTCGCCGGAGGGCGTCCGGCGTTCAGCCCCCCGCACCAGGGGGACGCCCACGGAAGCGCGCAGGGGCGCGCCGCCGTCCATGCTCAGCGAGCGGAGGGCACGGACGGCGGCGCCGGCCGCGCGGCGAGGCCCTTCGCCTCGGCCGTGCGGTCGATGACCGGTCCGAGCTGCAGCTCGGCCAGGCCCTCCTGGTTCTTCTTCGGTCCCACCACCACCACCGGCAGCTTCGCCGGATCCAGGTAAGCCCGCGACGCCCGCGCCACCTCGTCGCGACCGAGCGCTCCCAGGCGCGCCGGCAGGGTGGCGTACCAGTCCAGCGGGCGCCCGAGGTTGGTCAGGGTGACGAAGGTGCTCGCCACCGCGTCGTTCGTCTCCAGCGCCTGGGGGAGCGACTGGAGGATGCCCTCCTTCGCGTGCTGGAGCTCGTCCTCGGTGATGTCACCGGTGGCGTAGTCCTTCAGCACGGCCTCGACGTCCTTGAGCGAATCCACGGTGTGCTGGGCGACGACCGACCCCCGGACCTGGAACACGCCGGTGCGCTTGTTGAAGCCCACCGAGCTGAACATCCCGTAGGTCCAGCCGCGCACCTCGCGGAGCTGGTGGTTGAGCCGGCTGGTGAAGAGGCCCCCCAGGGCCACGTTGGCGGTGCTCAGCGCCAGCGCCTCGGAATGGGTCGCGGAGATGGTGCGGGTGGCGAGCGCCAGCTGGCTCTGGGTGCCGTCCGACATGTCGATGCTGATGACGGTGCGCGGGCCATCCTTCGGGAACGGAGGGAGTCGGGACGGGGGGACGGCCTTCGGTCTCCAGGCGCCGAAACGCTCGGCGAGGAGGGCGAGCATCTTCTCCGGCTCGAAGTCGCCCGACACCGAGAGCAGCGCGTTGTTGGGCCGGAAGTAGGTGTCGTGAAAGCGCACCAGGTCCTGGCGACGGATCGACCTCACCGACTCCACCGTCCCACCCGCCGGCTGACCCCAGGGGTGCTTGGGACCGTAGAGGAGACGGGCCACCTCGTCGCTGGCCAGCGCGCCGGGGTTCCCTCGCCGCTGCTGCAGGCCGGTGAGGGTGATGCCGCGCACCCGCTCCACGTCCGCCGGACGGAAGGCGGGGTTCAGCGCCACGTCGGCCAGGAGGTCCAGCGCCGGCTCGAGCGTGTCGGTCAGGCAGTTGAGATGGAGCCGGAAGCCGTCCAGGCCCGGGCTCACGCTGAGGTTGGCGGCGAGGTTCTCCAGCTGCTCCGCCAGCTGCTGGTTGGTGCGGCTCTTCGTCCCCTCGTCGAGGACCGCGGCCACGAAGTCGGCCAGACCGGCCTTGTCCGGTGGGTCGCCGTCCACGCCGGTCCGGATTGCCAGCTCGACCACCACCACCGGGACCGCGTGGTTCTCGCGCAGGAGGACGCCGAGACGGTTCGGCAGCGAGCGCTGGGCCGGCACCGGGGCCCGGAACGGGGGCACGGCGGCGAGCGAAGGGGGCTGGGTGTTCCTCCACGCGTCCGGAGGAGGCGCCGGAACGGCGGACGCCGGAGGCTGGGCGGGCTTGCTCGACGCGCACCCCAGGGCGAGCAGGAACAGGCCCAGGGCCGACAGGCGACGGCGGCTCATGGGCGGGCCCCCGGAGCGGCGGACGCGGCGGGCTCGATGTCCATGACCAGGAGCCGGTCGGGCGGGAGCAGCGTCCGCGCCGCCTCGTGTACCTGCGCCGGGGTGACCGCCCTGTACCGGGCGACGTCCTTCGGGAGGTACCCCGGGTCCCCGGTGAAGAAGGCGTAGGCGTTGAGCTGGTCGGCCTTGCCCGAGGCGCGCTCCACGGACCGGACCATCCCTCCCACCACCATCCGCTTGGCCCGTTCCACCTCCGCCGCGGTGGGGCCGTTCTTCCGCAGCTCGTCGAGCACCGACTCGACCTCCTTCCGCAGCTCGGCCACGGTGTGGCCCTCGCGAGCGGTGGCGACGATCTGGAAGTAGCCGCCGAGCCCGAGGCTGGAGTTGGTCGCGTAGACGCCGCTGGCGAGCTGCTTCTCCTCCACCACCCTCCGGTACAGGCGCGAGGTCTTGCTGCCCCCGAGCACCACCGAGAGGATGTCGCCCGCCGCCTCCTCGGGCGCGAAGGGCTTCACCCCGTTCCACACCATCTGGAGCTGGGGAATCCGTGCCACCGGGTCCGGCACGGTCTTCTCCACCACCCGGTCCAGCCTGGGCTGGGGCACGTCGGGCCGCTTCGGCTCGGAGCCGGCGGGGAGATCACCGAAGTACTTCGTCACCAGCTCACGCGCCGCCTTGGGATCGAAGTCGCCCACGATGGCCAGGGTCGCGTTCCGCGGACCGTAGAACTCCCGGAAGAACGCCTTGATGTCCGAGAGGCTCGCCGCCTGGATCTCCTCGATGCTCCCGATGACGCAGTGATAGTAGGGGTGCGGCTTCGGGTAGAGGGTGTCGCAGAGCTCCAGCGCCGCACGGCCGTAGGGCTGGTTCTCGTAGCGCTGCCGGCGCTCGTTGCTCACCACGTCGCGCTGGGTGGCCAGCTTCTTCTCGTCCAGGGTGGGGAGGAGGAAGCCCATCCGGTCGGACTCGATCCAGAGGGCCGTCGGCAACTGACTTGCCGGAACCGTCTCGAAGTAGTTGGTCCGGTCGAAGTTGGTGCTCCCGTTGGCCGCCCCGCCGAGGCCGGCCCCGATGGCCGCCAGCACCTTGTCCGGATCGGGAACGTGCTGGCTGCCGGAGAACATCATGTGCTCGAAGAGGTGGGCGAAGCCACTCCGGCCCGGGCGCTGGTTCGCGGCGCCCACGTGGTACCAGACGTTCACCGTCACCTGGGGGGCCCGGTGGTCCTCGCTGAGGAAGACCCGGAGCCCGTTGGGCAGGGTGAATTCCTGGTAGGAGATGCTCGGCTCGGTGGCGGCGACGGCGCGCGAGGCGCCGAGGAGAAGGATCAGGCTGACGATGACGGCTCGGGGTGGCACGGAAAGGCTCCTAGCGCGCCCCGCCCGGCCAGCGAAAGAGGCGCAGCGACCGGACGCAGCGAGCAGGCAAGTGCTACAAGACCGTTCCGCTGAACCGCCAGGAAATGCTACGTTCTTGGTCCCGGAGGCGCCGGCAGGAGAGACAAAAACGATTCGCTGTCCTCACCCTGGCAGTCCTCCGTCGCTCCCCTGCTGAAGCCCTCGTCCCGAAAACAAGACCCTCGATGCTGGACTGGCTGCACACCCTCTTCTCCCGCGATCTGGCCATCGACCTGGGGACCGCGAACACCCTCATCTACATCCGCGGCCAGGGCATCGTGTCCAACGAGCCCTCGGTGGTGGCGGTCCAGCAGGATGGACGCGGCGCGAAGCGGGTCATGGCGGTTGGCAAGGAGGCGAAGGAGATGCTCGGGCGCACGCCCGGGAACATCGTCGCCATCCGGCCGATGAAGGACGGGGTCATCGCCGACTTCGAGATCACCGCGGCGATGCTCCGCTACTTCATCCAGACCGCCCACAACCGGAAGATCGGGGTGAAGCCGCGGATCATCATCGGCATCCCCTCGGGCATCACCGAGGTGGAGCGGCGGGCCGTCCGGGAGGCGGCGGAGAATGCCGGAGCCCGCGAGGTCTACCTGATCGAGCAACCGATGGCGGCGGCGATCGGCGCGGGGCTGCCGGTCACCGAGCCGAGCGGCAACATGATCGTGGACATCGGCGGCGGCACCTCCGACGTGGCGGTCATCTCGCTGTCGGGCATCGTCTTCGCCAAGAGCGTGCGGGTCGGCGGCGACAAGCTGGACGAGTCGATCATCCAGTACGTGAAGCGCAAGTACAACCTCCTCATCGGAGAGCGCACCGCGGAGCTGATCAAGATGGGGATCGGCACCGCGTACCCGACCGACGAGGTGATGACCATGGAGATCAAGGGGCGCGACCTGGTCGCCGGCGTGCCCCGGACGCTCACCGTCACCTCGGACGAGGTGCGAGAGGCGCTCGCCGAGCCGGTGAACGGCATCGTCGAGGCGGTGAAGATGACGCTGGAGCGGACCCCGCCCGAGCTGGCCGGCGACATCGCGGACCGGGGCATTGTCCTCGCCGGGGGCGGTGCGCTGCTCAAAAACCTCGACACCCTGCTCCGGGAGGAGACGGGCCTCCCGGTGTTCCTCGCCGAGGATCCGCTCTCGGCGGTGGTGGTGGGCGCCGGGAAAGCGCTCGAGTCGCTCGACATCCTCCGGCAGGTCTGCCACCCGGTGTAGGCGAGGCGGGCTCCGCGTCCGCGGTCCCCTGAACAGCCAATCCCTCCCGCCGTTCGCCGCCGGGACGTCGAACCGGCGGCCGGCTCGCCCGTGCGGGGGAACGTGCGTAGCCTTGGCCGGCGGATGGACGGCTCCGGCACCCTCATCAGCAGCCTCCTCACCGGTCTCGGCCTGGCGGGCGCGGCCGGGCTGAACGCGTACATCCCCCTGCTCGGCGTGGCGCTGCTCGGCCGGATGCACGTCCTCACCCTGTCGGCGCCGTTCGATGTGCTGATGCACCCGGTGACCATCGCCGCGCTGGTGGTCCTCCTCGCCCTCGAGGTGGTGGTGGACAAGGTTCCCGCGGCGGACCACGTGAACGACGTGGTGCAGACCTTCGTCCGGCCCGCCGCAGGCGCGCTGCTCTTCCTCGGCGGCAGCGGGGCGGCCGGCCAGGTTCCGCCGCTGGTGCTGCTCCTCGCCGGTCTGGTCACCGCCTTCGGCGTCCACGCCACCAAGGCAGCGGTCCGTCCGGCGGTGAACGTGTCGACGCTCGGCGTGGCCACGCCGCTCGTCTCGCTGCTCGAGGACCTCCTCTCCGCCATCACCACGGTGGTCGCGGTCCTGGTCCCCATCCTGGTGCTGCTGTTGCTGGGAGGCCTGCTCTGGGTCGGGCTCCGGTTCGCCCGGCGACGCCGCGCCGGGGCCTGACCGCGCCACCTCCGGGCGGCCAGTCATCGGCGATGAGCTTGCCGCCGACGCCGCCCTGCTCGGCAACGACCCCGAGCTCCCCGCGGGCGCGAGGCATGGGCGGGGATGCCCGCTCGTGGACGGCGGACACGTTCCGCACGGGGTCGGTCCCTGTCCGGGCGAGGGTCGTGGGTCGCTCGCCCGGAGAGCGACTCTCGTGCGCGGGGTCTACTTCTTCGCGGTCTTCTCCTCGACCACGTCCCACTTCCCCTTGGAGTCGACGAAGAGCGTGCACCCCGCGGTGTCGGTGCACTTCGTCGTGTGTTGCTTCTTGCCGGTGAACGAGAAGTACGAGCCAGCCGGAAGCGTGTGGTCCTGGCCGTCGTTGAGCACCATCGTCCCGCTGACCACCGCCACGTGGTGATCGGCGGTGTGGTGGTGAAGCGGGACCTCCGCGTTTCCCGGCAGCTTGACGAAGAAACGGGCCGCGCCCTTGCTCGGATTTCCCTGGACCGGAGCCATCTGGAAGCCTGGCCGGTTCGGAATATCCGACCATTTGAGGTCTCCGGCCGGAGCGTAGACCGCCTTTCCGCTGTCCTTGGCTCCGGCCGTCAGAGGAACGAGAAGCGCTGCGCCGACGAACCCTGCCATTGCGATGGTTTTGAGCATGGATTTCTCACCTCGAGGTACGAGGCCGGTCTGAACCGGGCCGGCAGTCGCACCCTAGCGCCCGGCCGGAGCGCGGGAGCTCTTTTCACCAGAGCATGTCCTGATCCTCGGTGACCCCGGGTAGTTCGCTGAGAGTGAGGTCGCGACCGCGGAACCGCAGTCTTCCGGTGAAGAAGCCGAGCGGCTGCACGAAGCGGCTCCGGAGCAGGCCCAGGTCGCGGACGTCGCGGTGCGCGTGCAGCGGGCGGAAGGTGACCTCCACCGTGCGGTCGCCGGTCTCGATTCGCCAGAGATCCAGCGGGTCCGCGGCGTCGAAGTGGAAGACGGCCGGGCCCACCGGCTCGAGCTGGTCGCCGAGGAACAGGACGTTCTCGCCGGCCGTCCCCGCGGCGACCTGGTTGAATCCAGCAACCAGGTTGAATCCCAGCGGCGTGCCGTCCTCGAGCCGTCCGCAGGCCATCGCCCAGTTCCACCGGGTCCGCCGCGCCAGGAACCCGTGGGTCGAGTCCAGCCCCACCACGCCACCGTCGAGCGGGTACCGCCGCCGCCCCACCTCCAGCCGTCCCGCCGCCAGCAGTCCGACGGACTTCTGCGTGACGTTCACCCCCTGGCGCCGCAGGACGGAGCCGTCTCCCTCCCGGCGAGGCTGTGCGGGCACGGGCGCCACCAGCGCCAGGGGTGGAGGCGCGCCGGTGACCAGTGCTTCGCCCTCGAACTTTACTCGCCCGCTCCTCGGTCGCCGGAGCGCCGAGATCTCCACCGAGTGGCGGTAACGGTCGGAGTCGGCCGGGCGCGCGAACCTGAACCGCGCGCCGGGAACACGGAAGCTCCCGGCGAGGCCACGCGACATCTCGTCGGACACGATGGTCAGCGGAGCCGGAGGACCGAGCAGGGTCTCGTCCACGAGCGGCTGCTTCTCATGGAGGTCCACGGCGGCGAAGAAGGCGTTCGAGGCGTAGCCCACCTCGGCGATCGCCATCACCGCGACCACCTCGGGCGTGGTGTACAGGGCGTAGTGCCAGCGCTTCCTCCGGAGCCGCCGCGCCCAGCCTGGCAGGGCGTGCGGAGGCGCGAGCCGGGCGAGGTCCACCGGCCCCAGCTCGCCGGCATAGGCCCCGAACGGCGGAACGCCGTCCGCGCCGGGGATCTGCGGCGGGGCTGAAGACAGGACGAGCATCGGAGCGATGGCATGCCTAGTCTGGCACGGCTGGAGGAGTCGCCATGTCCAATCCCGCTCCGTTGAAGGTCAGCAGCCAGATCGTCCAGGAAGGCAAGCCCATCCCGATGAGCGCCGTGTACACCGGCGCGGGCGGCCAAAACGTCAGCCCCGACCTGTCGTGGGACGCTCCCCCGGCCGGGACGAAGAGCCTCGCCATCACCTGCTACGACCCGGATGCGCCGACCACGGTGGGCTTCTCCCACTGGGTGCTGTTCAATCTCCCCGCTGAACTGAAGACCCTCCCGGCGGGCGCCGGTGCCCCCGGCAAGACGCCCAAGGGTGCGACGCTCGGGTTCACCGACTACGGCGAGAGCGCATACGGGGGGATGGCGCCGCCTCCGGGAGATCCGCCGCACCGCTACCAGTTCACTGTCTACGCGCTGGACGTGCCGCGGCTGGAGGGCGCGGACGAGCGGACGACCTACGCGAAGTTCCGCTTCATGATCCGCGGCCACGTGCTGGCCCAGGGCACCGTGACGGGGCTCTTCGGCCGGAAGGGCTGACCACGGCCGCCGTCGCTCCGCGCTCTAGTGGTCTTGCCCGAAGAGCCGGGCATATCTGGGATCGCCCCGCACGGTGCGAAGGTCCGCGTCCCCGTCCGCCAGACCCTGATCCCGGAAGCCGAGAGCGACGGCCTCGCCGAGTGACGCGATCGCGGCGTCCACCTTCCCCTGCCGACCCTGAGCGGAGGCGAGCTGATATGCGTCGACCGCGGCGCCGCGCTCCCTGAACAGCTCCGCGAAGGTACGCTCGGCTGCCGCGTTCGCGTGACTCGCGAGCTGGGCGTCGCCGAGCGCGGCCAGGGTGAGGGGCCGCACGTCGCCGAGCGCGACCGCGGATTCCAGAGTCTTTATCGCCGCCTTCGTCTCTCCGCGGAGGAGCCGGGCACGCCCGAGGCGCGAGAGGACCACGGGGTCCCTCGGGGACCTCGCCGCCTGAGCGGAGAGGAGGGTGACGGCGCGCTCGGTGTCCTGGAAGACCAGAGCCCGGAGGGCCTCCTTGGCCGGACCAGGCAGCGACGCCGACTCGTGGGGCTCCCAGGCATACTGCATGTAGCGCGCGGTCTCCCAGGCCACGTCGTCCCCGAGCAGTCGCTGCACCACGTGCAGCGCCCCGTCGATGCCCGCGGACACGCCGGCGGTGGTGACGATGCGTCCGGCGTCCACGAAGCGGACGTCGGTCTTCACCTGTACCCGAGGAAATGCCGCCCGGAGCCGCGGGACCGCGCCCCAGTGGGTGGTCGCCGGTCTGCCATCGAGCAGCCCGAGCTGAGCCAGGATGAAGGCGCCGCTGCACACCGACATGCTCAGCTCGTTCCTCGCCGCCACCTTCCGGACCCAGCTCATGCCGGCCTCGGAGCGGGTGAAGCCACGCGACTGCCCGCCGGGGAGCACGAGGATGTCGGGGACGGGGCTGTCCTCGACCGAGAAGTCCGGGTGAACGGTGAGGACCCCCTGGCTCAGCACCGGCGCGCGAGAGGCAGCGACGGTGTACACGCGGAAGGAGCCGTTGCCCGCCGCGGTGAAGACCTCCGTCGGGCCGGCGAAGTCGAGGATCTCCACCCCGTCGTAGACGACGATGGCGACGTTCCGGCGCGCCCAGGGCCGGGAGCTCTCGGCCCGTGCGGCCAGGCCGCAGGCCAGGACCAGAGGAAGGAAGATCTTCAAGACTGCGTCGATCCGTCGCATGGGACCAGCCTCTCCTGCGCCCACTCTGGCGCAGGACGGGAACGAGCAATCGACGTGCCTGGACGAACGGGGCTCCTCGCGCAGCCAGCGGGAAGGAGGGGCCCGGCGGCGTTCAGAGGTGGGAACGGCGGTGCCAGAACCGCGCAGCGGGTGCGACAGGACGACGCACCAGGGTCCGGGCTCCGGTCGGCTCACCGGCCCGGAGCAGCGCCAGCCCTTTGCGGATCAGCCCGCGGCGTACTCGCGGCGGTGGTCTTTCACCCCGGTGAATCGGAATGCGCCCGGCGCCGGCGGGATGTCCGGCGGCGCGTCGGGTTGAAGCGCCATCAGCCGCTCGTACTCCTCCACCGTGACCCGCTCGCGCGAGCCGATGACCTCGTCCAGGTGTGCGCGCTGGATCTGCTCGGCGGCGTTCTTGCCGACCACGCCGGAGAAGAATTCGCTCGCGCAGCCGCTTCCGTAGCTGAAGAGGCCGATCCGCTTGCCCACGAGGGCCGCGGCCCCGGCGTTCAGCATCCCTGCGAACCCGAGGTACAGCGAGCCGGTGTAGATGTTGCCCACCCGGGAGCAGAGGGTCAGCGAACCCGCGACCTGGCGCTCGAAGCTGGTCGCGCTCTCGCGCTCCTCACGCGCCTCGTCGAACGCGCCCAGCACGTCGTCCAGGTCGCACCGGCGAAGCCGGGCATGGGCCTTCTTCGCCATCTTGCAGAACGGCACGTGATAGCCGATGGCCGCCAGCTGCTCGCTGGGGAGCGCCGAGGCGGCACGGCGGACGATCTCCTTCGCCTCCGCCCTCCCCCGCCAGTCACGGTAGGCGCCGGACAGCGCCTCCAGGTAGCAGTCGATGGAGTAGTGCCCGTCCACGACGGCCTCCCGACGGCCGAGCGGACGCCAGAAGTCGAACACGTGCGCGCTGCTCGTTCCGTTGAGGCCGAGGTCGATGGCGAAGAGCTCCGGGCGGGACGAGACCAGCATCGCCACCGCGCCGGCGCCCTGGGTGGGCTCGCCCGCGGTCTTCACCCCGTAACGGGCGATGTCCGAGCAGACGATGACCGCCGACTTCCCGCCAGCCACGCCCGAGGCGATCCACTCGATGGCCGCCATCAGCCCCGCGGTGCCGCCGTAGCAGGCGTGCTGCACGTCGAAGACCCGCATGTGTCGGGGTAGCCCGGCCGCGCCTTGCACGTACGAGGCGACCGGCTTGCTGTGATCCACGCCGGTCTCGGTGCCCACGGCGAGCATGCCGATCGACGCGGGATCGACGTCGTTCGAATCGATGAGCCGCCGCACGGCGGTGGCGGCGAGGGCGACCGTGTCCTCCCCGGGGTCGGTCACCGCCATCTCGCGCACGCCGAGGCCGGCGATGTACTTGGCGGGGTCCACCCCGCGAGCGCGCGCCAGATCCTCCAGGTGCAGCGTGTGGCGAGGCAGCGCCACGGCAAGGGCCTCGATGCCCACGGACGTCTTCATGCGTGTGTTTCTCCCCTCAACCTGAGGCAGGGACCCGGGCCGGCCGCCCGGAGCGAGTGAACGGGTACCGCCCGGCGAGGCGCCCGCGCATGCGGTTCCGGCGGATGGGCGTGGGACTTCGTGAGCGGAATCAGGAGCGGGGCACGAGGCCGGTGAAGAGCAGATCCACCATGCCCGCGGCGACCTCGTCGTCGGTGCGCTTCCCGCCCGGCTTGAACCACTTGTAGATCCAGAGCACCATCCCGAGGAACGAGAAGGCGGCGACCGTGGGATCCACCGGCCGGATCAGTCCCTTCTCCACCGCCTCGGCGAAGGACGACTCGAGGAACCGTACGTAGCGCTTCTTGCGCGCGTTGATGTGCGCCTGCGCCTTGCCGGTCAGCGTGTCGTGCTCGTGGAGGATGATGGTGACTTCCTTGCTCCACCCGCGGGTGACGAGCTTGATGTTCCTCGCCATGCAAGCCTTGAGGCGCTCCACCGGATCCGGGATGTGCTCCACCTCGGAGAGGACGCGCTCCTCGAACACGTCCATCCCGTAGTTCATGATCTCGATGAGCAGCTGCTCCTTGCTCTCGATGTGATGATAGAGGCCGGCCTTGGTGAGCCCGCAGGCATCCGCGATCTCCTGGATGCTCGTTCCCTCGTAGCCCTGCTTGCAGATGAGCCGCGCTGCGGTCTCGAGGATTGCCCGGTGCTTCGCGGTGGTGTCGTCGGTGCGTCTCACGGGGGGGCATCGAGGTTACCACTGGCGCGTCGGGGCGGCTCGGAGGTCTCCTACCGACTGGTAGGTAGCAGTCTGGGGCGGTGCGCGTCCAGTCTTTGGCCGTTCCGGTCCTGTCCACGGGGGGTTGGACCCGTGATTACGCTGTGCGTTTCATGACCCGGACTCCTGCTCGCCTGCTGCTCGCCCTCGCGGCCGTGGCCACCTCCTGCGCGACTCTGGAGCAGCTCACGTCCGGCGCGTTCCAGAAGCCCACGCTGGCCTACAAGAGCACCACGCTCGCGGACGTCACCCTGAGCGGGGCGACGCTGAACGTCGTGACCACCGTCAACAACCCGAACGGCGTTGGCCTCTCGCTCGCGGCTCTCGATTACCGGCTCAGCATCGACGGTCACCCGGTGGCGACCGGCCGGCCTCCGGAAGGGCTGCAGATTCCGGCGAACGGAAGCGCCGACGTGACACTCCCGGCGTCGTTCAAGTTCACCGACCTCGGGCAGGCAGTGGCCACTGTGCTGGCCAAGGGCAGCGCCGGGTACAAGGCCGAGGGCACCGTGGGAGTGAAGACGCCCATCGGCGTGGTGCACCTGCCGCTCTCGCACGAGGGGACCTTCTCGCTCCCGGACATGCCGGGGATCGCGCTCGGGACGCCGCGCGTCGCAAGCGTGGCCATCGACCGTGCCACGGTGGAGCTCCCGGTCACCCTCACCGGAAGGGGAAGCTTCGCGGTCCCGCTCCAGGCGCTCCAGGCCGCAGTGACCATCGGAGGGACGCGGGTGGGCGAGGTCTCGGCCAAGGACCTCGGCACGCTCGAGCCTGGCGCCTCGCGCTCGGTGACGCTGCCGCTCACGGTCCCGTTCTCGGGTGCGCTCGGCGCGGCGCAGGCGATGCTGAAGGGCGGGAGCGTTCCCATCGCGCTCGAGGGTCAGCTGCAGTCGGGACCGGCACCGGTGCCGTTCGCGCTGAAGACGACCGCGCAGTTCCGTCGATGAAGGTCCACGACATCCGGACGCCGATGGCCGGATGTACCCCTTCGAGGTCTCGACGTTCTTCCTGACCAGGCGCGCCGTCCGGCAGATCGTCCGGGCCATTCCCGGCGCGACGCTCCTCGCCTATCGCCCGCACCAGGAGCGGCTGTGCGAGTTCAAGGTGGGGGGAGTGACCTTTCTCTCGTCTACGAGACGTGGGGCGAGAGCGATCGCTCCTGGGTGGGACCGAAGGAGGCCGGCTGGGCCCCGCAGCTCGTCGTCGTCCGTGACACCTTCGCCCGCGCGCGTCCGTTCCTCTGGTTCGTCCGCTTCTGAGCGCGTCGAGTGGTCAGAGGTCCTCATGCAGGAACGGCTTCTGCCCCGGCCCATACTCGGCGCTCACCTGCCCCGACCCGCGTAGCAGCCACCGGAAGGTGAGGAGCCCGTCCACGCCGACCGGACCCCGGGCGTGCAGCTTCCCGGTGCCGATGCCCACCTCGCCGCCGAGGCCGAAGCGGTAGCCGTCGGCGAAGCGGGTGCTCGCGTCGTGGAACACGCAGGCCGCGTCCACCTCGGCGAGGAAGCGCTCCGCGGCGGCACGGTCCTCGGCGACGATGGCCTCGGTGTGCTGCGAGCCGTGGCGGGCGATGTGCGCCAGCGCACCGTCGAGATCCGCGACGCGGGCCACGGAGAGGATCAACGCGCCGTATTCGCAATCCCAGTCGGCGTCAGTCGCCGCGGTCATCTCCGGATGTCGGGCCCGGGTCGCCGCATCTCCTCGCAGCTCGACGCCCACCGACCGGAGCGCGGCCACGCTCGCGTCCAGCGCGGCCTCAGCCCCAGGCTCCCAGAGCAGGGTCTCCACCGCGTTGCAGGCCGCCGGATAGGTGACCTTGCTGTCCACCACGATCCGCGCTGCCTTCGCCGGGTCCGCCGAGCGGTGGAGGAAGACGTGGCACACGCCCTCGGCGTGGGCCAGCACCGGCATGCGGCTGCGGGCGCGGACGTGCTCCACGAACTCCTTGCCCCCGCGGGCGACCACCAGGTCCACCCCCTTCTCCAGTCCGAGCAAGGCGTCGACCTCGGCGCGGTCGTCGAGCAGCTGCACCGCGTCCGCAGGGAGCCCTGCCCGCTCCAGCGCCACGCGCACCACCTCCGCCAGCGCGTGGTTGGACTCCGCGGCCTCCCGCCCGCCCTTGAGCAGGACGGCGTTCCCCGAGCGGAGCGCGAGCGAGGCGATCTGCGCCAGCGCGTCCGGCCGCGACTCGAACACCACGGCCAGCACCCCGAGCGGACAGCGGATCTGCTCGAGCACCAGCCCCTCGTCCAGCTTTCGCCGGGCGAGCACGTCACCGAGTGGATCCGCCCGGGACGCGAGCTGACGCGCTCCATCGGCCATCGTCTCCAGCTTCGCCGCATCCAGCTTCAGCCGCTTCACCAGCGGAGTCGCGAGCCCCGACGCCGCAGCGAGGTCGCGCGCGTTCGCCTCGAGGACCCGCGCGCACACTTCGGGATCGACCAGCGCCGTCGCGAGCGCCTTGAGGGCCCGAGTGCGCGACTCCGCCGGTGCCCGGGCCAGGCGTCCTCCGGCCTCTATGGCACGCTGAACCCGCTCGACGACCGCGCTCACCCGTCCACCTCCATGCCTGGCTCGGCGCTCCGCGTCCGGATGGAACCGCAGGCTCCGTGCCGGGATGCATCCGCGTCCGCCGCTCGCCACACGCGCTCGCCGCTCATGACCCCAGCACCAGGTTGTCCCGGGTAACGAGCGCGTCGTAGCCCCGCCAGCCGAGCACGTCCTCGATCTCCTCGCTGTGCCGGCCCAGCAGCGCGCGGCAGGCCCGGGCGTCGTAGTTGACCAGGCCCCGGCCCCGCACCCGGCCCGAGCCATCGCGGATCTCCACCACGTCACCCTCCCGGAACTCGCCCTCCACCGCCAGCACCCCGATGGGCAGGAGCGAGGCCCGGCCACCCTCCAGCGCCGCCACCGCCCCGTCGTTGACCACCAGCGCACCCGACTGGGGCGCGAGCGCGATGCGCTGCCGGCGCACCGCCCGCCGCTCGGCCGGAGGGATGCAGGTCCCCACCGTGTCCCCGGAAAGCAGCCGGCGCAGGACGCCGGGCGCGGCGCCGGAGGCCACGACCGTCGTCACCCCGGCCCGGCTCGCGAGCCTTGCTGCCTCCAGCTTGCTGGCCATCCCGCCCGTGCCCCCGGCGCTCACCCCGCCGAGCCGTGGGGTCTCGGCGTCGAGCACGTCGATGCGCCGGGCGGCGTGGTCGGTCCGGGGGTCGGCGGTGTACAGCCCGTCCACGTCGGTCAGGAGCACGAGGAGATCGGCGTCGACCCCGATGGCCACCCGGGCGCTCAGCCCGTCGTTGTCCCCGAACGCCGGCGCGCCCGTCTCCTCGCCCTGCGCGCGCCGGTGCTCCACCAGCTCGCGGATGCTCACGCTGTCGTTCTCGTTGAGCACCGGCACCGCGCGCAGCTCGAGGAGCCGCATCAGGGTCGTCCGGACGCAGAGCGCCCGGTCACGGTCGCCGAGGTCGCTCTCCGTCAGCAGCACCTGGGCCGCGGTCACCCCGAACTGGGCGAAGGCCGAGGTGTAGAGCGCCACGAGGTGTCCCTGCCCCACGGCGGCGCAGGCCTGGCGCAGCCCCAGCGAGCGCGGCCGCTCGGCGAGACCGAGCTGCTTCATGCCCAGGGCGACCGCACCGCTGGAGACGAGGAGGATCTGCCGCCCCTCCAGGCGAAGTCGGGCCATCTCCTCCACGAGCGACATCAGCCGCCCCAGGGCGAGCGACCGGCCATCGTGGGTCACCACCTGGGTGCCCAGCTTCACCACGATGCGCTGGCTGTCCCCGAGGGGAGGCCGCGGGCCCGGCTGTGCTAGGTCCGAGGGCATGCTGGACAACGACGGTACCCTGGGCGTCCTGGGTTGTGGAACGGTGGGCGAGGCGATCGTGCGCGGGCTCATCCGCTCGGGCTCGCTCGCTCCGGCGCGTCTGTCCGTCTCCACGCGCCGGACGGAGGCGGCCGAGGCGCTGGCGGCGAAGCACGGCGTCCGGGCCACGGTGGACAACCTCTCGGTCGCGCGCGAGGCGAGCGCGGTCCTGGTGTCGCTGAAGCCGCAGCAGCTCCAGGGCGTGCTCGACGCCGAGGAGATGCGCGCCGCACTTCGGGGCAAGCTGGTGCTGAGCACCGCGGCCGGCGTCCGCCTGGAGCAGATCCGCCGCTGGCTGCCGGAGAGCCCTCTCATCCGGGCGATGCCCAACACCCCGTGCACCATCGGCGAGGGCATGACCATCGTCTCCCGCGGCCCGCTGGCCACGGACGCCCACGTGCGGACTGCCGTCCGCCTGTTCCAGACCGTGGGCCGGTGCATCGAGCTGGAGGAGAAGTCGATGGACGTGGTCACCGCGCTGAACAGCAGCGGGCCGGCGTTTGCCTACCTCATCATCGAGGCGCTCGCAGAAGGCGGCGTGATGATGGGCCTCCGCCGGGACGTGGCGATGGAGATCGCGGCCCAGATGCTCCACGGCTCGGCCCGGATGGTGCTCCAGACCGGGATGCACCCCGCCGCGCTGAAGGACCAGGTGACCACCCCGGCGGGGTGCACCATCGCCGGGCTGCTCACGCTCGAGGACGGCCGCATCCGCTCGGTCCTCGCCAGGGCGGTCGAGGAGGCGACCCGGGTCGCCTCACGTCTGGGGCAGTCGTAGAAACACGCACTTCCGCCGAAATCAGGCCCACCCGCCGTGCGTTCTCCGGACGTGTCTGGCTCACTCGGCCGTTGCCGGGGAGACCGGGCCGCTGCCAGGATCTCCTTCCGTGGGACTGCTCGACGGCGAACGCCTTGCCTTCCTGAAGAAGCTCCGACCGGGGTCGCTGAAGCGCCTGGCGTCGCTGCGGATGGAAGACGTCGTGGGCCTCGAGGCGAAGCGCGCCCGCGGCCGGGTGAAGGCGCTCCGCACCCGCTACGCCTCCGCAGGCCCGCGCGAGCTCGGGCAGCACGTCATCGAGTCCACCAAGGGCCTGGCCTCGCTCAGCGGATCGGTGAGCGGCGTCTTCGGCCTGGTGAGCGTCCCGGCGGACCTGGTGGTCATGGCCTGGCTGCAGATCCGCATGATGGCCGACATCGCAACGGCCTACGGCGTCGACCTGCGCTTCCGGCGGGCCCGCACCGAGCTGCTCGCCGTGCTCGGCGAGGCCAACGGCGTGGGCCCGCTGCAGCGGTCCGGACCCAAGGTGCTGGGCAAGGTGGCGGCGGTGCTCGCCCAGAAGGGCGGCTTCACCTCCCTGGGCCGAGCGATGCCGCTGGTGGCCGCGCCGGTGACCGCCTGGCTCAACAACCACCACATCCAGATGGTCGGCGAGGCGGCGCTCCGTCAGTACGACGGGTTCGTCCGTGCGGCGGCCAAGACGCGGGCTGCGTCGGGAGCGAGCGCGCCATGAGCGCCCAGGTCGTCGAGCTGGACCTCGAGACAGGCGTCTACACGCGCGGGGCGTTCGAGCGCGAGCTGGCCTTCGCGGTGCAGGTCGCCCGCCGGGCGGCGCAGCCGTGCAGCCTCCTGGTGGTCGACGTGGACGACTTCCAGGCGCTCCGGGACGTGCGGGGCGATCTGGCGGCAGACAGCTGCGTCGAGGCGCTGGCCGAGCGCATCTCGGCGGAGAGCAGCGGGGCCGGACCCATCGGCCGGCTGGGGGCTGACACGTTCGCGCTGCTGCTGCCCGGCTGGGCGCTTCCCCGGGCCTGTGCGCTCGCCGACCGGCTTCGCAGCGCGGCGCGCGCGGACCAGTGCGTGAGCGCGACGGTGAGCGTGGGCGTGGCGGCGCTCCGGCCCGCCGAGCCCTGGGGCAACCTGCTCGAGGCCGCCGAGTCGGCGTGTACCCGCGCCAAGCAGGCCGGCCGCGACCGCAGCGTCCACCGGCGCTGAGCGGCAGGGCGACGACCGGACGATCCCCGGTAACGAGGCGGTGACGAGGTGTCCGGTAACGAGGTGTCTGGCACCTCGACGGCCGCACCTCGACGGCCACCTCGGGTAACGAGGTGTCTGGCACCTGCGGTAGGCACCTCCGGTAACGAGGTGTCTGGCGCCCCGACGGCGGAGGTCGGGTCGGCACCTTGAGATCCCGCATGCGTCGCCGCACGCCGCTCTGGCCCGCATAACCAGGCGTAACCAGGTGCCTTTACGAGTTGTCTGGCACCTCGACGGCGGGCACCTCGACCGCGCCTCCTTCGGGACTTCGGACGTGTCGATCACCCAGCGAAGGTGGCAGCGCAACCTGCCACGTGCTATCTACAGATATATCGACTCGACACATCGACGCGATGTGTCGACCGAGGCCGGTTGGCCGGCAAGGAGCCCTGCGATGAGTCACGGAGAGAGTTGGGGCTGGCACCCCGGGATGTGGATGGGACGCGGACCGTGGGGGCGCCACGGACGAAGCGGACGGGGAGACTGGTGGGAGATGTTCGGTGGCCCGCCTCCGCGCGCCGAGCGAGGCGCGGTCCGCTACCTGGTGCTGGACGCGCTGGAGAAGCAGCCCCGGCACGGCTACGAGATCATGCAGACCATCGAGGAGCGGAGCGGGCAGGCCTACCGCCCGAGCCCCGGGGTCATCTACCCCACCCTCCAGATGCTGGAGGAGCTCCGGCACGTGCGGGGCACCGACGACGACGGGCGGCGCATCTACGCGATCACCCCGGAGGGCCAGCGCGACCTCCAGGAGCATCGCTCGGAGGTGGAGGACTTCTACGAGCGCTCGGGCGCTTCGAGCTGGGTGGAGAGCGCCGAGGACCTGGCTGATCTCATGCAGCGCGCGGCGCAGCTCTTCCGGGTGCTCCGCCGCGCGGCGCGCCGCGGCCGCCTCACACCGACGGCGATGCGAAAGCTCCGCACGGTTCTGGATGAGGTCCTGGCCAAGGTGAGCTCGATCGTCGAGGAGTGACCGGTCCGTCGACGACGCGCGTGCGCGGCCCGCCGGCTCTTCTCACGACAGCAGCTGCCCGGCGGACCAGGCCAGCGCGCCGGCGAACATCAAAGAGAGCGCACCGAGCCGGGTCTTCACCGCGAGCACACCGACCAGCACCGCGACGCCGAGCGCGAGGACGTGCCGGGTCCCGGCCGCGGTCCACATCAGCGACGCCGCCGACGCGGCCAGCAGCCCCAGCACGACCGGGCGCATCGCCAGCTCCAGCCGCCGCACCCAGGTGACCTCTCGCCAGCGGTGGTACACGGCGTAGGCCGCTCCCATGATCGCAACCGGCCCGCTGTAGATGCCCACGAAGGCAACCAGCGCCCCGGCGAGCCCTGCCACTTGCCAGCCGATGACCGCGCACATCGCCATGTTGGGCCCCGGAACCACCTGACCGAGGACGAACGCCTGGAGGAAACCCTCGGGCGTGACGAAGCCCTGATCCACCAGCGCCCGCTGCAGCTCGGGGAGCACGGCAAACACGCTCCCGAAGGAGACCAGCCCGAGCCGGAAGAAGATCCAGAACAGCGCCAGCAGCTTCACAGGGCGAACTCCAGGACGATTGCGATCGGGATCGCCACGCCCAGGACGGCGAACAGCGAGGCGCCGGAGAGGATCGCCACCCCCACCGCGGCCATCAGCAGGCCGCGCGCGACTCGCACTCGCATCCGGGCGGGCGTGGCCGGATCCGCGGTGCTCGCCAGCGCCGGCAACCGCCTCGAGATGAACAGGAGGAGCAGCACGATCCCCGCCACCGCCATTCCACGCAGGGGCGCCTGCACCCACGGCCTGTCCACTGCGAGCGCCCCGGAGAGCGCGACCGCCAGCACCGCGCCCGGGAGACACAGGCAGAGGATGCCGAGCACGGCACCGAGAGGCCCGACGAGGCGGTAGCCGAGGTACGCCGAGAGATTGACGATGTTGGGGCCGGGGAGAAGCTGGGCCACGGTGAGGACCTCGGCAAACTCGTTCGTGCTCAGCCAGCCCCGGCGCCGGACCACCGCGTCCTCGTAAAGCGGGAGGCGGCTCGCCGAGCCGAAGCTCAACGTCCCGATGGCTGCGTTGACGCGCAGCCAGTCCGCAAGAGTGGGAACCGGACGGCTCGCGGTCACTTCTTCTTCAGCGCCCACTCGGCGTGCGTGACCACCGGGAGCTGCAGTGCCCGCTCCCGGTCCAGGTCCAGGTTCCCGATGTGCAGTGACAGCGGCGCCTGCACCCACTTGTAGATGCTGGAGAGGAACAGCCTCACGAACTTCGTCACGTACCCGTGCACCGCCTCCGGAGAGACGTCGGGGAACATCGAGCCGACGACGCGCTCCACTTCGTCGGGGAGCAGCTTCTCGTCGGCGAAGAGATGGAAGCAGGCGTCGAGCACCCGGAAGGGCATCAGCTCCTCCTCGCCCACCTGGTTCGGCGCCAGCTCGGGGCCCGGCGGCTTCTGCAGCACCAGGCGGATGCCCTCCAGCGGGTGCACCTCCTGGAGGTAATCGAGCAGCACCATCACCACCGTCTTCGGCACGTTGGCGATGACCGCCAGCGCGCCCTCGAGGTCGCCTCCCACGGTGGTGTACCCCACCGCGCGCTCGCTCATGTTGCCGGTCTGGAGGAACAGGCCACCACTGGAGTTGCTCCAGCTCCACATTCGCTGACCGCGGATCCGCGCCTGGACGTTCTGCTCGGTGAGCTGGGTCAACGCCTCGCCAGGCTGGAGCATCGCCCGGACCGCTTCCAGCTCTCGCTCGAACGCCGCGTCGATGCTCACCACCCGGAGCGGCACTCCGAGCTCGTCACAGACGGTGCGCGCCGCCTTCTCCGTCTCCGCCGACGAGTAGCGGCTCGGCATGTAGAACGCCCGGAGCAGACTCCCCGGCGCCTCGGGCTTCTTCCGCGTCGCCCAGCGGTGGGCGACCAGCAGGGTCAGCAGCGAGTCCCTGCCGCCGGAGAGCGCCACCCCGACGGTCTTGAAGACCCGGTTCTTCTCGAAGTAATCGCCCACCCCCATCGCCAGGGCGTCGAGTACGTCCTCGCAGTAGCGGGTGCGCGCCGGGACGTGCTTCTCCGGACCGGGGAGGAAGAAGCTCCCGTGCGCCGGGACCGGGTAGGTCAGCTTCTCCCGGCGGGTGCGAAACTCGCTGGCGGGGATGTCGAGCGTCGGGACCGGCTCGTGTGAGGCGGCCCACGCGGTGTGGTCCATCCGCCAGGTCGTGTTCTCGCTCCGGAGCCGCATGGTGCGGTCGAGGTCGACGGTGGTGGCCTCCCAGCCCTCGCGCCAGCGCGCCACGTCGAGCATCAGCTTCCCGTTCTGGAAGACGAAGCCGCCGCCGTCGAAGAGCAGGCCGTCGTTGCCGCCCACGAGGTTCACATAGGCCAGCGTGCACTGGTGGTCGCCGGCGCGGGTGATGAGCATCTCCCGCCGGGTTTGATCCGTCCCCACGCGGAAGGCGGAGCCGGAGATGTTCACCACCAGCTCGGCGCCCGAGTAGGTGCGCCGGCGCATCGGGCAGTCGGTGGTCCAGGCGTCCTCGCACACCTCCGGGGCGATGACGCCGAAGTCGAACCGGAAGATGAGGTCGCCGAAGGGAACGCCCCGGTGCTCGCCGAGCTGGTAGGGAAAGCCACGGCTGAAGGTGCGGCCCTCGTAATAGATGCTGTACGTCGGGAGCTTCTCCTTGGGCACCAGGCCCCGGATCTCCCCGCCGGCGACGATGGCCGCGCAGCCGTAGCGGAGGCCCTCGTGGAGGACGGCCACACCAAGGACGTGCACCGTGGGGTGGCTCTTCGTCTCCTTCGCGAAGTGCTGCAGGGCCCGCCACTGATCCTCGACGAACCCCTGCCACTGGATGAGGTCCTCGGGCGGGTACCCGCCGATCATCTGCTCGGGGTAGGCGGCGACCGTCACGTCCGCGGCGGCCATCTCCTTCGCGAAACGGAGCGCCCGTTCCACGTTGCCCTGGGTGGCGCCCACCGTGGTGTTCACCGAGGCGAGGCCGATCTTGACCAGCCGCATCGTCAGTTCACCGGCCCCTCGGGCTTCGCCGGGGCGAGCCGCGCCAGCACCTCGCTGACCTCGGCCAGCACCGAGCGCAGCCGGGCGCGCACGTCGAGCTCGCACAGGAGATCCTGGCGGCGCTCGACGTCGGCCACCACGCTCGAGGCCACCACGTCGGCAAGCGCGCCGCCCGAGGCCCGGGCCGACGCCTGGAGCAATCCCTGGGCGACCGGGGGCGGCAGGCGCGCCGCGAGCTCGAGCATCGCCTGGCGAAGCTGCTCCTCCTCCACGCCGTGGTAGTCGGCGTCGGGAAGGATGGCCGCGCGCACCTCGCGGTAGAGCTGGTCGGGCGGGAGCTCCTCGAGGATGCGCGCGCGCACCGTGCCCTGCACGATGATGTTGTACCGCCCGCCGTCCAGCTCCTCGTGCCAGGCGATGATGCCCGCACAGACCATGGGCCGCATGCGCGGGCGCCCGGAGTAGCTGCCCTCGTAGCCCGGCTCGAGCTGCGCCATCGCCATCACCTTGTCGCCGGCCAGCGCCGACTTCACCAGGGAGCGAAAGCGAGGCTCGAAGATGTGGAGAGGAAGGACGGTGTGCGGAAACAGCACGGCCGAAGGGAGGGGGAAGACCTTGAGCGCGGACGCGGCACGCTCCACCCGTTCCATGGCCGTCATGCCAGGCAACCTAACATCCGGACACCCGACTGCCACACACAGCCACCCCTCGGTCCCGGGGGCCTTCCTGCTAGGGTGCCGGCCGATTCCCGCATGAGTTCCGACACCGAACGTCATCTCCCAGCGACGCCGTGGGGACGGGCACGGGCCTGGTCCGGCCGGATGTACTCCCGGGTCGAGTCGTATGCGAACACCCCGGCCGCATTCAGCGCGCTGCTGGTCGTCGCGGCGATCGACTCGGCGTTCTTCCCCGTCCCGCCCTTCGTCCTGCTGATCCCGATGATCATCGCGGCCCCGCACCGCTGGTTCCGCCTGACCCTCTGGGGAGCGGTGGCCTCCATCGGCGGAAGCCTGCTGGGGTACGCCATCGGGGCGGCCATGCGCGGGGGCCTCCAGCTCATCCACGTGGACCCCAACCTCCGGCTGGACCTCGGGCCAGACTGGCTCCGGAAGGCGCTCCTGGTCCTCGCCGGGCTTGCGGCCATCGTCGCGGTCCTGACCGCGCTCCAGGGCTGGCGAGAGCGCTCTGCCGCCCGGCAGAGGGCCGCGGTGGCGGGCGTGCTCGCGGTGCTCCTCGCGGCCGGGTCGCGGTGGACCGACTGGTTCGACGTGCATGGCACGCTGGCCGAGCTGCTCAGCCGGAACTGGTGGTCCCTCGCCGTGGTCTGCATGGTGGTGCCGGCGTTCAAGCTCGCGACCATCGGCAGCGGCCTGGTCGGCGTGTCGATCGGCCCCTTCCTCGGCGCGGTGGCCGTCGCCCGCGTGGCCCGCTTCGGCGTGGCAGCTGCCCTGGCGCGGTTCGGTGGGCCACCGGTGCGTGACTGGCTTCTCAAGCACGCCCATGCCCATGCCCCGGCCGCGACGCCCGCCCGGGCGCTGGAGACCTGACGGCTCGCCCCAGGATTCCGCTGTCGCTGCAGCCGACCTGCAATCGGTGGACGCCTCCAGCGTCTCCCCGGTCGGAGGAAGCCGACACCATGTCTCGTCCCGCCGTTGCCGCGCTGCTCTCGTTCCTGATTCCCGGGCTCGGGCAGATCTACAACCGCGAGGTTCTTCGGGGGCTGTTCTGGCTGATCATCACCCCGGCGCTGTGGATCGGCAGCGCGGGGTTCTTCGGCTGGATCGTCCACCTCATCTCGGCCGCCACCGCGTTTCACCGGGCCGAGCTGCAGGAAGGCCGGCCCCGGCCGACCCGGCTCGACTGGCGCTCGCTGTAGGGTGACCGCGGGAGCGGTCTACTTGAGCGCGGCGGTCTTCTCGCCGCCCTCGCCGGTGGCGCCGCGGAGCACCGCGAAGTTGATGTTCCCGTAGCCGCCGCCCTGGCAGCTGAACATCACCCGCTTGATGATCCGGAAGGGCACGTCCTTGTGCCCCTGGATGTTCACCACGCCCTTGAAGGCCGTGCCGTCGTTGGCCAGGGCGTGGAGCTCCTCGGTCTCCTTCTTCTGCTCGCGGAGCTTCTCCTCCAGCGCGGGGATGGTGACGTAGTCGTCCCGCGAGAGGTCGGCCACCCGGGCCACCGAGATGCCGTTGATGATGATGTCGTCGTTGCTGACCATGATCACCGGCGCCAGCTCCAGCTCGTCCACGTGCGTGGCGGTGGGCAGCTGGATGTCCTTGGTCATGTTCAGGATCTCTCCCGTCGCCGAGAAGTTGGCGATCAGGAAGAGCACGATGATCACGAACATGTCGACCAGTGGCGTGATCAGGAGATCCGCGTTGGTGGACTTGTGCGCGGCATGTCCATGCCCGAAGACCTTCGACTTCCTGAGGCGCTTGCCGAAGCGCTTGCCCGGGGTTTCGATGGCCATGGTCAGGTACTCACGGGCGCGACCGACACCGAGGGGAAGCCGTCACCGATGCATTCGTCGATGACGTGCACCAGGTCCTCGTAACGGACCGCGTCCTCGGTCTGCACGGTGATCGCCGTCTGGTCGGGGCCGAGCTTCTCCTTCACGTCCTTGAAACGCTCGGAGAGCTTGGTGAGGTCGATCTGCTGCTTGGCGTCCCGGACGATGAGGATGGGGTCGAAGCTGGTGGTGCCGACCGTGAGCCGGAGGTCCTTCTCCGAGAGGAGCAGCGTCACCGGGACGGTCTTGTCGTCCTTCTCCGGCGTGGGGTCGCCGTCGCCGCCGCCACCGGAGACTTGGAGGCGCCCGATCTGCGTCCACACTGCGGTCATGATGAGGAAGCTGATGGTCACTGCCATCAGGTCGATGAAGGGGACCAGGTTGATGGTGGCGTCCAAGGGCTTCTTGGGGCCCTTGGCATCACCGAGGTCCATCCCGCCGGCCATGCGCGCTCTCTCCGGTCTCTAGGGTGTGGCGTGGGAGTCGACGAGGCCGCTAGTCCTCGTCGCGTCCTGCGGAGACGGTCAGGTTCTTGAACTTGTCCTTGTTGTTCACCACCAGGTTCAGCACCGAGACGCTGGTCTCGTTGATGTCGTTGATCAGGCTCTGCGTCCGACCGTTGAGGACCGAGAACATGATCAGCGCCGGGATGGCGATGAGCAGCCCGAAGAAGGTGCAGTTCATCGCCTCGGAGATGCCCTGGGAGAGGATGGTGGCCTTGTCCGCCGGGTTCACGTGGGCCACGGCCTCGAAGCACTGGATCAGACCGTTCACCGTTCCGAGGAGTCCGGCGAGCATCGCCGCGTTCCCGAGCATCGCCAGGTAGCCGGTGCGGGCCTCGAGCTTGGGCGTCTCGCGGAGGCTGGCCTCGTCCAGGGCCGCCTGCACCTCGTCCTCGCCCTTGGGCACGTTCATCAGACCCGCCTTCACCACGTTGGTGAGCGGGGTGCTCTTCTGGCCGGCCACGTAGTTGATCGCCTTGTCCAGGTCACCGGCGTAGATGTGCTTCTTCAGCCCCCGCAGGAAGCCGTCCTTGTTGATCGGCGCGGAGAAGAAGAGCACCACTATCCGCTCGATGATGATCGCCAGGGCGATCACGCCGCAGATGGCGATGGGGTACATGCCGCTCTTGCCGGCGCGGAAGCGCGCGGCCATCTGGTCGAAGAAGGAGCCGGACGCGGTCGCCTCGGCGGCGAGCAGCGTCAGCTTGGTCAGGAGCCCCACGGTCATCGATGCCTCCGAACTGGCCAGCGCACCACGACGGTCGCCTCGGACCGCCGGGTCACGCTGGAACCCTGGAATTCAGGGGGACGTGAAGGTGCATCCTACGTCCCGCACTGAGCAACCTGTCAAGAATACGAGGTAGGGAAGTACGCGCAAACTCTCCATATTTTTGGCCCACGGGACAACTCACAGCGGGACCAAAACGGGTGAGTCGCGCGGTCAGGCCTCACCCTTCGAGACCGGGGCGCCGTCCTCGTCCGAGGCCCGCTCCAGGTCCAGGATGCGGGCCTCTCCCACGTAGGCCTTGGTCTCGAAGCGGGTGATCCGGCCGATCTTCCGGACGATCTCCTTCATCCGCTCGGCCTCCTTGTGAATGATGTCCACCTTGGCCCAGGCGTAGTCGTCCGGCCCGAGCTTCCGCTTCAGGAGCTCGGCGTAGCCGAGCACGGAGGTCAGCGGCTGGTTCAGCTCGTGGGCCGCCGTGCCGGCGAGGGCGATCATCTCCGCGCTCCGCTCGCTGCGCTCCAGCCGCAGGGTGGCGTCGGAGAGCTTGCGCTCGAGCTGCACCCGGTCACGCAGGTCGCGGAGGATGCCCACCGTGGCCACCTCGCGCGCGCCCTCGTAGAGGATGGAACCGGTCATGTTCACCGGGACCCGCTCCCCGGACTTGGTGACGACCGCCTGGCGGGTGAGCGCCAGCCGGCCCGGGCCGCCGTGCTCGGAAGAGCGCATCCGCTCCAGGAGCTCCGCGCCCACGCCCTCGCCGACGAAGAAGTCCGCGGCGCTGAGCCGCGCGAGCGCCTCCTGGGCGGAATAGCCGGTGAGCGCCTCGGCGCCCTTGTTGAAGAGGACGAAGCGGCCCTTCATGTCCATGGCCACCACCGCGTCCACGGTGTTGTCGACCAGCTTCTCCAGGAACTCCTTGGTCCGGCGCAGCTCGTTCTCGATACGCCGAGGCTCGGTGACGTCACGGAAGCTGAGGATGGCCGCGGCGTCTCCCTCGCGCAGGGGCGCGCCGCTCACCGAGAGCGTCAGGTGACGGCTGAACGGAGTGCGGGCCTGCACGTCCACGTCGCGCTGGACCTCGCCCCGAGCCACGGCGCAGAGCAGCGCGGTGAGCGCCTCGGCGCCCAGTGCCCCGGTCAGGTCCTCGACGTGGCGCCCTTCGAGCTGGGCCGGATCCACCTCGAGCATGCCGGCGCCGGCCGGGTTGAGGAGCAGCACCCGACCCTTCCCGTCGAGGATGGCGATGCCTTCGGAGACGTGGGCGAAGAAGGCCTGGTAGCGCTGGAGCTCCGCGGCCTTCTGCTCCGCGACGAGGCGGGCGGACTTCTCGCGCTCGGATTCGCCGCGGACGGACTCGAAGAGGTGTGCGTTCCGCAGCGCCACCGCGGTCGCGTGGCCCACCGTGGCCAGGAAGGCCACCTCGGCGGGCGTGAAGGCGGGACGAGTGCCCGAGGCGCGCACCAGGAGCACGCCCAGCACCTTGCCCTGCACGCTCAACGGGAGAGCGGCGATCGAGCGCACCCCCGCGGCGGCGACTCGCTCATGCATCCCCTCGAGGAGCGGGTGGCTCGGGACGTCCTCCACCACGGTGGCCAGCCCCGTGCGCAGGCACTGTCGCACCTCGGGGTAGCGGTCCATCTCGATCCGCAGATTCTTGATGTCCGGCGCGTCGCTGGCGGCGACCACCACCGCCGAGCCGGCGCCGTCGTCGAGGAGCAGGCTCGCGCGTGGGATGCCCAGGATCTCCGCCAGCCGCCGGGTGACGTCGTGCAGCAGCGCGTCCACGTCGGTCGATTCCGCGTACCGGGCGGTGAGCTCGAGCAGCAGGTCCAGATTGCGCTGCTGGATGCGCGACTGGAGATCGAGGGCGTGCCGCTCGCGCGCCTTCTCCAGGCGCCACCGGAGCTCGCTCTCGAGCTGTCCGACGGTCATCAGCGCATCGGCCGGGATGCCGGCCATCGAGCGGCGCCGGAGCACGCCCTGGTCGACCAGCGCGAGCACCGCGTGATCCCCGCCCTGCGTCACGCACTGGAGGAGCTCGTCCGCTTCGGGGACGGTCAGGTCGACCACGACGTAGCTCGCGTCGGCGATCCGACCCGCGGGCCAGAACTCCACATCGCTCCCGAGCAGGGCAGCTGTCACCCGGTCCCTGAGACCGGAGCTGTCCGGCAGCAGGACCAGGCCCGAACGAGGCGCCATCGACACCCTCCGGGATGCTAGCACCAAAGCCGCCGTGACCACTGAACCCCACACCCCGGCGCTGGTGGAGGCGCTCCGCGAGGTCGCCGCGGCCACCGATCGGTTGCCCGACGCGGCCGGAACCGAGACCCGGGCGCTCGCACGGCGGGTGCACACGCGAATCGTGCGGGATCTCCTGCCGCGCCTGTCGAGCGACGCTCCGCTGCTCCTGGTCGCGGTGGCCGGCCCGAACAACGTGGGGAAGTCCACGCTCTTCAACACCCTGGTGGGGGCGAATCTCTCGCCGGCGCGGGCCGAGGGCGGCCTCACCCAGCAGTGTCTCGCCGCGGCCACGCCGGAGACCGCGAGCGGTCCGGGGCGAGAGGCGCTCTCCGCACGCTACGAGGTGGTGCTCGTGCCACCCGGGGCACGGGCGCCGGTGACCGAGCCGGGTCCACCCGGACGCCTCTTCCTGACCTCGACTCCCACGCTGCCGCCGGGACTGGTCCTCGTGGACACGCCGGACTTCGACAGCGTGGTCCGCCAGAACCGGCTGCGGAGCGAGGCGTTGCTCCTCACCGTCGACGTCCTGGTCTTCGTCGTTTCCCGCCACACCTACCAGAACGCCGCGCTGGTGGACGTGGTGCGTGAAGCCGTGGGCCGCGGCCGTCCGTGGGTGGTGGTGTACAACGAGGCGCCCGAGCTGGAGACGGTGCGTGCCCACCTGGACAAGCTCGCCGCCGACGTGGGCGCTCCGCCCTTCGCGCGCTACCGGAGCCCGCACGACCCCGAGGTGGAGGCGGGCCGGCGACGACTCTCGGTCCAGGCAGTGGACGGCGGGCCCGGGCTCGGAGAGCTGCTCGGGGACCCCGAGCGCGGAGCGTCGCTCCGCACCCGCGCACGGGCCGCCGCGCTGCGCGATGCCGGCGCCGAGCTCCGGGAGCTGGCGACCCAGGTGCGAGCGCTCGCGAGCGAGCCGGAGCGGCTGCGGACTCGCCTCCGTCACGGGCTGGCCGAGGTGGGGGCGCGAGCAGCGCTCCGGGCGGTCCCCGCCGACGTGCTGCTCGAGGCCTTCCGCGACGAGCTGGACGCGCGCAGCCCGGTCAATCGGTGGATCCGCCGGCCGTTTCGGGGGCTCGCCGCGGCGCTGGGCGCGGTGGGCCGCAAGCTCCGCTCCTCGTTCAGCCCGTCCCAGCCCGAGGCGCTGGAGGCGACGGCGGGGGCTGCCACCGACGCGGCGCTGCGCGATGGCGTGCGGCAGCTGGTGGAGTCGCTCGGTCCCGAGCTGGGCGCCTGGCGCGGGGACCCGGGCACGCGCGAGGCGCTGGGCGAGGCGCTCGGCCTCCGCACCCTCGCCGCGCTCCAGGCTCCCGGCCCGCTGGTGGAGGACGCCTCGCTGAGGGAGGACCGCGCGCAGCTGCTGGCCCGATGCCGCGAGCTGGTGCGCAGCCATCTCCCTGGCGGGTTCCAGGAGGGAGCGATCCAGGCGCTGGCGACGCTGGTCTACTCGGTGCCGGCGAGCGCCGCGGCGGTGGTGACGGTGGCCACCGGTGGCATCGGCCACGACGCGGTGGTGTGGGTGGGGACGCTGCTCACCACGCCGCTGCTGGAGCGATTCGTGGATCTGCTGGGGAGCGGAGTGCGCGGCGAGGTGGTGCGCACGTGGTCGGAGCAGCACGGCGGCTCGCTGGGTCGGGCGCTCGAGGCGAGGCTCTTCGGCGCGCTGCTCCAGCGGCTCGACTCTCAGGTGACGGCCGCCGAGACCGCCGCGGCCGCGTTCTCCAGGGCCGCGGATCAGCTGGAGGGAGGCGACGCATGAGGTGGTTCCGACGGGCGAAGCAGGACGAGGCGCCGCCGGCCGCGCTGCCCGAGCCGGAGCTGGTCCGGTCCCGGCTTCAGCTGGCGTGCGAGCTCCCGGCGCTGGCCGATGCCCGTGCGCTGCTGGAGCGGCTCGCCGAGGACTATGCCCGGACCCGTGCGCTCGCCGAGCGGCCGCTGCGCATCGCGCTGGTGGGCTCGACGGGAGCCGGCAAGTCCACCCTGCTCAACGCGCTGGCCGGAACGGTGCTCGCCCGCGAGGGAGTGGATCGGCCCACCTCGAGCGAGGCGGTGGCCTACGCCCCGTCCGACGCGGACCTGGGCACCCTCGGGTCGGTCGTGCCGCGGGTGGTGCGGTACCTGACCGAGGCGGGGAGCGCGTGGTCCGGCCAGGTGTTCGTCGACACGCCCGACCTCAACTCCGTGGCCCGGGAGAACGCCGCGGCGGCGGTGGCGGTGCTCGACCAGGTGGACGCGGCGCTGGTGGTGTTCCACCGCGGTTCGGTTGCCGAGGCGCGACCCTCGGAGGCGCTCCGCCCCTTCGGCCGACGCCGGGCGCTGCTCGGGGTGGTGAACTTCGCGGACCAGCTGGGACCGGAGGCCAGGGCGACGCTGCGCGAGCAGGTCGGAAGAGTGCTCCAGTCGGAGCTGGGCCTCGCCGAGCCGCCCCCGGTGTTCGTGGTGAGCGCGCTGAAGGCACGGCTGGGCGAGCCGCTGGACGACGACTGGCAGGCGCTCACGGCGCAGCTGCGCAGCCTCGCCGAGGCCGGAGTCGCCACCGAGCTTCGCCGGCGGAATGCCGAGGCGCTGTTCGGTCAGATCCGCGCCCGGGTGGCGGAGGCGCTGAGGGTGACCGAGGAGGCGCGCGGCGAGGTGCGCAAGGCGCTCGAGATGGGGCTCGCCGAGGTGCGCTCGCCGCTCGGGGACGATTTCCGTGTGCGGCTCGGCGGCGCCGGCGGCTTCCTCCGCCAGAGCGTGCGGCGTCAGGCAGCGGGGCGGCTCACCGGGCCGATCGGCTGGGGGCTGCGCCTGTCGGGATGGGGGTCGGGAGGGCTTGCCGGGGCAGCGCTGGCGTCGCAGGCGAGCCTCCCGGCGGGGCTGCTGGTGGCGGCGACCGGTGCGGTGCTGGACGAGGTGCAGTCGCGGGGGCGGCAGGCGGCGGCGGAGCGGGTGGTGGCGTCGTCGGACGGGGCGCTCGATGCGCTGGCGCGCCAGGCGCTCGCCCCGGCACGGGCGATCGCCGCCGAGTCGGGGCTTCCCGCCGAGGTGACCGGGTTGCCGGAGCATCCGGCGTGGGTGGCCCGGCTCGCCGGCGCTCGCGCGCTGGCCTGGCGCGAGGTGACCGGGCCGATGCTCGACGGGGCGGTGCAGGGGTGGTGGCGCTGGGCGCGGCTGTTGCTCGTGCCGCTGGTGCAGCTGCCGCTGCTCGGGCTCGTCGGTCACGTGGGCTACCGCGTCGCGCGGGCGTACTGGGAAGGGCAGTGGCTGCCGGGCGGCTACTTCCTGAATGCCGGCGTGCTGGCGCTGCTGTGGACGGTGGCCGGGACGGTCATCGCCGGTCTCACCCTCGCCGGCGTCGCGGCGGCGCTCGCGCGCGCGGGCGAGGCGTCGTTCCTGCGGGCGGTCGACGGAGTGAACGCCGATCTCCGTGTCGAGGTGGACCGGGCGCTGGAGAAGCCGCGCGAGGCGGCGAGACAGCTCGTGGAACCGGACTCGAAGGCCTGAGCCGCGGGGCAGCGACGAGCTCGCAGGCCGTCCGCACTTCGCGAGGCGCGCCGGGCCGCGGCGTCAAACGCCCAGAGGCAATAGCAACAACCTGCATCTCCGGTGAAACCCGATGACGGCGGTTCAGGCACTTCTGAGCGCCGGACTCGCACTCGGGTTCTAGGTTGTGGCTATTGCCTCTGGCGTTCCACCGATGTCCGATGCGCGGAGCTCCGCGGCGACGAGCTGGGCCTCGGAACCCTGTCCAGACGCGCCGGCGCGGTCTCACGTCGCGAGAAGCTTCGACTTCCGGATCGCATGGCTCGCCTCGAGACGGAGACGGCGAGTCGGACACCTGCGCCGGCGATGGCGGGGCTCCGACTCGGCGGTGCGCCGGGGCGGCCCTTCCTCGTGCGGCTCGGCTTCGGTGTCGCGCGGCTCGCCCTGCATCGGCCAGGCGGGCTTGCCTGTGAGCGCGCCGGTGCGGAGAGCGCCGGCTTCTCCGCCGGAGAGAGGGCGCCTCGAGTGCTGCGGGCACCTCTTCGACGGGAAGGGGATCCGTCACGAGGTGTCTGGCACCTGGGAGGGGACCTGGAAGCAGGTACCTGGAGGCCGCCTCCCGTCGCTCAGGAGCTCGGCCTCGCGGCGCTCAGTGACGCGCGGGTGCGGCCTCTGCGTCCTCGAGCAGCTCGGTCTCGGTGGCGCGCGGCGGGGTGTCCGCTGCCGGCGCTGCGGCGGTCGGGTGCGTCGGCCGCGGCGGTGTGGGCGAGGCGCTCTCCGGAGCCGGGGCCAGCGGACCCTCGGCTGGCTCGGGCGGGATCGAGGGCAGGAAGGGAACGCCGGTGCCGGAGAGCGGAACCTCCCCGAATGGACCTCCGCTGGCCGGGGCCCCCGCCGTCGAGCCGGAGGGCTCGGCGGTTCCACCCGACGTGGACCGTCCGCCGACGCTGATCGCCGCCTCCCCGGCGCTGCCGGCCGCGGAGAGCGCCGGTGGGTTCACCTCTCCCGGTGACTGCACGACCGGATCACCCTGGCGCACGGCTGGAGGCGGCCGCTGCGTCGCCACCTCGAGCGGCGCGGTGCACGGCGGGCTCGACACCCACGCCTCGAGCGCCGGGTCGCCGTAGCCCAGGAGCCGCGCCTCCATCGATGGATTGTTCCAGCCCGCCGAGGTGGGGGTCGCGACCTTGAAATGCAGGTGCGCGCCACAGGCCCAGCCGGTCTTCCCGGAGTAGCCGAGGAGATCGCCCCGGCGCACGTGCTGGCCCGGGATCACACTCACCGCGGAGAAGTGGAGATACTGCGTCTCGATGTTTCCCGCGCTCTCGATGACGACGTAGTTGGCCCTGCGAGCCATCGCCGGGTCACATCCGCCCTCGTCGCTGTCTCCGCGCGCAAGCCGCACCACGCCATCGAGCGCGGCGACCACCGGCGTGCCCTCGGGCATGCGGAAGTCCCAGGCCCAGGTGTCGTTTCCGACGTGGCTGCCGACGTTGTGGACCTGGCTCACCGGGAACGACATGCCGCAGCCGAACGGGATGCCGACCTCCGGTGGATCCACCGGGACAGCGACGTTCGCCTCTTGCGCAACCGGTGCGCTCGGCTGAACTCCAGTTCCTGTTTCAGCAAGGACGGGTGAAGCGAGCAGCGAGACCGCCAGGAGGATCGAGGATGCGGACCTGTCCACGGTTTGCTCTGTTCATTATCGCACCTCCCCCATGTGGGTTCACCGCCGACTTCGGTCGGCCGCTCGCCTGCTTCGCGCTGACGGACTCCGGACACCCTGCTGCGACCGGCGGTTGACCTTCGGGGCAACGCGGCTGACTTCTGACCCGGCGACCCGCAGCGGTTTCCGATGGGTCCGGAGGTCGGTGGTGACGATGGAACACGGGGGGAGCGTGCGCGTCTCGCTCCTGGATGGCCAGCTGCTCCGAGGTGACGCGCTGGCGCGCGTGCTCACCGAGTCGGGATACGTCGTCGTCGGCCGGCACAGCGGGGCCGACTCGTTCCTCTCGGGTCTCGCCCAGGAGCAGCCGCAGATCGCCTGCGTGGACGTGACCCTCGACGACGATGACGGGGTGGCGGCCCTCGCCGAAGCCCGCCAGTTCCACCCGAACCTCCAGGTTCTGGCGTACGGCGACGGGGCGGGAGCGCTCGACCGCTGTATTGCCGCTGGAGCAGCCGCTTACCTGGACGCTCGCACCAGCATCTGTTCCGACGTTCTCCACACCCTCGAGCTGCTCGCCCGCGGCGAGCGCGCGGTGTCCGCCCACATGCTGAGCACCGTGTTCCAGGCGACACGTGCTCCGGAGCACGAGCAGCTGCGGCCCCTCTCCGCCCGGGAGCGTCAGGTCCTGGCCTGGGTGGCCGCGGGCGCGGACAACGGGGACATCGCTGTCAGCCTGCAGATCACCGAGCGCACGGTGAAGGCCCACGTCTCGAGCCTGTACCGCAAGCTCCGGCAGGAGAACCGGACCCAGCTCGCGCTGCTGGCGCGACACTTGGGAATCCGTCCTCCGAGTCAGTGAGCCGGTCCGCCGTCGCAGCAGGCGGCAGGGCGCACCGGTGGGCGTTCGCGGCAGCATCGCTCCTGCCATGCGAACAATCGGACTCCTCCTGCTCGTCGGCTGTGCCACCGCCCCGCCCGTCCCGACCGGAGAGGACGCACGACGCTCGCTCCTCGCCGCGCACGCCGTCGAGCGTGAGGCGCATCTCGCCCGGAACCCTGACCCCATCGCCGCCATGACCGCCGAGGGGTTCCTGATGCTCGATCGAGGGGAGATCCGGACCGTCAGCGTCGCGGAGATGAGGGACCACTTCGCCCAGTACTTCGGACGCGTCACTTTCGATCGGTGGGACGACCTCCAGCCGCCTCAGGCGTGGGTCTCGGCCGACGGGACCTGGGGCTCGGTGGCCGTCCGCAAGGAGGTGATCACCCGGAGCGTGACCGACGGCTCGGTGGATCGCACGGTGTTCGCCTGGCTCGAGAGCTGGGAGCGCACCCCGCAGGGCTGGAAGCTGCGCGCGGTCGCCTCGACGCGGGCCGACGAGCCCGCACGCTGACTGCCGCGCTGACCGCAGAGACCGGCCGGGCCTCTCTGCCGGTCTCGGTTCCCCGGGTCAGCCCCCGGCGGAGAGCGCGCGCCGCACGCTCCGGCGGACGAGCTGCGTTCCCGCGACCAGCACCGCGACCTTGAGGAGGGAGACCAGCACGCCCAGGGGACGCGGCAGGGCCTGGGCGCGCGTGGCGAGCCGGTCCGGGTTCTCCCGGGCACGGCGCAGCCCCTCGATCCGGCGCTCGGGGAACCGGGACTGCCGCGAGCGGGAGAGCGCCACGCTCGCGCCGATGATGACCACCATGACCGCGGCAAGCCCCGCGCCCGCGGCGATGAGCACCCGGCGGTTGTCTCTGATCAACCCGCGCACGTCCAGCGCGCGCTGGGCGCGGCGGTCGAGCTCGCGGAGGGTGACCAGGAACTCGTCGCGGAGGCGATCCGCGGTCTTCGCGACCTGGGGCTCCTCGACGGAGCTCACTGCAGCTCCTCCCGGGTCAGCATCCAGTCCAGCTTCAGCCGGTCGCGGGTGCGCGCCAGCGGCCGCTTCGGCATCTTCCTCATCGCGAAGAAGGCGAGGAGCGCGGCCAGGCCGAGAACCACCGCGCCGAGCACCAGTGCCGGGATCCACCGCGGCTCCGGAAGCGCGAGGACGATGGCCATCAGGGCGACGGCCAGCCCCGCCGGAGCGAGGAACAGAGCTCCGCCGAAGAGGATGCCGGCGGTCCGCGCCTCCCTGAGCTCCTCCTTCAGCTCGGTCCGGGCGTGCAGCGCCTCGGCCCGAACCAGGAGCTTCATCTCGAGGATCGCATGCCGGACCAGCTCCACCGTCGACATGTTCCGCAGCTGAGCCTCGTCCAGCCGCTGCTCTCCGAGTTCCACGCCTCACCTCCGCTCGACAGGCCACGGCGCCCCGGGCGCCGGGAACGAAGATGGGGTCAGCACGCGCGATGCGCATCGCCCGACGCACTCGCGGGCCACAGGGGGCCCGCCGGCGAGGCCGTCGGCTGCGTGACAGAGACCACCAACGCCGGTCCTACGCCGGAGCATCGCGGATGCTCGAGGCCGCCGGTCGCGGCCGGAGCAGCTCGCCCGGCCTTCGGTCGCCACAGGCCGCGCCAGCTCCGGAGCTCGGGCTCAGGAGCGACCGATGTCCAGCACCGCCTGGAGCCGGGCGACGATCAGCTCCGCACCGGTGAACAGCCGCTCGCCGTCCCAAAGCGCGGGGGTCTCGGCGCCACCCCGCGCGGCGAAGTCCGACGCCGCCTCCGGGTAGACGACGTTCCGGAACCGCACCACCTCGAGCAGTCCATGATCGACGACCCAGCGCCGAACCCGGGCCGACCGGGGCTCGTCGAGTCGATGGAACAGCTCGAGGGGCTTCGGGCTCACGACCGTCTGCGCAGGCCGGCGAAGCTCATCGGACCCGCCCGGTGCCCCGCATCAGCGCCCGCCGGCGCGTGCAGCAGCCACCCGTGCCCGTTCCCGCTGCACGCGCGCGGTCTCCGCCGGAGTCTTCGGATCGCCCGGCCCGAGGGCTGCCAGGCGCTGCTCGGCCTCGCGGAGCGCCGCCGTCGCGCTCTCCAGATCGATGGAGGCTGCGGGCTCCGCGTGGTCAGCCAGCACCAGCACGGTGTCGTTCTGCACCTCGACGAAGCCGCCGGCCACGAACCAGGCCTGGGTGTTCGTGCCGTCGCGGACGGTCAACGGGCCGGGAGAGAGGGTGGAGAGGAACGGGCTGTGTCCCGGACGCACGCCGTACAGTCCCTCGGCGGCGGGGGCCACGACCTCATCGGCGTGCGTGGAGATCAGCCGCCGCTCGGGGGTAACGATATCGACGTTCAGCTTGGCCATCGGGCACTCACTCCTGGAAGTCGAGCCGCCAGGTCCGCGGCTCGACGGTCTCGAATTCCACCTGGTTCCGGTCGTTCACCCGCGGCTCCTTGCCCGGAATCCCGAGCACGCCCTCGAGCCAGACGAACCGCCGGTCCAGCTTCCTCAGCTTCCGGTGCGCGCTCCTGCCGAGGAAATCCTGAAGCTTCCGCTGGGCGATGACGTTGCCCAGCCGGTCGTACAGGGAGGCCACCGTCACCGGACCATGGGGATCGAACGGAGGCTTCTTCTTCGACGATCCCTTCTTCGCCTCCACCGCGGCCGAGGGAGGCGGAGGCAGCGACTTCGGAAGGGCGGCCAGGACCCAGAACCTCTCGCCGGAGTTGCTGACGAAATACAGATCGTCCACCGTCCCCAGGCACCGAGGCAGGGTCCACGCGACGTCGGTGTCCCGCGTCACCTCGATCCGGCACTTCCCCTCCCCCTCGATGCGCATCACGATGCCGTACTCGGCGTTGGACGAGGCACGGCCACGGCTCTGACCCGTCTCCTGCGCGGCGGCCCGTCCCGTCAGGACCGTCTGCACCAGCAGGAGCGCCAGGGTGATCTCGCACCGGCCGATCCTCACGGGCGCGCGCCGCGGGCAGCGGATCAGGCCGCCGCCTTCTTCGCCGCCTCCACGACCTCCTCGATGCCCCCGGCATAGAAGAAGTACTGCTCGGGGATGTCGTCGTGGAGGCCGTCCGCGATCTCCTTGAAGCCGCGGATGGTGTCGGTGAGCTTCACGTACCGGCCCGGCTTGCCGGTGAAGACCTCGGCGGTGAAGAACGGCTGGCTGAGGAAGCGCTGGATCTTCCGGGCACGAGCGACGACCAGCTTGTCGTCCTCGTTGAGCTCATCCATGCCGAGGATGGCGATGATGTCTTGCAGCTCCTTGTACCGCTGCAGGATGCCCTGGACCTTCCGGGCCACTGCGTAGTGGTCGGCGCCGACGATGTTCGGGTCGAGGATGCGGCTGGTGGAGTCGAGCGGATCCACCGCCGGGTAGATGCCCAGCTCGGAGATGGGCCGGCTGAGCACGGTCGTCGCGTCGAGGTGGGCGAAGGTGGTGGCCGGCGCGGGGTCGGTGAGGTCGTCGGCGGGCACATAGATGGCCTGCACCGAGGTCACCGAGCCCTTGGCGGTGGAGGTGATGCGCTCCTGGAGGTCGCCCATCTCGGTGGACAGCGTCGGCTGGTAACCCACCGCGCTGGGGATGCGGCCGAGGAGCGCCGAGACCTCGGAGCCCGCCTGGGTGAAGCGGAAGATGTTGTCGACGAAGAGGAGCACGTCCCGGCCCTCGACGTCGCGGAAGTACTCGGCGATGGTCAGCGCCGACAGTCCCACCCGGGCGCGGGCGCCGGGCGGCTCGTTCATCTGCCCGTACACCAGAACCGCCTGGGACTTCTCCAGCTCGTCGAGGTTGATGACGCCGCCCTCGCGGAACTCCTTGTAGAGGTCGTTCCCCTCGCGGGTCCGCTCACCCACCCCGGCGAACACGCTGAAGCCGCCCTTCTCGATGGCCGCGTTCCGGATGAGCTCGGTCAGGAGCACCGTCTTGCCCACGCCGGCGCCGCCGAAGAGGCCGGTCTTGCCGCCGCGGGTGTAGGGGCAGAGCAGGTCCACCACCTTGATGCCGGTCTCGAAGATCTGCACCCGCACGTCCTGGTCGGTGAACGACGGGGGCGGGCGGTGGATGGGCCAGTACTCGGTGGCCTTCACCGGACCCCGCTCGTCCACCGGCTCGCCAACCACGTTCAGGATCCGGCCCAGGGTCGCCTTGCCCACCGGCATCACGATGGGCGATCCGGTGTTGCGCACCGGCACCCCGCGGCCGAGGCCGTCGGTGGAGTCCATGGCGATGGTGCGGACGGTGTTCTCGCCGAGGTGCTGCGCGACCTCCAATACGAGATTCCCCTCCTCCTTCCCCAGCGAGGGATTGGTCACGCGGAGGGCGGTGTAGATCTCCGGGAGGTCGCCGGGCGGGAACTCCACGTCCACCACGGGTCCGAGGACCTGGGTCACCCTGCCTTGGCTCTGTACGGTCGCGGTCATGTCTGGTCGTTGCTCTCTTCTCGGGAGGTCCGGCGCTACTTCAGCGCCTCGGCGCCGGAGACGATCTCCATCAGCTCCTTGGTGATCGCCGCCTGCCGGGTCCGGTTGTAGTTCAGGGTCAGCCGGGAGATCGCGTCCTCGGCGTTGTTGGTCGCGTTCTCCATCGCGCTCATGCGCGCCCCATGCTCGGAGGCCACCGACTCGAGCAGCGCGCGGTAGACGCGGGTGGCCACCGCCTGGGGGACCAGCCGGTCCAGCACCGCCTGCTTCGAGGGCTCGTACTCGAAGTCGATCAGCGAGCGGAGCCCGGCGGCCTGGCCCTCGGCTTCGGGCCGCTCGAACGGCAGGAGCGGCGTGAGCACCACGCGCTGGGTGATGGCGGAGACGAACTCGTTGTAGGCCAGCAGCACCTGGTCCACCCGGTCCTCCAGGAACTCGACCGTCAGCTCCTCGGCGAGCTCCCGGGCGCTCTCGTAGCTCAGGCGGTTGAAGAACCCCGCGTGGTCCTTGCGGATCTCCAGATGGCGGCGGCGGAACGCGTCCAGGCCCTTCCGGCCCACCGTGGTGAGCCGGAGGCTCGTGGAGCGGTCGCGCTCGTAGGCAAAGCGCGCCACGCGACGGATGACGTTCGCGTTGAAGCCCCCGGCCAGGCCACGGTCAGAGGTGATGGCGAGGATCTCCACCCGGCGAACCGGACGGGAGGAGAGCAGCGGGTGGGAGATCCCCTCGCTCCGTGACACGAGATCCGCGATCATCTGGTCCAGGGCCCGCGCGTACGGGCGCGCGGCGACGATGGCGTTCTGGGCCCGGCGGAGCTTGGCCGCGGAGACCATCTTCATCGCCTTGGTGATCTTCTGCGTGCTCTTCACGGACCGGATGCGCTTCCGTATGTCTCGAAGGCTGGCCATGGGAGGTCGGGGGGGCCCCTTACAGCCCGGTGGCCCCGGAATCAACCACCGTGCACTCCGGAGGTCCCCCTGCGCCGCATGAGGAAAAGCCTGGCCCTGGGATTCGCCCTGCTGCTCGTCGCGGCGGTGGTCCCGACCACGTACATCGAGCTGACCACCCGGCGGCACGTGGTCTCGCCCGAGGCGGCACCGGCGGTGCCCTGGGGAATCGTCTTCGGGGCGGGCCTGGCCCCCGGTGGAGAGCCCTCCCCCATCCTCGCGGAACGGCTGGAGGCGGCGATGCTGCTCTGGCGGACCGGCCGGGTGGAGCGGCTGCTCCTGACCGGCAACACCGACCCGTATCACGACGAGATCCGCTCGATGCGCCGCTACCTGACCAAGGGTGGCGTGCCGGAGCGGGCGATCTCGGTGGATCTGGAGGGCCTCTCCACCTTCGATAGCTGCTGGCGGGCCCGCGGGGTGTTCGGGGTGCAGAGGGCGATCCTCGTCACCCAGGCGTTCCACCTCCCCCGAGCGGTGTTCCTGGCCCGGGCGGCGGGGATCGACGCGGTCGGCGTGCGCGCCGGGGGCGGACGGTGGCGTGCCCCGTACGTCTGGCGTGAGCTGCTGGCCCGGCCGCTCGCCCTGGTGGACGCCTGGGTGCATCCCAGGCCGCCGCTCCCGGCCGCCACCCCCCTCGCCGGCTGAGCCCGATCGGCGGGCGTCCCCCTGGTGCGGGGGGCTGAGCTTGTCAGGCCACGCGCCGCGGCCCACCTTCCGCGGCACCATGCCCAGCTCCCAGGACGAAGAACTCGACAGCACGCCGTACGAGGGCGACCGCCCCGGACCTCACCCCGTGGACGTCCTCCAGGAGCTCCCCGTCGACGGGGAACCGACGAGCGAGACGCAGCTGATGAGCGACGCCGAGCTCGACCCACGCGAGGTCGAGGGGGACCGGTTCGAGGTCGGCAACGACGACCTCGGGACGGCACCGGACCTCGAGGAGGACCCGGACGCGCCCGACCTCCGGCCGGACCACGTGGAGCGCATCACCGAGTCGGGCCTCATCGAGGAGGACCCGGAGCCGGACGACGACGACGATGGGCTCACCGCGCGGCCCACTGCCCGGACCCCGGACGACGACCTGGTCGAGCCCACCGAGCCGGACGAGCTGTCCTGAAGGGGCCGAGCCGGCGCGCACGTGCTCCGGAACGACGACGGGGCGCGCCGCACGCTCCTTCTGCGTGCTGCACACCCCATCGCTCCCTTGCGGTCGCAACGACCGCCGAGGAGTTACTTCGCGGGAGCCGGCTCGGCAGCGGGAGGCGGAGCCTCCTTCGAGGACTTCTTCGCCTTCTTGGCGTGCTTCTTCTCGGACTTCGGCGCGTCCGACTTGGCAGCGTCGTCAGCGAATGCGGCGAACGAGGTGGCGAGAACCAGCGCGGCGATCAGCTTCTTCATGTGAATGGAACTCCTCGGGCGACTGCGTCACGACGACAGCGAGATGCTGCGTCGATCGCAATCAGAGCACCGAACGTGCCAGCGGGGTGAGCCTGGCTTGCGCCAGGCCCACCCCGCCGGTGTGCAACTGAGCTGCGAAAAGGCTTACTTCTTCGCCGGCTCGGCAGCGGCCGGGGCCGGGGCCGGCTTCGCCGCGGGGTCGGTGGTCTTCGTCTCGGTGGTCTTCTTCTCGGTCGACTTCTTCTCGGTCTTCGCCGGGTCCTTCTTGGCAGCGTCGTCGTTGGCGAGGGCGGCGAACGAGGTGGCGAGAACGAGGGCGGCGATCAGCTTCTTCATGGATTGCTCCTTGGGTTGGGAACAGCGGGGCGGACCATAGGCACCCGCCGTGCCACGTCGCGCAATCGAGCGTCTCCTGCGAGCTTGCGGTGTCGACTGGGGACGGGCTCCACACGTTGGAGCAGAGACGTGGGGAGTTTTTCCCCAGCAGCAGCGTTACAGTGCCTTTGCAACCACGGCCCGGGATGCCCCTCGGCTGTGAGAGGATGCCGCCCCCGCCGTGAATGGATCGCTGTCGTTTCGCCGCTATCGCGCGGCGTTCTTCTTCGTCGTGGCCCTTCTGGCCGCGGTGACCGCGTTCACGCTCTGGAACGAGCTGCGGACCAACGCTCGCATCGACGAGCTCTTCGGCGCCGCGCTCGAGCGAGAGGCGCTGATCGCCCGCATCCGCGTGGATGCGGCGGTCCTCGAGAACACCGTGGACGATCACATCCGGGCCACGGACGACGACGCGCGGCAGCTCGCCGACGCGCGGATGGAGGAGACGCTCGCCGACGCGAAGGAGGCCCGCCTCGCCTACACCCAGGGGCTCCCCGAGGGCGAAAAGGAGCTCTGGAAGCGGTTCGACGAGACGGCGCGAGCGCTGGCCCAGTCGGCCCGAGTGGCGCTGCGCTTCTCCAACCGCCGCGAGGCCGAGCGCGCGCGGCAGCACCTCGAGGCCGAGCTTCGCCCGATCGCCGAGCAGCTGAACGCGCTGGCCGGTGAGCTGGCGCACAAGGATGCGCAGGAGACCCGTGCCCTGCTGCATCGCCGGGAGAGCCTGCGGACCAAGACCACCTTCGTCGGTGCGCTGGTCGCCCTCTCCGCGGTGGCGCTCGCGGTGGCCGTGGGCACGTCGATGGTGCGGGTGCTCCGGCGGCAGGAGCACACCATCCAGCAGCAGCTCGCCGAGCTCGACCGGCGCAACCACGAGCTCGACGCGTTCGCCAGCCGGGTGGCGCACGATCTGGTGTCACCGCTCAGCCCGCTGCGCGGCTACCTGACGCTGATCCGACGATCCGAGTCGGTGACCGACCCCGACGTGAAGGAGATGCTCTCCGACGCCGAGACCAGCGCCACGCGGATGGCCGAGCTGGTCGAGGCCCTCCTGCGGTTCTGCCGCGCCGGCAAGCGGAGCGAGGGACCGCCCTGCGAGCTGGACACCGCGGTGAGCGCCATCCTCCTCGAGCAGGATCAGGTCGCGGCGCTGAACGGGGTGCTCATCGAGCGGAAGCTCGCCCGCCAGGTGTCCGTCGACGTTCCCGCCCAGCTCGTCCAGTCGATTGCCCAGAACCTGATCTCGAACGCGGTGAAGTACTCCGCGGGACGGCCGGGAGCGCGGGTGGTGGTGTACGCCGGCCGGGAGGGTGACGAGGCGGTGCTCGAGGTGACCGACAACGGGCCGGGGATGACCGAGGCGGTGCTGGCCAGGCTGTACCAGCCCTTCTTCCGGGCGCCCGAGGCGCGCGGCCTCCCCGGCCAGGGTCTGGGGCTGGCGACCACCAAGCGGCTGGTGGAGGCGCACGGCGGCACCCTGCGCGTCCGCAGCGCTCCGGGGAGCGGCACCACCGCCACGGTTCGGTTCCCGAGCGTCGATCACCCGAGGAGCGAGGCCGCGCGCTCGCAGAAGACCGTCCCCGCGGAGCTCGTGTCGGCGCGATGAGCCTTCCCGGAATCCTGGTCGTCGACGACGACCCGCACGCCCGCGGTCTGCTGCGGCGGCTCCTGGGTCCGTTGGGGCAGGTGTCCGAGGCCGCCTCCGCGCCGGCTGCCGAGGAGATCCTCAAGGGCACGGTGCCGGTGGACGTCGTGCTCACCGACATGGCGATGCCGGATCCGGACGATGGGCTCCGCGTCCTCCGGGCCACGCTGGCCCGGAACCCGGACACGCCGGTCATCGTCCTGACCGCCTTCGGCAACATCGAGGGAGCGCTGGACACCATCCAGAAGGGCGCCTTCGACTACCTGGCCAAGCCCTTCGACGTGGACGCCATCGTCCGGATCGTCCGGCGCGCGCTCGAGCAGCGACGGCTGGTGGAGGAGAACAAGAGCCTCCGCGCCCGGGTGAAGCAGCAGGAGCTCGTGGGCCGGAGCGCGGCCATTCTCGAGGTCTACAAGCAGGTGGCCCGGGCGGCGGCGACCAACGTGCCGGTGCTGATCACCGGTGAGACCGGCACCGGAAAGGAGCAGGTGGCGCGGAGCCTCCACCAGCGCTCGCCCCGGAGCGCCGGGCGCTTCGTGGCGGTGGACTGCGGCGCCATCGCCGAGTCGCTGATGGAGAGCGAGCTGTTCGGGCACGCCCGCGGAGCGTTCACCGGCGCGTCCGGAGCGCGGCGCGGGCTCTTCGAGGAGGCCACCGGCGGGACGATGTTCCTCGACGAGATCGGCGACATCGGGCCGAAGATCCAGAGCCAGCTCCTGCGCACGCTGCAGGAGGGGGAGATCCGCCGGGTGGGCGAGAGCACGCCGATCCGGGTGGACGTGCGCGTCGTCGCCGCCACCAACAAGGACCTCAAGGCCCAGGTGGCCGAGGGGAAGTTCCGCGAGGACCTGCTCTACCGCCTGGACGTGGTGCACCTCCACCTGCCGCCCCTCCGGGAGAGGCGGGAGGACATCCCGGCGCTGGTGGACCACTTCGCGGGCCTTCACGCCCGGGGCGGTGCGCGTCCGGTGGTGACCCAGGAAGCGATGGCGCGGCTGGTGGCCTACGACTGGCCGGGGAACGTGCGGCAGCTGGAGAACATCGTGGCCCGGGCGCTGGCGCTGAACACCACCGGCGTCCTCGGGCCCGCGGACTTTCCCGAGCCCATCGGGGATGCGCCGAAGAAGCTCGCCGGCCTCGCGTCGGACATGCCCACGCTCGCCGAGCTGAACCGGCGCTACGCGCAGCACGTGCTGACGATGGTGGGCGGGAACAAGAGCGAGGCCGCACGGCTGCTCGAGGTGGACCGGAAGACGCTCTCGAGGCTCGTGGAGCCGCAGGACCGAGGCGTGGAGCCCGAGGCCGAGAACCAGGCGGGCGAGGCCGGCTCCTCCCGGCCTGCCGGCTCCTGACTCATCTCCGGACCCTGCTGCGAAGGCCGGAGGACGCCGAGCCCGGACATCCCGAAGGCCCCCGCCAGGACGCCATTCAGCTTGGCGGGCGGCCGGGCTGGCGTGCGATGCACGACAGTTCCGCCCCGGACCCGGGGTGCGCAGCTTCGGGCCTCCCTTTCCCCAGGAGACGAAGCGATGGCGACTCCCAACGAAGAGGTGGTCGGAAAGCTGAACTCCTTCCTGCGCGGCGAGATCTCGGCCGTGGAGACCTACCGGCAGGCGCTCGACAAGATCACCGACCCGGCGCTCCGCTCCCAGCTGCAGAGCTGTGAGCAGGACCACGAGCAGCGCATCCAGCTGCTGCGGGCCCGCATCACCGAGCTCGGCGGCACGCCCGACCAGAGCTCGGGCGCGTGGGGCGTGTGGGCCAAGCTGGTCCAGGGCGGCGGAAACCTCCTCGGCGAGAAGACGGCCCTCCAGGCGCTCGAGGAAGGCGAGGACCACGGGCTCAACGACTACCGCCGTGACCTGGACGAGCTCGATGGAGACACCCGGAACTGGGTGGAGAGCAACATCCTCCCCAACGCCGAGCGGACTCACGGCACGCTCAGCACGCTGAAGCGCACGGTGCACTGAGCAGCGCGGGCTCAGGCTGCGGCGAGGGGCGCGCGAGGACGAGGCGACTGCGGCAGCCGCTCCTAGGCGACCTCGCCCGCGTTCTGGGCGGCGCTCGAGGGAGCCCGACCGGCGGTCGCCTCGCCAACCAGGGTCCCGAGCCGTACGGCGACGTCGCTCATCTGCAGGCGGTTCTTCGCCTGCGCCGCCGTCCGCCCGATGTGCACCAGGGAACGCAGATCGTCCACCAGCTTCACCGTCGCGGCGCGCTCCTTTTCGTCGTCGCTCCGCCGCGCGCCGGCCTCGAGCGCCCGGCGGAGGGTGTCCCCCTGCTCGAGCAGCGTCTCGAACTCCGCGAGCTCGCGCGTCTCGGGGTCCGCCTTGTCGGCGTGGTACGCAGCCTGCTCGGCGCGCAGCACCGTCACCTCGTCCGCCGAGAGCTCGGTGCGCTGGGTGATGCGCAGCGCCTCGGCGAGTCCGCTGGTCAGGTCCATGCAGCGGACGCTGACCGTCCCCTCGCTGGACAGCTCGAAGGTTACCTCGAGCGGCGTGTCCGCCCGGTACTTCACCCGGAGGTCGCTGAGCAGCACCTCGCCGAGCTTCACGTTCTCCTCGGCCTGATCCGATTCGCCCTGGTAGATGACGATGCGGGCCTTGTTCTGTCCCCCGGCCGAGGGGAGGAACACCTCGCGGGCCACCGCCGGGATGGCGGTGTTCTTCCGGACCACCTTCCGGACCCCGCCTCCGTACACCCCGACGCCAAGCGAATGGCTCGCGACGTCGATCAGCAGCGTCTCCCCGTGCTGCGCGACGATCTCCGAAGCGTGCACCGCAGCGCCCAGCGCCACGACCTCGTCCGGGTTCACACCCACCACGGGCTGCTTCCCGAACAGCTCGGCCACGCGCTTCCGGATCAGCGGAACGCGGGTCATTCCCCCGACCAGCAAGATGATCTGGATGTCCTTCTGGCTGGAGCTTGCCTCCTCCATCATCTGCCTGGTCACGTCCAGGGAGCGCACGACCAGCGGCTCCACCTGGCGCTCGAACTCGGCCCGGGACAGCCGAACGTCGAGGTCCATCAGGGTGCCACCGGGCTCGTGGTCGCCGATTCCGGTGGCGGTGACGTACGCCTCGTCGCTCTGCGAGAGATCGCGCTTGGCCTGCTCGGCGGCCACCCTGAGGCGCTGGAGCGAGATGGTGTCGTGCGCCGCCACCTCGCGCTGGGCGAGCGGCAGCTGCTCCAGCAGCCACTGCACCACCGCGGCATCGAAGTCCTCGCCGCCCAGCACCGGGTCACCGCCCGTGGCCTGGACCTGGAAGACGCCCGATTCCACCTCGAGGATCGACACGTCGAAGGTGCCGCCTCCGAGGTCGAACACCAGCGCCTTTCCCTCGAACTTCGAGGTCAGGCCGTAGGCCACCGCCGCCGCGGTGGGCTCATTGACGATCCGCAGGACCCGGAGGCCGGCGATCTCCGCCGCCTGCTTCGTCGCCGCCCGCTGGTTGTCGTCGAAGTTGGCGGGCACGGTGATGACGCACTTGTGCACCGGACGGCCGAAGTGAGCCTCGGCGTCGAGCTTCAGCTCGCCCAGCACCATCGCCGAGATCTGGGTGAGGGGGAGGACGCGTCCGGCGATCTTTGCTCGCACCTCGCCGTTCGGACCCTCCACCACCGGGTAGGGCACGAGCGTTCGCGCCTCGTGCACGAGCTTCGGGCTCCAGCGGCGCCCGATGAATCGCTTGGTCGCGGCCGCCACGTCCGCCGGCCGGGAAATGGCGAGCAGCCGGGCCTCCTCGCCGATCACCCGCTTTCCGTCCGGCGTGAAGCCCACCAGAGACGGGGTCAGCGAGCGGCCAGCCCGGCTCGTCAGCAGGCGAGGCTTGCCGTTCTCCACCGTGGCCACGGCGCTGGTGGAGGTCCCGAGGTCGATGCCCACCACCGGTTCGCGCATAGCGGAGAGGGCGAAAGCGTCCCATGCCGTGTGGCGGTGGGAGCAAGGGCGCGCATGGACGTTGCGACGGCTCGGGCCCGGGTGCTAGAGGCCCCGTCCGAAATGGTGAACGTGTCCGTCGCCCGCCGTTACGCCCGGGCGCTCCTCGAGGCGAGCGCTCCCGGCGACGTGGTCGGCATCGCCGATCAGCTGAGCGCGCTGGCCGGGCTGGTGGCGTCGAATCCGGCGCTGGGCGACGTCATCGAGAATCCTGCCTACTCCCGCGCACAGCGGCACGGAGTGGTGGATGGGCTGAGCCAGCTGCTGAAGGTCGAGTCGACCATGCTGCGCAACTTCCTTCGCCTGCTGGTGGACCGCCACCGGCTCGCGATGCTCCCCGACATCGCACGGCTCTTCCGGGACATGGCGGACGAGAAGGCCGGGCGGGTGCGGGGAACCGTGGTGAGCGCCATTCCGCTCGACCCCCAGTCCATCCGACAGCTCGAGTCGACACTGTCACAGGTCGTGCAGAAGCAGGTGGTGCTCGAGACCCGCGTGGATCAGGAGGTCCTGGGCGGGGTGAGCACCCAGGTCGGCTCGGTGGTGTTCGACGGAACGCTGCGCAGCCAGCTCGACGACCTGAAGCGCGCACTTCAGAGCTAGATCGGCGCGGATGTAGGCAGCGCGTTTCCTGCTCCGGACGCTTGCCGGCAGCGCGCGAGTTTGTGGTTTCATCACCCGAGCAGTCCGCTCATCTCCTCCCCGGAGCCCGTGCGCATGCTCGAGGGCGATCCCCAAGGCCCTGTTCCATCCGTCGTCGGTGCCGCCGATCCGCTGATCGGCCGCATCCTGAACGACCGCTTCCGCATCCTGTCGCCGCTGGGCTCCGGCGGAATGGGGAAGGTCTACAAGGCGGTGCAGACTCCGCTCGACCGCGTGGTGGCGCTGAAGATCCTCAACCCGAACTTCCCGGCGGAGAAGGATCCGGCGTTCAAGCGGCGCTTCTTTCTCGAGGCCAGCCTCACCTCGAAGCTCCGCCATCCGAACACGGTCACCGTCATCGACTACGGGCAGACCGAGGACGGCATCTACTTCATCGCCATGGAGTACATGGAGGGGCAGACGCTGGCCGAGGTGCTGGCGCACGAGAAGACCCTTCCCTGGCGGCGGGTGCTCGACATCGCCCAGCAGATCTGCCGCTCGCTGCGCGAGGCGCACAAGCTGGGCGTCATCCACCGTGACCTCAAGCCGGCCAACGTGATGCTCCTGAACGAGGCCGACCACGACATGGTCAAGGTCCTCGACTTCGGGCTGGTGAAGTCGTTCCTCGCGACCGATGGCCAGGCCGGCGATCCCGAGGTCACCCAGAACGGGGTCTTCCTGGGCAGCCCGCAGTACATGGCGCCGGAGCAGGCCCGGAACGTGGCGGACCCGCGGAGTGACGTCTACTCGCTGGGCATCCTCGTCTACCAGATGCTCGCCGGCCGTCCGCCGTTCCAGGGCAAGGACTACCTCGAGGTCATCTTCCAGCACATGAAGGAGCTGCCCCGGCCGGTGCGGGATCTGAATCCCGCCGCCGAGGTTCCGCCGGAGGTGGAGGCGGTGGTGCTGCGCTGCCTCCAGAAGGACCCGACGGCGCGTTATCAGTCGATGGACGAGGTGCTCGAGGCGCTGCGCGAGGCCGCGCTGCTCACCGGGATGAGCAGCATCTTCCCCGAGCGGCGCACGACCACCGGCTCGGGTCCGATGTCCACCTCGGGGATCCACGCGCGGGCCGGGTCGGGTCCGATGTCCACGTCCGGGCTTCACGCGCGCAACATCTCGGGCCCAGTCACCGCGCCCCGCGCACAGGTCGACCGGGAGATCGAGATCGAGGACGCGGGCGAGCCGAGGAAGGGCGGCAGGCTCCTTCCGGCGCTGCTCTTCGTCAGCGCGGTCCTCCTCGGATTCGTGGTGGTGTGGCTGCTCCTGCCCAAGGGAGAGCAGGCCCAGGTGGTGACCACCCCGCCGCCGCAGCCGGCGCCCGTTCCGGCTCCGGTGGTCGCCGCGCCGAAGCCGCCCGAGCCGGCTCCGGCACCCGAGAAGAAGATGGTGCGCTTCCACGTCTCCACCGAGCCGGCCGGGGCGCACGTCTTCATCGGACGTCACGACATGGGGACGACTCCCACTGTCTTCGAGCTCCCGGCCGGCGCCGACGGAATGGCCAACGCCGAGATGGTGCTGGCGCTCGATGGATATCCGACGCAAGCCATCACCTCCGGCGGCTCGGGCGACGTGGTCGTGAACGCCAAGCTGCAGAAGAAGGTCGTGATGCGCGTCGAGAAGCCGGTGCCGCTCACCAAGCGCGAGGAGGAGCGTGAGCGCGACGAGGGCAAGGCGGCCCCGGTGGCGGTCCGTGCCGAGGCGGGCGCCGCGGCGGCGGTGGCTCGCGGTGCGTCGACCCAGCCCCAGGCACAGCCGGCCTCCGTCGGCTCCACCGCGACGAAGCCGGCGCAGGCGCCCGCGGCTCCGGCGGCGGAGGCGCCCCGCGACGTGGTGCCGTTCGGCGAAGGCATGACCCGTCCGGTGCTCCTCCAGTCCGGGCGGCCCATCACCTACAGCCGCGAGGCGATCGCGGCCCGGGTGGAGGGGGTGAGCATCGTCCGCTGCGTCATCACCGCCGAGGGGGCAGTGGAGCGGTGCAAGGTGATCAAGCCGCTACCCTTCATGGACGAGGCAGTGGTCGAGCACCTCCAGACCCAGCGGTTCCAGCCCGTCTCCTACCAGGGCCACCCGGTCTCGGTGGGGTACAACTTCTCCGTCCGCTTGACCCTGCCGAGGTAGTTCCCCGGTTCGGCCATCGACGACGGGCGCCGGGCCTCGAGCCGGAGCTCGGCTCCTGTCGGGTCACCTCGAAGCGGGTCTCTGCTCGGCTTGCGCCCTCGATTTCATTCGAGATGACGAGGGCTTGGACGAGCTCCCCGAGAGGAGATGCCCCCGCGCTGGTACTCGGGGAACTGAGCGTCGATGAGCCGCATCACCATGGTGAGGCCCCACGAGGTCCGCCTCACGAGGTGTCTGGCACCTGCGGGGGAGCCCTGCGGGGACGTCCCGGAGGGGGTCTTCCGGCGCGGGGATGTCCGGAGCATGCCGCGGAGGGCGCCCCGTCGGTTTCGTGCCCATGACGTCCGGCGTGCAGGCAGGCGCCGCCCTGCATTGACGGGTCGCCGTGCCTCCTCGCGCGGACGCGGTCGCGCCGGCCCTCGCAAGCTGGAAGCCTGGCGCCCGCCGGGCCGAGGCACTCAACTCGGCGCGAGAACAGCGGCAGGTCGCGCGCCCGGGAGGCCCCGTCCACCCGCATCCTCTGCCGTTGCGAGCGCTGCACACCGATGGTAGAGCCCCCGCGCCCCTACGGGCTCAGCAACCCCGGGCGACGTGCACGCCGGGACAGGACCTCGCCGCAGCGGCTCCTGCCCACGTCCCCGAAGCGCTCCCGGCCCCGACAGACGAAACCATGGACATCCGCGCCGACGAGATCAGCAGAATCCTTCGTGAGCAGATCCAGGAGTACGGCAAGAAGGTCACCGTTGCCGAGACCGGGACCGTCCTCAGCCAAGGCGACGGCATCGCCCGCGTCTACGGCCTGGAGGGCGTCCTCTCCGGCGAGCTGGTCGAGTTCAAGAGCGGGGTGAAGGGCCTCGTGTTGAACCTCGAGGAGGACAACGTCGGCGTCGCGATCATGGGCGGATTCAGCGAGATCCGCGAAGGTGACACCGTCCGCCGTACCCAGCAGATCGCCTCGGTCCCGGTGGGGAAGGCGCTGCTCGGCCGGGTGGTGAACGCGCTCGGCGAGCCGATCGACGGCAAGGGCCCGCTCAACGCCACCGAGACCCGCCGCCTGGAGATCAAGGCCCCCGGCATCGTGAAGCGGAAGAGCGTCCACGAGCCGATGGAGACCGGGATCAAGGCGCTCGACGCGCTGGTGCCGATCGGGCGTGGTCAGCGCGAGCTCATCATCGGCGACCGGCAGACCGGCAAGACCGCGGTGGCGATCGACACCATCATCAACCAGAAGGGCAAGAACCTCTTCTGCATCTACGTCGCGATCGGTCAGAAGCAGTCCACCGTGGCGCAGGTGGTGGAGAAGCTGAGCCGGTTCGGGGCCATGGAGTACACGACAGTGGTCGCGGCCAACGCCTCGGACTCGGCGCCGATGCAGTTCTTCGCGCCGTACACCGGCTGCACCATGGGCGAGTACTTCCGCGACAACAAGATGCACGCCGTCATCATCTACGACGACCTGTCGAAGCAGGCGGTCGCGTACCGGCAGCTCTCGCTGCTCCTCCGCCGGCCCCCAGGCCGCGAGGCGTACCCGGGCGACGTGTTCTACATCCACAGTCGTCTCCTGGAGCGCGCCGCCAAGCTGTCCGATGCCGAGGGCGGGGGCTCGCTCACGGCGCTCCCGATCATCGAGACCCAGGCCGGTGACGTGTCGGCGTACATCCCGACCAACGTCATCTCGATCACCGACGGGCAGATCTTCCTCGAGACCGACCTGTTCTACGCGGGCGTCCGCCCGGCCATCAACGTGGGCCTCTCGGTGAGCCGGGTGGGCTCGGCCGCGCAGATCAAGGCCATGAAGCAGGTCGCCGGCGGCATGAAGCTCGCGCTGGCGCAGTACCGCGAGCTGGCGGCGTTCGCCCAGTTCGGCTCCGACCTGGACAAGGCCACCCAGGAGACGCTGGCCAACGGCGAGCGCCTGGTGGAGATCCTCAAGCAGGGCCAGTACGAGCCGATGCCGCAGGAGGACCAGGTCCTCCAGATCTACGCCGCCACCAATCGCGACGACGAGAAGAGGCGCGGCTGGCTCCGCGACATTCCAACTCCGGACGTCCAGCGGTTCGCGAAGGAGCTCATCGAGTTCGTCCACTCGAAGTATCCGCAGATTCCCCAGGAGATCCGGGAGAAGAAGGAGCTCTCCAACGATCTCAAGGGACGGATCAACAAGGCGCTGACCGAGTTCAACGGCCTGTTCCAGGCCACACCGGCGAAGTCCTAGCGGCGGTCCTCGAAGGGGGACCGGTCGAGGTGGGCCAGCAGGTCCGCCGGACCGTCGAACAGCATCCGCACGCCGGCGGACCGGAGGTCGCTCTCGGGAAAAGCTCCGGAGCGGAAGCCCACCGTCGGGAGCCCGAGGCGCGACGCGGCGAGCGCGTCCCACGGTGAATCGCCCACCACCCAGGACCCTGGCCTCTCGCGCCGCGGGACCCGATCGAGCGCCGCGGCGAAGATGTCCGGGTGCGGC
>RPRB01000013.1 GCA_003818285.1 Myxococcaceae bacterium
AGCGCCTGCACCAGGCCCTCCAGGTCGGTGTTGTGGGCCACGAGCCGCCCTTCCGCCGAGCGGACCAGACAGTTCGCCGCACCCGTCCGCGCCGCCCCGGGGTCGGCCCGGTCGGACAGGACCAGCGCGTCCTGCTTGTGAGGGATGGTGACCGACAGCCCGTCCCACCGCCCGGCGCGCGCCTCCTCCAGCACCGCGGGCAGCGACCCCGCGGGAACGCGGACCGCCTCGTAGGTCAGCGGCAGGCCGAGGCTCGCCGCCAGCCAGCGGAACAGCCTGGGCGAGGCCGAGTGGGCGATCGGGTCTCCGATGACGGCGAAACGCGGCACGGCGGTGGACGGGCTCCCCTTGCAAGGCAGCGGTCGGTCCACGACCGCCGTGCCGGGACTGTACCGCCTCGCCGGCGGGCGCAGTCCAACGCTCTGCTGCTTCCACTGGCGCGCTGACGCCCACCCCATTCCTTCGGGTGATGGGACAGGCGACCCGAAGATCTTGGACCGTCGGAGCCCTCCGCCGCATCTTGAGTGGCGAAGGAGGAGACGACCATGACGAACTTCTGGAAGAAGCTCCTCGTGCAGCAGCCAGGCCTCGGGGCCTCGGCGACCCTGCCCGAGCTCGACGGGATGCCCTGAGCCTGGACGGTGGCGCGCCCCTGCGCGCTTCCGCAGGCGTCCCCCTGGTGCGGGGGGCTGATTCGCTCAGGGAAAGGTGAACGCCTCGGCGAGGCTGCGGAAGGCCGTCGCCGCCGGGCCGAGGCGCCTCGCCTTCCAGCGGATCCAGGACAGCGTCCGGCGCAGGGAGAAGTCGGCCACCTCGAGGCGCCTGAGCCGTCCCACCTGCAGCTCGTCGCGGACTGCCCGGGTGGAGAGGAGCGCCCAGCCGACCCCCGCGGCCACCAGCCCCTTGATGGCCTCGGTGCTGTTCACGTCGAACGAGCGTCTCGGCGTCCAGCGGCGCCGACGGAGCGCGGCGAACATCACGTCGCGCGTCCCCGCACCTTCCTCGCGGAGCAGCAGCAGCTCCTCCATGAGCTGAGCACCGGTGACCTTCCGGCTCCGGTTGAGCGGATGCTCGGGTCCCACCACCACCACGAGCTCATCCTCCCGCCAGGGCCGGACCTCGAGACGGCCGTCGTGGACCGGGCCCTCGACCAGGCCCACCTCCACCCGGTGCTCCAGCACGGCGCCGATGACGGTCCGGGCGTTCGCCGCGAGGAGCTGGAGGTCCAGGCCCGGGTGGGCCCGGTAGAGCTCACCGAGGATGGGAGGCAGGAAGTAGTCCGCCAGTGTCGTGCTGGCTCCGACCCGCAGCACGCCGCTTCTCAGGCCGCGCAGCGACTCCAGGCGTTCCTCTGCGGCACGCTCTTCGGCGAACAGTGCCCGCGCATGCTCCGCCAGCTGCGTCCCGGCGTCCGTGAGGGCCACGCCGGAGGGGGCGCGGATCAGGAGCTGGGCCCCGGCCTGCTGCTCCAGCAGCCGCACGGCCTTCGAGATGGCCGGCTGGCTCACCCCGGTGATGCGGGCCGCCCGTGAGAAGCCACGGTGGGTCGCCACGGCCAGGAACAGCCGCAGGGAGTTCAGGTTGAGCGCCATTCCCTCAAGTTATCGAATCCCCCATTGGGATTCGCCGGTACTCTCGGGTTTTCGCGCGCCGCTACACTGGAGGGCCGGGTCGAGGGGTTCATGATCGATGTCTCCGAGCTGGCGGCAGTGCCGGTCCTCTCCGGGGCTCCGGAGGAGGACCTGGTCCGGGTGGCCCGGACGGCCGCGGACATCCGCCTCGGCCCCGGGGAGCACGCCGTTCACGAGGGAGACGACCGGGCGCTGTTCCTGGTCCTTGCCGGGAAGATCGAGGTGAGGAAGGCCATCGACGGGATCGAGCGAACCATCGGCTGGCGCTCGCCCGGGCAGATCTTCGGCGAGGTCCCGATCATCTTCGGCATCCCCTTCCAGGGAAGCTTCCGGGCCCAGGAGCCGTCGCGGGTCATCCGGATCGATCCGGCGCAGTTCCACACCCTGGCGGCGCGGTTCCCGGACACGCTGACCCGGGTGGCGGCGCTGGCCCGGGAGCGCATCGGGGGCCTGCAGGGAATCGCCGCCGCGCCGGTCCGGTCCCGGGCCACGGTGCTCGGACGCCGCGGAGAGCCCGCCTGCCGCGAGCTGCACGCCTTCCTGACCCGGAACCAGATCCGCTTCGACTGGCTGGACCCCGACTCGGCCGATGCCTCCCGGTGGGCGGGCGCGGCGGCGGGGCCCGCGGACTTGCCGGCGCTGCACTGCGAGGACGGCAGCACCTTGCTCGGGGCCCGCCCGCGAGAGGTGGCGGAGCGGCTCGGGCTGCAGACCCTCCCCCGGGGCACCGAGTACGACACGATCATCCTGGGCGGGGGGCCGGCCGGGCTGGCGGCCGCGGTGTACGGGGCTTCCGAGGGCCTGAGGACCCTGGTCATCGAGCGCGAAGCGCCGGGCGGGCAGGCCGAGACCTCGTCGCGGATCGAGAACTACCTGGGCTTCCCCACCGGGGTGTCCGGGGAGGAGCTGGCGCGGCGGGCGCTCCAGCAGGCAAGGCGGCTCGGGGCCGAGATCATCGTCACCCGTCCGGTCACTGGCATCGAGCCGGGGACGAGGACGGTTCACCTCGAGGGCCACGGCGAGATCCGGGCACGGACGATGATCATCGCCACCGGCGTCAGCTGGCGCCGCCTGCCGATCGACGGGTTCGACCGGCTCCTCGGGAAGGGCGTGTACTACGGCGCGTCCCGGAGCGAGGCGACCATGGCCCAGGACCAGAACATCCATCTCATCGGGGCCGGGAACTCAGCCGCTCAGGCGGCGATGTTCTTCGCCAACCACGCCCGGACGGTGACGCTGGTGGTGCGGGGCAGCTCGCTGGAGAAGAGCATGTCCCACTACCTGGTGGAGCAGCTCTGCGGGAAGTCGAACATCCGCGTCGCCCTCTCCGCCGAGCTGCAAGCGATCCACGGCCGCGAGCAGCTGGAGGCCATCGACATCGTGGATCGCACCAGTGGCGCCGTCCGGCGCGAGGCCAGCACCGGTGTCTTCGTCTTCATCGGGGCGGACGCCGAGACCTCCTGGCTCCCCGCGCAGATCGCCCGGGACGGGCGCGGGTACCTGCTCACCGGAGACGCCGTGGTGAAGGCCGGCCGCTGGCGAGAGCGTCGCGACCCGTACCTCCTCGAGACCAGCGTCCCCGGCATCTTCGCCTGCGGCGACGTCCGCAGCAGCCCGGTGAAGCGGGTCGCCGCCGCGGTCGGCGAGGGCAGCATGGCCATCGCCTTCGTGCACCAGTTCCTGCAGCAGGCCGGGACGAGGCCCGGCTAGCGCGGAGGCTGGCCGGGCCCGGCTTTCCCGATCAGCGCCTGCATCAGCCGGATCGCCGCGGCGAGCACCGGACCGCCGAGCCCGTCCGAGGCGAGGTTCTGGTAGGGCCCCTGTCCGAAGTGGAGGCCACTGGGGGTCAGGAAGTTGATCCGCACCTCGCCCATCCCCGGCGGCCTCGGGCGGGGTCGCTCCCACGGACCAATCGCCGCGACCACGCGCCGGCCGGCCGAGAGCAGGGTCTCGATGTCCCCGTCGAGCGAGCGGTCCGGGTGCTCCCAGATGATCGCGGCGCCGCTGAAGCTGACGTAGCGGGCGGAGAGGTCGCGGTACGCCGCCAGGAGGTCCAGACCGCCCTCGAGGCCCACCTCCACCACGACGCCCTCGACCCGCTTCGCCAGCTCCGCCGGGGGCGGCGAACCTGCGAGGCGGAGCGCGTGCCAGGCCTGCAGGACCTGACGCGAATCGAGGTCCGGCTGCTCGAGGACTGTCCGGAGTCGGGCGATGGCCGCGCCGCGGTCCCCGGCCCCGAGCGCGCGTCGCGCCTCGATGAAGGAGCGCCAGGGCTCCTCGGTCAGGTCGTCCCGCTCCGGCCACCGGTCGGGCGCGATGTCCCCGAAGAGCAGCTCGCGCATCGCAAGCGAGGTCCCGCCACTCACGGGGGCACCTCGAGCGACTGCCCCGTGGCGGCGCCGAGCTCCCGGAAGAACCCCGGGTAGGAGATGTCCGCCCACTCCGCGCCCTCGACCTCGGTCTCGCCGTCGGCGACCAGCCCCGCGATGGCGAAGGACATCGCGATGCGGTGGTCGTGCGCGGCGTCGATCCCGGCAGCCCGCAGCCGGACGGGCCCCCGGAGCACGAAGCCGTCGTCCAGCTCGTCGATGTCGGCGCCCATCGTCCGAAGCCCGAGCACCAGCTGCCGCAGCCGGTCCGACTCCTTCACCCGCAGCTCCCTGGCCCCGCTGACCCGGGTCTCCCCGCTCGCCTGGCTCGCGACGACCGCGAGCAGGGGAATCTCGTCCAGCACCGAGGGCACCTCGGCGGGCCGGATCTCCGTCGCCCGGAGCGCCTGGCCGCCCCGGACCCGCAGCGTCGCCACGGGGTCGCCAGCCCGCGACGGCTCGGGCTCCAGCTCCACCCGGGCACCCATCCGCTCCAGCACCGCCAGGAATCCCGTCCGCGTCGGGTTCACGTCCACGCCACGCACCACGACGGCCGATCCGGGAACCAGCAGCCCCGCGCCGATCCAGAACGCGGCCGAGGAGGGATCTCCCGGAACCTCCAGCGATCCGGGGAGCGACAGAGGGCGGAGCAGACGGGTGGTCACGACCTCGCCCTCCTCCACCCGGACCGGCGCGCCCCAGGCGCCGAGCATCCGCTCGGTGTGGTCGCGCGACGGCTCGGGCTCCCGCACCCGCGTCTGGCCGTCGGCCGCGAGCCCAGCGAGCACCAGCGCGCTCTTCACCTGGGCGCTGGCGATCGGGAGCCGGTGGGCCATTCCCCGGAGCGTCGACACCGGCTCGACCCGCAGCGGCGCCCCCTCGTCCTCCGCGCCTTCCTCCCCGTCCATCCGGGCTCCCATCGCCCGGAGCGGTGCCAGCACGCGCCGCATGGGACGCCGGCGGAGCGAGGCGTCGCCGTCCAGCGTGCACGCGACGCGCGCACCGGCGACCAGCCCCAGCAGGAGGCGCATCGTCGTCCCGCTGTTCCCGCAATCGAGCACCGTCGCCGGAGGCCGGAACCCGCCCGGGCCCACCCCGCGGACGCTCAGCGCGCCCGGCACCTCGCCCTCGGCGATGGAGACCCCCAGCGCGCGGAGGCACGAGCCCGTGGAGCGCACGTCGGCGCCCGGAGCGAGGTTCCGGACCTGCATCGGCGTCGTTCCCAGCGCGCCGAAGAGCAGCGTCCGGTGTGAGATGGACTTGTCGCCCGGGGCGAGGACGTCGGCCCCGAGATGCGATGCCCGTCGAACGCGGACCCTCACGGTCAGCCCACGGGAGCCGCGATGGAGCGGCCGATGGCCGCGGCCACCGCACGGACGCCGGACATGAGCTCCTTGAACTCGGCGAAGGTGAGCGATTGCGCGCCGTCGGACAGCGCCCGCGCCGGATCGGGATGGACCTCGATCAGGAGCCCGTCCGCTCCTGCCGCCACCGCCGCTCGGGCCACCGCGGCGATGCCGTGCCGCACTCCCACCCCATGGGAGGGATCGGCGAAGACCGGCAGGTGGGAGAGCTGCTTGAGCATCGGGATGGCGTTGATGTCGAAGGTGTTGCGGGTCATCGTCTCGAAGGTCCGGATGCCGCGCTCGCAGAGGACCACCTGCCGGTTGCCGCGGGCGACGATGTACTCGGCGGCCATCAGCAATTCCTTGAGGCTCGCGCTCATCCCGCGCTTGAGGAGCACCGGCCGCCGCAGCTCGCCCACCGCTTCGAGCAACGAGAAGTTCTGCATGTTCCGGGCGCCGATCTGCAGCATCTCCGCGCCCTCGGCGACCATGGCGAGGCTCTCCACGTCCTTCACTTCGGTGACCACCGGGAGCCCGGTCACCGCCCGCGCCTCGCCGAGCAGCTTCAGCCCGTCCGCCTTCAGCCCCTGGAAGTCGTAGGGCGAGGTCCGTGGCTTGAAGGCACCCCCCCGGAGCATCCGTGCGCCCTGGGCACGCACCGATTCGGCGGTGGCGACGATCTGCTCACGGGTCTCCACCGAACACGGGCCCGCGGCGACGATGAGCTCGTTCCCGCCAATGGTGAGGTCCCCGACGCTCACCAGCGTGTCCTCGGGTTTCACCTCGCGGCTCACCAGCTTGAAGGGCTGGCTGACCGGGATGGCGTCGGCGACTCCCGGCATCATCCGGAAGGGCTCGGGATCGAGCGCGCCCTTGTTGCCGGTGATGCCCACCGCGGTGCGGGTGGCACCGGGCATGACGTGCGGGACGTAACCGAGGCTGCGGATGTGCTTCTCGACGGCGTCCTGCTGCTCGGGAGTGACGTCGGGCTTGAGGAGGATCAGCATGCGCGGGGAGCCACGCTGCCAGAAGGACCACCACGCTCGCAACGCGGCGGCCCGGACCGGTCCAGTCGTGCGGCCCGCGACGGCCTGTCCCGCAACGCCACCTCGGGGCGGGTGTCGGGCTTCAGCGCTCCACACCCACCCCGGCGGGCCGAGCACGCTCGCCGAGACCCCGCGCGAAGTTTCCCACCCGGATCCAGGGCGCCCCCTCGCGCAGCACCCGCAGCATCCGCGCGATGCCCATCGGGCGGCCGCCGGCGCCCCGGTCCCGCGCCACCTCCAGATACTGGAGCGGATCGATGCACAGGCTGCGGGTCTGCACCTGGTCCACCCGGTGGCGCCGGACCAGGGAGAGCAGCGCGTCCACCTCACCCTCGCGGTCGGAGACCCCGGGGAACGTGAGCACGTTCAGGGCCAGATAGGCGCCGCGCTCGCGCGACAGGGCGATGGATTCCTCCACGTCCCGCCAGCCGTACTTCTCCGGCCGGTAGTAGGCCTCGTAGAGGTCCGCCACCGCAGAGTTGAGCGAGACGCGGATGGAGTACAGCACCGCGTCGTACAGAGCAGCGAGCCCGGCGGTGAGGCTGGCGTTGGTGTTGATGTGCAGCGAGCCTCGAGAGGTCTCGGCGCGGATCCGCCTGATGGCCTGGGCGATGACCCGATACCGAGTCAGCGGCTCGCCCTCACATCCTTGCCCGAAGCTCACCATCGCCCGGGGCCCCGCCGCGCGTAGATGCGCCACCGCCACCCGCGCGAGCTCCTCCGCATCGGGTCCATCGTCCATCCTGGCGTGCGAGGCCGGCGGGCCGTCCTCCGGCTGGTCGGAGATGCAGCCCACGCAGGCGGCGTTGCACATGGTCGAGACGGGCAGCGCACCCTCGTCCCGCCCATAGAAGAGGTTCTGGCTGGTGAAGCAGCGGTAGACCAGCGCGCAGGTCTCGAGCTGCCGCAGGACCCGATTCTCCGGGTCTGCCGCGCGCGCCGTCCGGACCCGCGCCTTCAGCTCGGGCGTCGAGAAGCGACCCGGGTCCCAGTGCGTGCGCCGGTCGGTGTGGAGGGCCCAGGCGACCGCGGTTCCCCGTTCCGCATCCCAGCCCGCGCCGGTGTAGGCCCACTGCGGGAGCACCGGACCGTCGCCCTTCACCTCCCCCGGGAGGTACGTCCGGGTCCATCCCGGGGGGACGAGCGCTCCCACAGCGTGGGGGACGAAGCGCCGGCGGCCAGCCTGGAATTCGGAGACGAGCACCAGCTCTCCGGTCTCCGGGTCCACCCCCACCGGGCGCCGTCCGGGCAGATGCACCAGCCGTCCACCCTCGGGCAGCGGGATGGCGGGCTCGGGCGGGAGCAGGACCTCGTCTCCCGACCGGACGGTCGCCAGCAGCCGCGGATGCTCGAGAACCTTCCCCGAGGGGTCGGTGACGAGCAGCGCGGGTGTCCGGGACGGCGGCATGGCGACGGCCACTCCTAACACCCCGCGTCGGCGCGCGCGGTGCTTGACCCGGGGGACATCCCTGTGGTCTGGCCCCCCGCGCTTCCTCACCAGAGCAGCGGAGGGTTCGTCCCGTGATCGTCGGTGTCCCCAAGGAGATCAAGGTTCGCGAGTACCGGGTCGGCATGGTTCCGGGCGCGGTGAAGGCGCTCGTCGATGCTGGCCATCAGGTCCTCGTCGAGTCGGGCGCCGGCATCGGGTCGGGCCTCCCCGACGCGGACTACGCGCGGGCGGGCGCGCAGCTCATCTCCTCGGCGGACGAGGTGTGGAAGCGCGCGGAGATGATCGTCAAGGTGAAGGAGCCCATCGCGCCCGAGTACGCGCGGATGCAGGAAGGGCAGATCGTCTACACCTACTTCCACCTCGCCGGCGTCGACCCCGAGCTGACCAAGGTTCTGCTGAAGAAGAAGGTCGCCGCGGTCGCCTACGAGACCATCCAGCTCGACGACGGCAGCCTCCCGCTGCTCCGCCCGATGAGCGAGGTCGCCGGCCGCATGTCGATCCAGGTCGGGGCGATGTGCCTGGAGAAGGAGCACGGCGGGAAGGGCATCCTCCTCGGCGGCGTCCCGGGTGTGCGCCGCGGGCGGGTGGCCATCCTCGGCGGCGGCGTGGTGGGCACGAACGCGGCGAAGATCGCCGTGGGAATGGGCGCGGACGTCACCATCCTCGACATCCACCAGGGTCAGCTCGCCTATCTCGACGACGTCTTCCTCGGCCGGGTGGAGGTGCTGTCCTCGGACTCGGAGACCATCGCCCGGGCGGTGCGCGAGGCAGATCTGGTCATCGGAGGCGTGCTCATCCCCGGCGGCAAGGCGCCGAAGCTCGTCCGCGAGGACCTCATCCGCGAGATGGTGCCCGGCGCGGTGGTGGTGGACGTGGCGGTGGACCAGGGCGGATGCATCGAGACCTGCCGGCCCACGACCCACGACAACCCCACCTACGTCGTCCACGGCGTCGTCCACTACTGCGTGGCCAACATGCCCGGCGCGGTCCCCCAGACCTCGACCTTCGCCCTCACCAACGTCACCCGCCCCTACGCCCGGCGCATCGCCGACCTGGGGCTGGGGGAGGCCATCCGCCAGGACAAGGCCCTCGCCCGTGGGCTGAATACCTATGGCGGATCGGTCACTTACGATGCCGTCGCCCGGGATCTGGGCTACCCTTACGTGCCCCTGGAGCAGGCTCTCTCCCGGAAGTAGCGGCTCGGTCGCTCGGTTGCCCTCCGCCCGGAGGGTCACCTTTTTTCAGCAATCGGTGACGCAATCCGGCGTTGGCCCCGTATCTGAAGAGCAACGTTCGCCTGGCCGTCGGTGTTGGGCGTCGCCAGGGAGGAGCGGGACTTGGACTTTCGCCACAACCATCGCACCAAGCAGGAGTTCGAGGGGCTGGTGCTGGCCCACCTGGACCCGCTGTACTCGGCGGCGCTCCGGCTGACCAAGAACGACCGGGACGCCGAGGACCTCGTGCAGGACACCTGCATGCGGGCCTACCGCTTCTTCGACAAGTTCGAGCGCGGCACCAACATCAAGGCCTGGCTCTTCAAGATCCTCACCAACACCTTCATCAACCGGTACCGCCGCAAGGTGAAGGAGCGGAACGTCACCGAGGGCTCCGAGCGGGAGGCCGTCCACGAGGCCTTCATCAGCCGGGACGCGAGTGATTACGCCGCCAACCCCGAGCAGTACATGTTCGACCGTCTGCTCTCGGACGACGTGCTCCGGGCCATCGACGGGCTGCCCATCGACTTCCGTCTGGTGGTCATCCTCGCCGACCTGCAGGAGTTCTCCTACAAGGAGATCGCCGAGATCCTCGACGTCCCCGTCGGAACGGTGATGAGCCGGCTGTTCCGGGGGCGAAAGGCGCTCCAGAAGTCTCTTCGGGATTACGCCGCCGGTCAGGGTGTTGTCCCCGCGGAGACACCCGAGGCCCCAGAGGCCCCGGTCGACCTGGGCGCGTACCGCCGTCGCCGTACGGGCTGACGGGCTCTTCCAGGTCGTCCGCTGGCCAGATCGGGGATTCCCGGGCTAGACATTTGCCCGAGCCCCGCGGGGCCGCCCAATGAATTGCATCGACCTCGACCCGCTCATCTATCCATACCTGGACGGCGAGCTCGACGAGACGGAGCGCAGGCACCTGGAGGGCCACGTGGCGGCCTGCGTCGGTTGCCGGGGACGGCTGTCACGCGAGGCCGCCTTCCAGGGCGCCCTGCGCCGCAGCGCCCAGCTCCGTACCCGGGCCCCCGCCCCGGAGGCCCTCCGGGCCATGCTCCGCGCCGGGATCCGCCGGGAGAGCCGCCGCGTCCAGATGCTGTCCTGGGCCCGCTGGGGAAGCCTCGCGCTCGCGGCCGCGGCGGCGGGCGTGGTCTATCTCGAGCAGCGGCCCGGCCACCGGGAACAGCTCCTCGAGGATGCCGCGCTCCGTTACCAGCGGCGGCTCCCCTACGAGCTCACCACCGCCAGCCGCGCCGACGTCGAGCGCTGGTTCGGCGACCAGATGAGCACCCGCGTCGCCCTGCCCCACGTTCCGGGAGCGACCATTGCCGGAGCGCGCCTGTCGAACCTGCGCGAGCACGAGGCGGCCTACGTCGTCTACCAGCTGCCGTCCCAGCAGCGCGGCGAGGATCGCCGGCTGGGGCTCTTCGTCGTCGAGGACGCGGAGCGCGAGATTCCGTCGGTCGCGGCGTGGCCGCAGGTGGGCGTGCGCAACGTGCGCGGCGTCAGCATCGCCAGCTGGCGCTCGGGTGGTCTGGTGTACGAGCTGGTCTCGGACATGGACGAGGCGGACCTGCGCCGCACGCTCCGGGAGATCGACCCCACCGCTCCGGCGCCCCCTCCGCCGGAGGCGGTCCCATCGCCACGGCAGCGGCCGATGCTTCCCATCCCTCCCCGGAACCCGACCCTCGAGCTGATTCCAGCGGGCTTCCAGAACTGAAGTTTGCCCAGCGTGGGTGCGTGGCCTTAGCCTTTTGGCCTCGTGCCCACCCACGTCCTGATTGTCGAGGGAGACACCTCCCTCTCGAGCCGTCTCCGTTCGGCACTCCAGCAGCGCGGGCACACCGTCGAGGAGACGACCGACGGGCGCAGCGTGCTGGACCTGCTGCGGCGCCGGCCGCCCGGCGTGGTGCTGCTCGCGGTGGAGCTGCCCGGCGGCCAGAACGGTTATCTCCTCGCCGGAAAGCTCAAGAAGGACGACGCCCTCAAGTCGATTCCGGTCATCATCGTGGGCAACCCCGAGGGCTTCGAGGCCCACGCCCGGCTGAAGAACCGGGCGGACGAGTACCTCCCCAAGCCGCTGGACATCCCCCGCGCCCTGTCCGCGGTCGCCCGGCTCTCCGGCTCCTCGGAGGAGACGCCCCTGGTGCTGGAGGAGGAGGCGACGGTCAGCGGCGATCCGGACCTGGACCTCATCGACGCGGCGTTCGATGACGCGCCGTCCCCGCCCCCACCCGCGGCCGCCCGGCAGCCGGCCACTCGTGCCGCGACGCCTGCCGAGGAGGACTTCTCGGGGCTGACCTCCGACGAGGAAGGCCCGACGGTGGTGCAGTTCAGCCGCGCCACCCACGCCGCGGAAGCGCCGCCGGCCACGGTCCCCGCCCAGGAATCCGACGAGCTCGTGCTCGCCCCCGGGGACCTCTCCGCCGCCGAGGACGAACAGGCCCGGGCGTTCGCCGCCGAGGTCCAGGCGGCGCAGGAGGAGCTCGGCGGCGAGGCGGGCGAAGCGTCGAGCGCGACGGGCGAGACCGACGAGCTGCTCCGGCTGCGCTCGGAGCTTCACGCCGCCGAGCAGCTGGTGGGAGACCTGCGGGACCAGCATGCCCAGTCCGAGCAGCGCGAGCTGGAGCTCAAGGCCGAGCTCGGCCGCCGCGACGGACAGCTGAAGGCCCTTCAGGCCCGGCTGGACCAGGCGGTCCAGGAGCGGCGGCGGCTGGAGCAGGCGCTCCAGGGCGGCGGGCAGCCAGAGGCCGACGAGGCCCGTCGCGCGCTGGAGGAGCAGCTGGCGGCCGCGCAGCGGGATCTGGAGCTCAACCGCGCCCACGCCGAGGGGGCCGAGCGCCAGGCCCAGGACATGCGCGAGCGTGCGGAGGTGGCCGAGTCCGAGCTGGCGCGGCTCCGTGAGCAGCCCCCGCCGGCGGCGACCCCCGAGGAGCTGGAGTCCCTCCACGCGCGCGTGGCCGAGCTCGAGGACGACGGCCGGAAAAACCGCGAGCGTGTCACCCGGCTCTACGCCCGCCTCAAGGCGGAGGAGCGGGCCCGGGAGAAGGCCCTGAAGGCGGTCAACGTGGCCAGCCAGCTCCTCGCCGAAGCTCCCACCGCCGGGCCCGAGTCGGGCGGAGCGTCGCTCGAGGCCGTCCCGGGCGAGCCCGAGGCCGGGACCGACGAGCCCGCGGTCGCCTGAGTCCGTCCCGCCTGACGACGGGAACCGCTCCGAGCGCCTGCAGCGGTCACTTCTCCTCCTTCTTCGGCGCGTTCTTCTTGTCGAGCATCTTCCGGGCCATCAGCTGCACGCCGGAGGGGACGTTCTTGTTCTTCGTCAGCTCCTTCACCTCCGACTCGCGAAGCTGGGCCAGGAACTTCATCGCCACCGGGAGCGGCACCTTCGGGTTCTTGGTCAGCGCCACCTTCACCCGGTAGTCCTTCAGCCATTCCCGGTTGTTGTAGACCACGCGCAGCACGTCGTCCTGGGCGGCGCGGTTGTTGGCCACCGCCAGCACCTCGCCGTCGGTGATCTTCGGGCTGCGGATGACCGCCACCGCCACCAGCTTGTTGCTGTCGCGGAGGAGATAGCTCCGGGCCTCCTTGTTGCCCTTGGTGGCCAGCTTGATCTTCTCCGCGATGCTCATCTTCATGACCCGTTGAGCGAGGGTGAGCCGCTTCCCCTCCTCCATGGGCGGAGCGTTCTCGTCCGCCAGCTCCCCGTACTCCGCGATGATCTCGTCGGCGGTGGGGCCGAGATCGGGCGGCGCCTCCGCCGCCTCGGGCCCGAAGATGCGCACCCGCGCCTGCCGCATCTGCGGAACGTCGGCCAGGAGCAGGCCGGAGCGGACGGAGAAGTCGCATACCCCGTCGATCAGCGCCGGGCCGCAGCGCGGGTTGAGGCACAGCTGTCGAACGATGTCCTCGTGCCGGAGCAGGCGGAGCTGGTTCTGGGCGATGATCTCCGCCGTCCGCATCCCGCAGTGCGAGGCGGCGCGCGCCAGGGCGTCGTCGGGCGTGGACGCGTTGAGGACCAGCATCTCGGCGTAGACGTCCAGCTCCGCCATCCGGTCCAGGAACCAGCCCAGCACCGGCGGCTCCACCTCCTCGTCGCGAAGCGCCGAGCTGAGGATGCGGTCCGGGAGCTTGCTCGCCGACTCCGCCGCGGTGGTGCGGACCTTCTCGTCCGCGTCGGCGGTGAGGAGGAACAGGGCGGTGATCATGTCCGGCGGCGGCAGCGGGACCAGCGCCTTGGCGGCCATCATCCGCATGGGGACGGGCGAGCCGGGATCCACGTGCTTCCTGAGGGTCGGGGAGAGCTCAAACATGGCCGTGGTTGCGCTCGTGGATGATGCGCAGCCCCTCCAGGGTGAGGAACTCGTCCACCTCCTGGATGCAGCGCGACTCGCCGGCGATGAGGCTCGCCAGGCCGCCGGTGGCGACCACCCGGACCGGGAATCCCAGCTCACGGGTCATCCGCTCGCAGATGCCGTCCACCATGCCCACGTAGCCATAGACCAGTCCGGATTGCATCGAGTGCACGGTGTTCTTCCCCAGCACCGCGGGCGGACGGGCGAACTCGACGCGCGGGAGCTTGGCGGCGTTCTGAAACAGCGCCTCCATGGAGATCGTGACCCCGGGGCAGATGCTGCCGCCGAGGTACTCCCCCTTCGGGTTGACGGCGTCGAAGGTGGTCGCGGTTCCGAAGTCCACGACGATGAGCCCGCCCCGGTGCTTCTCGTACGCCGCCACGGCGTTCACCACCCGGTCGGCGCCCACCTCCCGCGGGTTGTCGTAGAGGATGGGCATCCCGGTCTTCACTCCCGGCCCCACGAAGAGCGGCGCCAAGGAGAAGTAGCGCTTGCTCATCTGCTCCAGGGAGAACTGCATCGGGGGCACGACGCTGGAGACGGCGACCGCCTTGATGCCCTCGGCGGCGATGCCCGCCCACTGGAGGACCTGGCGGATCCATAGCCCGTACTCGTCCGCGGTGCGGCGGGCCTCGGTGGCCAGCCGCCAGTGGTCGATCAGCTTCGGTCCGTCGAAGACCCCGAGGACAGTGTTGGTGTTTCCGACGTCGATGGTGAGGAGCATCGGGCCCTAAGAGGGCAGCGGTCGGGGGTCGGAGTCAAGCATCGCCCTAGGGCCGGAGGCGGGATCGGACCTGCTCCACGTCTCCGGCGAGGATCCGCTCCACGCCGTCCTCGGTACGGAGGAGGAGCGCTCCGTCCGTGTCGATGTCCTCGGCCACTCCCCGGAGCTCGCGCCGCTCCGCCTTGACCAGGACCTCCTGACCCAGCGTCGACGACAGCTCGCGCCAGCGCTCCCGCACCGGCTCGAAGCCCTCCTGCTCGTGGGTGTCCAGCCACTGCTCGAGGCCCCCGAGCATCCGGGCAAGGAACGCCGCGCGGTTCACCCGGCGACCCAGCACGCGGGTCACGCTCGTCGCCACCTCGGCAATCTCGGGCGGAAAGTCCGAGGACGCCGCGTTCAGGTTCACCCCGATGCCCAGCACCACGAAGTGCACCCGGTCCGCCTCCGCGGAGAGCTCGGTCAGGATTCCGGCGATCTTCTTCACCCCCGCCTGGAGGTCGTTGGGCCACTTGATGGTCGCCTTGACGCCCTCGCCCCGGAGCGTCTCGGCCACCGCGACCGCGGCGAGCAGGGTGAGCTCGGGCGCGCGCTGCGGCGGCAGCTCGGGCCGGAGGATCAGCGAGGTGTAGAGGTTCTTGCCCGGCGGCGAGGCCCAGGTGCGGCCACGCCGCCCGCGCCCCGCGGTCTGCGTCTCGGCCACCACCACCTCGCCGTGCTCGGCGCCCTCGGCGGCCAGGCGGAAGGCGTGCTCGCTCGTGCTCCCCAGCGAGTCGAAGGCGTGCACCGCGCGGCCCAGGTCATGCGTCTCCAGCAGCGGGAGGATCTCCAGCCCGGTCAGCCGGTCCGGGACCCGCACCAGCCGGTACCCGCGCGAGGGCACCGCCTCGATCGCGTAGCCCCGGTCGCGAAGCGCGTTCACCACCTTCCAGACCGCGGTGCGGGAGAGCCCGAGCTTCCCGGAGAGCGCCTCACCAGAGGCGAAGTCCGTGCCCGACTCGAGCAGCATCTCCAGCACGAGCTGAGCGTGGGTCGCGTCCTGGCGATCGAGGGGTACCATCGGTCCGGGCGTCGGCCGTGGAGTTTAACATCCCGGTGCCACAGCCCGGCGTTCCCGCGGGCCCTCGCTCACCGGAGCGGTGCGACCTCGAACGAGGTGAGGACGAGTTCCGCCGTGGGAGCGCTCCTCGCTCCGTCCTCCAGCGCCGTCCGCACCCGGACGATGCCCACGCCGGCGGCGAAGGTGACCCGGTTGACCAGGAGGCGGCCCGGCGTGCTCGGGTCGGCGATGGTCCGGCTCTCCACCTCGACGCAGTCCGGGAACTTCCCCGCCGGCGTCTCGCAAGGAGCGTGGACCGAGAGGACCCGGTAGTGCTCGGCGGACCCCGGAGCCACCACGCTGGTCCAGGTCGCACCCGTGGTGAGCGGTTCGTGGAGGAGGTAACGCACCTGGTCGCGGACGCCCTCACGGTCCACGCGGAGGGAGCGACCGTCCCGGTCCACGTAGCTGCCGTCCCGGAAGGCGACCACCTCCACCCGGCGGGTGGAGCGCTCGCCGAGGTAGGTCGCGTCGTAGGTCCAGCGGTTCCCCACCGCGAGGGGGAAGTAGCGAGCGGAGTCCGGCAGCCGACCGGCGGTGGCCGGCGCCGCCGGAGAGGCCCCCGGCGGCGCGGACTCGTGCGCACACCCGAGCAGCCCTGCCGCGAGCACCGCCCAGTGACGAAGGGTCACCGGGCGCTTCCCCCGGGAGCAAGGCTGGCATTCCGGGAGGGCCCGGGCGGTCCGCCCCGGTGGCCGTGCCGCCCCATCTCCTCCAGCGCCTGCCGGGCCGCGTCGCGCACCGCGGGCTGATCGTGCCCCTGTGACATCGTGTACAGGTAGGCCTGGGCCTCCTCCCCGCCGATGGCCCCCAGTGCGTAGACCAGCTCGCGCAAGAAGCCCGGGTCCTTGCCCCGGCTGATCTCGATGAGCTCCGGCACCGCCTCGCGGGCCTGCAGCTCCACCAGCCCGCCGATGGCGCGGCGGACCTCCAGCGGATCGTCGCCGCGCAGCCGCTCCACCAGCGCAGGGATGGCGGCACGGTTCCGGCGGGAGACCAGCGCCGCCGCCGCGGCGTCACGGACCAGCGGGTCCGCGGCCCGGAGGTCCTTCACCAGCCGCGCGTCGTCGCGCTTCCGGGCGTCGAGGTGAACCCGCGCCTCCTTCACCAGACGGTCCAGCACCTGGTCCAGGGCCCGGCGAGCGGCCTCCTGACGACCCTCGAGCGCGTCGCCCTCCACCGCCTGGGTCCGGCTGGCCTGGAGCGCGATGCGCTCCACCCCCTCCTCCGTGCTCCGGCGGATGCCGAGCGAGGCGGTCACCTCCTCCATCGCCGGCAGGCCGGAGGCGTTGGTCTGCTCCTGAACGGCGTCCACCTCCAGGGTGAGGCGGACCGCCCCCTCCTCGCCTCGGCTCCTGGAGTCGAGGAGCTTGAAGCCGCGGTCGGGCACGAGCCGCCTCGACAGCTCGCTCTGCAGCTGCGACGGGGTGAGGGCCAGGACCTGCGCCTCGGCCAGGGAGGCGGCGACCACCTCCACCCGCTCAACCGGATGCGGGGGCGGCTTGCACCCGGCGAGCAGGAGCAGCCCGGCAGCGACGGACGCGGTCCTCAACACAGGCCCGGAGTGTAACAAGGCGAGCCCGCCTGCGGCTGCGCCGTCCGCTCTCGGTGGGCGGTCTACCCCTGGTCGGGAGCGGTGGACTGCCCGCCACCCGACGGTGCCTCCGAGGGGGGCGCCGCGGACTCGGGCGCAGACCCCGGGGGGGAGTCCTGGCCTCCGGGGGTCCCTCCGGAGGGCGGGTTGCCAGCGGCGGCGGCCGGATCGGTTCCCGGAGCACCGGGGGCCCCCTCTCGACCGCGGCCACGCCGGCCCCTCCGCCGTCGCCGGCGACGGCGGCGTTCGGCGCTCCCGGCCTCGCCCGCGGCGGCCGGACCTCCCTCGGCTCCCCCGGCGGCGGCACCCTCGGGCCCGGTCTCCTCCGGACCCTCCTCGTCGCCTTCCTCCTCACCGCCCTCGTCGTCCTCGGCGGACGCCTCCACGGGCTCCGGCGGCTCGACGGGCTCCGCCCGTTCCTCGCGCTCCCGGTGGCGCTCCTCGCGTCGGCGGCGCGATTCCTCGGCGCCGCGCGCGGCCTCGTCGAAGAAGGCGCGGTCCAGCTCGAACAGCTCGAGGGAGACCACGCGGACGCCGGTGTGCGACTCGAGGAACTTCTCCGCCAGCCCCTCGCCGGCCCAGACATGCACCGGCACGCCGGAGAGGGCTTCCGAGCGCGCGTCGCTCCGGAGATCACCGGTCGCGATGAGCAGCGCGGCGTGGGCCGATTGGTGCTGGAGGTCGCGGCGGCAGTCCTGGACGGCGCGGCGCTCCACCGGGCCGTTCCCGCGGTGGATGCGGATCGTCCAGCGCAGCTCGAGGCTCCCGTCCTTGCGGCGGGCGGTGAGCAGCGGGCCGTGGTTGCCGCGCTTGGCGACCTTGATCTCCCGGAAATGGAGCGCATGCAGCATCTTCACGCATGCCTTCTCCACCGTACCGTGCTCGAGCGAGGCCAGGTGCGCGCGCAGTGCGCGCGCCGTCGCCCGGCGGGCCTCCTTGACCGCGCTCTTCGCGGCGTGGACCAGCCCGTCGTCGGCCAGGGCCTCCGGCGCCGAGGGCAGCGGCTGGCGGAACACGATGCGCCCGTCGCTGAACGGCAGCTCCAGCGCCCGGGCGAAGGCGGACTGCACCTCGGCGACCGGGGCGTCGTCCCGTTCGAGCATGAGCGCGCCGGTGGGGTCGATCGCGAAGTTGGGGCGACGGCCGGCGTCGATGCGGCGCTGGTTCTCCTCGGCCAGGCTGATGAGGAGCGCCTCGGGCTGGAGCTCGTCCGAGGCCAGCTGCCGCTCGCGGGCGAGCCGGAGCACCTCGGAGGCCGCGAGCGGGGAATCCGCCTCTCCCAGGAGCTCGAAGGCGACCTCGGGGACCGGCGGGTAGCGGCGCTTCTTGCCGCGCTCCTCCTCCTCGGCGCGGCGCCGCCGCTCCTGCCGGCCGATGCCGCGGACGTTCTCGTTGCGCGGCTCGGGGTGGCGCTCGACCGGGCGAAGCGGAGGGTGCCCCTCCTCGGGGTGCTCGTACGGTGCGGACATCGCCTCCAGCGCGGCGGCGTCCTCGGGAAGCCCCCAGTCGGTGAGGGCGAAGGTGTCGGCTGCGGTGACGGTGACGCGGCGATCCCGGGCGCGACGGGCCATCGCCGCCAGACGGGAGAGCATCGTCTGTTCCGGCGTCTTCCCGACGTGGCTGAGAAGGCCCTGGGCGATCGACCGCTCGGTGATCTCAACCGAGGTGAGCGGCTGGCCGGCAGCCTCCAGGACCCGGAGTGCGGCCTCGTAGAAAGTCATGTGGGCGCGGGAAGGTAGCGGGACCCTCAGCCTGGGTCAATCAACCGGAGGGATTGAGCCCGCCGCCTTGCCTCCTCCTCACTCCGGCCTCCAACGGCTGCACCGACGCGTCCAAGATCGTCAGCGCGAACGAGACGACGGCCGGTCGGTCCGGGAGGTGCGCCACCATCTCCTTGAGGCCGTCGACCGCCTGCTGGAGCGCGGTCTTCCGCGGCCGAAGCGCAGCCGACGGCTCGACGAGCGACTGTCCGGGCGCGGAAGGAGAGCTTCCGGCTGATGGCGGCTGCTCCTGGGCGAGGATGTCGTTGCAGAGCGCGATGCATTCGTCGCAGATGTAGACATTCGGGCCGGCGATCAGCGCGGAACTGCGCTTGCAGGGCGTCACCGCCCGTGCAAAGCACCGCCACTCTCGCATGCTCCGCATCCGGATCGGCCGACGCTGGACCCGCGAGCGCGGGACCGCCCCGCACGATTCGGTGTCTCTCGAGCTGGACGGGGTCGCCCTGGTCGACGGGGCCGAGGACGAGCCGCTCCTCCCGCTGGTCGAGGCCCTCCTCGGATGCACCGGCGCCCTCGCGCGCGGCACGGCGATGGCCGACGTCTCGCTGCCGGAGTCGGGGCTCGTCCTCTGTCTGGAGAACACCGAGGACGGGTGCGCCTTGCGCATCGCGTCGCTCGCCCGGCCCGCGCGGCTCGTGCGCCGCGTGCGGCTCGACTGGTCCGAGTGGTGCGAGGCCGTGGTGCGGATGGGCGAGCAGTTCCTCAGCGACCTCGAGGAGTCCCCCGTCCCTGCGGCGAGCCGGCGCGCGGTCCGCGAACGCCTCCGCGCGCTCCGGCATCCCTCGCGCCTGGCGCCGCCACGGCCGGCGGCCCCGCTCGGCGTCCGCCTCGGCGCGTCCGGCCGGGCGCTGGTGCTGCAGCTGACGGACGGCTCGGGACTGCTCGAGCGAGCCCCGCGCGGACACGCCGCCGCGCTGGGGGCGCTCCTCGGCTCGGGGCGCATCTGGGTCTCCGGCGCGCCGGAGGGCTGGCAGCTCAAGGGACCCGTGCTCCTCCACGTGCTGGAGCTGGTTCGCTGCGGCGAGGAGGTGCAGCGGGCGCTGGGAACGAGCGTCGAGACGATCGAGATCCATCTGCCGGACGGACCCTCCCGGGTGTCCCTGCGGAGTCCGGGGTGGACGCTGGGCAAGGAGACCCTTCCCTGGTCCGCCGAGGACGTCGCCCGGGCGCTGCTCTCGCTCGGCGCCTCCGCCGCGCGCGCGGTGCGCTGGGCGATTCCGGGCCAGCGGAGGAACCCGCACCTGGAAGAGCTCGTCGCGCGGTCCGAGGCGGGCCTGGCGCTCCTCCGTCCCCTGACCGGCGAGAAGCGGGAACGTGCCCCGGTCAAGCGGCGAAGGCCCGCCCGCGCCACCCGGGCGGTCCGGCCGCTGCGGCGCGAGGGCAGCATCCGTCGCCTTCGCTTCCTTCCGGTAGCGCATGCCCCGGGCCTCGCCGGCCCGGGCCCGGCCACGCTGGTCGCGACGGACGCGAGCGTCGTCCTCGTCTCCGACCGCGGGATGGACGTGGTCGGCTGGGACGGAAAGCTGCGGCTGCACCGGCCCACCCCACGGGGGGGCGCCGCCGCTCCCGAGGGTCGCGCCGTCGCCGCCACGCGCAGTCGCCTCTACGGCTACGGTCCGCAGGACGCCAATCCCCGCTGGTTCCAGCCACACGACGGCGCGGCACTGGACCCGGTGGCCATCACTGCCGAGCAGCTGCTCCTCTTCGGCGTCGAGCGGCGGGGGGTGCGCGCGGTGGACGTGCTCACCGGCCGGGAGCGCTGGTCCTTCCTGCCGGCGCGGACGCGGCGGCTCCACCTCGCGCTCTCCGGCGTCACCGTCCTCGCTGCCTCGGAATCGGGCGTCCTCACCGGGCTCGACCTCCATGACGGCACGGTGCGCTTCCGCGTGGCCGCCCCCCTGCCCTTCACCGGCCCCGCGCTGTCGTGGGGACCGGTGGTGCTGGTCCCCCTCGGGCGCGAGGACCGTTCGGCGCTGCTCGCGCTGGACCCGGTGCTCGGCGAGGTGCGCTGGCTCACCGAGCTCCCCCTGCACCAGGCCGTGGCCCCCACCGCCGGCGGCGCCCGCGCGTGGATCGCCGGGCTGCACGAGGACCGCCCCACCCTGGCCTGCCTCGACGTGCGGGGCCGGGTGCTCTGGCAGCGCGCGGTCGCGGTGCCGGACCGACCGGCGGGCCTGCTCCGCGCGGGCGCGGAGCTGCTCGTGGTGGGCACGAGCGGCGCCGCGGTCCGGGTCCGGCGCGACGGGAAGCCGGTGTGGCGCGCGGGGGCGGCGGGGGTCGCGCCGGCCGCAGTGCCGCCCGCCCTCGAGCACGGCGTGGTGCTCGCCGCTGGCCCGGTGGTCCGCGCGATGGACGTGCGCAACGGGCGGGTGCTGGCCGAGCTCCCCGCGGGTCGCGGGGTGCGGGCCATGGCGGTGAGCCCGCGCCTCGACGTGGCGCTGCTGGACGAGTCCGGCGACCTGGCCATCCACTGCCTGGCCAGCCACTTCGCCGTGCTCTAAGTCACGGCGGCCGCGTCCCAGGTCCTACGTCAGAACGCTCAGGCCCGCAGTCGTCGCGACCAGGACGGCCGCAGCGAGAGTGGCGACTACTTCTGGCCCTTGCGGGCGGCCACCGCGGGGTCGATCTCCTCCTCGCTCCGCGTGGTCACCGTGGCCCCTTCCCAGGCCTCGCCCGCCTTGAGCTTCCAGTCGTCCGGCACCGGCAGCTTCCAGCTGTACTGGGCGTTGATGTCCCCGCCGGTCGGCGCGTGCGAGCGCACCGCGACCAGCATCTCCATCTGACTCACGTTGGCCGGCACCGGATCGAGCTCGTACTGGCCGAGCACGGTCTGGGGCGGGAACTCGGCGATGAGGCGCTCGGGGTAGTCGTTGCGCATTCCGGGGTTGCCGGTGCTCATCTCGCCGTAGAGCTTCCCCTTGTCGTCCAGGAGCCGGAAGGTGGTGGCGAACTCGGCCCAGGTGAGCACTCGCTTCACGCCGCTCCGCTCGTCCTCGCGCGTCTCGCGCTGGGCGCCCCAGAGCACGAGCGGGAAGCGGATCTTCGGCTTGTTGCCCACCATCACCACGTCGGCCGACACGATGTCGAGGCGGAGCCCCTTGTCCGTGCCGGTGAGCACCGGGGCGTACTTGCCGGTGCGCATCCGGTCGAACATCGCCTTCTCCCACTCCCAGAAGGCCTTGCGGTTGACCGGATTCGCCATGGGCCCGCGCGGGCGGCCGTCCGGGAGCTGCGGCAGCTCCGCCTCGGCCTGGGCCTTCGCCTTGCGTTCCATGTCCTTCAGGTAGTCGTCGTAGGCGGGGTTGCCGCCGAACTTCGCGTGCTGGGCCGAGACCTGCTCGAAGTACCAGCGCAGGTAGCCCTTGATGTCGTTCTTGTACGACTCGGCGTCGGGGTTGCTGCGGATCCACCCCGCCCGCTCCAGCGCCTCGGTCCGGAGCCGGAGCGCGGCGATCTCCTTGCCCGCCTGCGCCTGCGCTTCGGTGGCGCGGCGGTACCCCACGACTCCAGCCGCGCTGAAGCCGACGATCACCACCAGGAGGACGATGGCCAGGTTGCGGTTCATGTCGGACCGGAAGTCTCCCCCGGTGCCCCGGGCGGGTCCAGCCCACGCTCTCCCACCTCCAGCCGGCCCCGGTTCCACCGCGCATGCACCCACCAGGGACGTGTGGGAGCACGGCGGACCGCCTGCGCCAACCCCTCCAGCGCGCCCTCCGGCACCACGCCCTCCCCCAGGGCCCGCGCCGCGAGGTGCCGGCGGAGCGCGTGCGCGGCGAAGAGCGCCTCGCCGAGATCCGCGGCGAAGACGCCGCTCCTCCCGCCGGGGGCACGCGCGAGACCCTGGGCCCAGGTGTCGAAGGCGAGCGCCGTCGCCAGCTCCGGCGCGCCGGACCCGCGCACCTCGGCCCGCGCCCAGCCGGCCCAGGCCGTGTCGAGGGGCTGGCCGGCGGCGAACGCGTTCCGGAACGCATCCGACCCGAGGAACCGCTCCAACGCTGCCCGTGAGGGCGCCAGCAGCGGACGCGACAGCGGCCAGCGCGCATCGAGCGCCTCCATCGTCACCGCCAGCCGCAGCCCCTGCTCGGCCCGGACCCCCACCGGGTCCTCGGTCGGCGTCGCCCGCCCGTGCACCTGGTCGAATCGTCGCCAGGCCAGGTCGGCCGCGTGCGCCGGCAGCGGCGGGGCTGGACCGCGAGGAGGCGGCAGCTCGATGGCCGCGCGCTCGGCCACGGGCTCAAGCATCATCCGGAGCGTGGCCAGCGTGCGGCGGGCGGCGCTCGCCGGGTGCCCGTCGCCCTCGAACACCAGCGCCCGCAGCGCCCGGCACCGCGGCAGCACCTCGGCGAGCAGGGCCAGCACCTCGCTCCGGAGCGGTTGTCCGTGGTCGTCCATGTAGACCCCGCGGCCGTCCGGCGTGTGGGTGATGACCGCCCCCGCCACGTGCACCTCGATCACCGCCTCGAAGGGAAAGCCGTCGAGCCCGGTCTCGAGCGGGAGCCGGGACGCCAGCTGCGCCGCGACCAGGTGGCCCACGTCGAGCACCAGCGGGCACCCGGTGCGGGCGTGGAGCTGGCCCATGAAGTCCAGGACGTGCAGCGGCCCGTCCCGGCGCACCACCACCGGGTTCTCGAGCGCCAGCGGGACCGACAGCGCCGAGGCCACGTGGAGCGCATGCGCGCAGGCCACCTCCAGCCCCGCCGGGCTGAACGGCGGCGGGAGGTAGAGATAGCCGGGCAGCGCCTGCCCTCGGACGTGCCACCAGGCCACGTCGTTCCCCACCCAGGGCGAGCCCACCGCGCGGGCATGCGCGTCGAGCGCGACCAGCCGCTCGGCCGGCTCGAGCTCGGGCCCGGCCAGGTTGAGATGGACCGGATGGAAGAGGACCGGGAGCCGCGCCCGCGCGTCGAGGAGCGCTCCGAAGAGCCCCGCCTGCTGCTTCGCCTGCTCGAGCTCGAGCGGCGCGCTGTACTCCACGAGGTCGAACAGCCCCGGCGTGGCGGCGTGCAGCGCCCAGGGGTCCGGCTCGACGGCCGGATCGAGGTTGCTGGAGAGGCCGAGCCCGAGGAAGGGCAAAGCGCGTGCGTACACGGTCGCTGGGAGCCTACTCGCTCCGCATCGCCTCGACCGGGTCCAGCTGCGCCGCGCGTGCCGCGGGGTAGATGCCGAACACCAGCCCGACCCCGCTGCTCATCGCCAGCGCCAGCGCGATCGCCCAGGGAGGAACCGTCATCGGGAAGCCGAAAGCCCAGCGCCCGAGCGCGGTCAGCGACAGCCCGAGCACGAGACCCAGCACTCCGCCGAACAGCGAGAGGGTCACCGCCTCCAGAGCGAACTGGCCGAGGATCCGCCGCCGCTTCGCGCCCAGCGCCTTGCGGATGCCGATTTCCCGGGTCCGCTCGGTCACGCTCACCAGCATGATGTTCAGGATGCCGATCCCGCCCACCACCAGAGACAGGAGGCAGATCCCGAAGCTGGCCGCGGTGATGACGTTGCTCAGGTTGTTGAAGGTCCGGGTCATGGACTCGTTGGTGTCCACCTCGAAGTTGTTCGGGGCGTCGGGCTTGACGTTCCGCCGCATGCGGAGCAGCGCGGTCACCTCGTCCTGCGCCCTCCGGAGCTGGGTGGGGTCGGTGGTCTGGACGTTGATCCGCAGGCTGCGGTTGCGACCGAAGAGGTCCAGCGCGTTCGGAAGCGGGAGCACGACCATGCTGTCTGCGTTGAACACCCCGAAGATCTTCCCCCGCTTCTCCAGCACGCCCACCACCTGGAAGACGCGTCCCCGGATCCGCAGCTCGCGCCCGAGTGGGTTCTGGCCGGGAAACAGCCGGTCGGCGACGTCGAGACCCACGACCGCGACCGAGCGGGCCTCCTCCACCTCGTTGATCGAGAAGAATCGTCCCGCGGAGACGGACCGGCCGCTGGTGTCGATCCACTCGGCGGTCGCCCCCTGGACGATGACGTTGGGCTGGGTCTCGGCGATGGCGCTGGAGATCTTGTTGGGTCCGAGCCAGGTCTGCGCCGACGCGGTGGTCACCGACGGGCACCCCTCGCGGACCGCGCGCAGGTCAGCGAGGCCGATGTTCGGCCGGCGCTGGAAGCGCCTCCAGTCCATCCGGCCCAGGTTGATGCCCGCCGGCCACTTGGAGACGCTGAACACGTTCGCCCCCAGGTTGGAGAGGTCGGTCGTCACCTTCGACCGCAATCCTTCCACCAGGGCCATCATGGTGATGACGGTGGTGACGCCGATGACCACGCCAAGGAGCGTGAGCAGGGACCGGAGCGGGTTCGCGGCCAGGGTGCCCACCGTGAGCCTGAGGTTGTCCCAGAGGGCGATGAAGCGCGGGCCCTTCATTCGTACCGGAGCGCCTCCACCGGGTCGAGCCGGGCGGCCCGGGCCGCGGGCCAGATGCCGAAGATCAGTCCGACCGTTGCGGCGAAGAGAATACCTCCGAGCACGGTGAGCGGCTGCACCGCGGCGGCGAGGCTGGTCACCAGCGAGACCACCTTCGCCACACCGAGCCCGAGGGCCGTGCCGATGGCGCCACCGACCGCCGAGATCAGCGAGGCCTCGAACAGGAACTGCACCACGATGGTGCGCCGGCGCGCTCCGAGCGCCCGGCGGATGCCGATCTCCCGGGTCCGCTCGCGCACGCTCACCAGCATGATGTTCATGATCCCGATCCCACCCACCAGCAGGGTGATCAGCCCTACCCCCACCGCCACCCCGTAGAGGGCGCTGGTGAGCTGGCGGTAGGTGTCGGCCAGCTGCTCGGTGCGATTGACGCTGAAGTCGTCCGCGCTGCCTGGGGGCACGCTCCGCAGGCGGCGCATGATGCCGACGACCTCGTCCTCCAGCTTGTCGAGCTGGTCGGCGTCGTCCACCGCGACGTCGATCTGGAAGTCCCGCTTGCCGTAGACGGCGAGGAAGGTCTTGAAGGGGATGAGGACCAGGAGATCCATGCTCTGGCCGAGGATCTGTCCCTTCTTTCCCAGCACGCCGATCACCCGGTACGGTCGGTTGTCCAGCCGCACCGACTCGCCGAGGGCACTGCGTCCGGGGAAGAGTCGCTCGGCGACCTCGGAGCCGAGCACCGCCACCTGCCGCTCGGCGTCGCTGTCAGCATCGGTCAGGAAGCGGCCAACCGGCACCTCGTAGCCCCAGACCTTCTGGAAGTCCGCGAGCGTGCCGATCAGGTCGACGCCGCTCACGCTCTCGTCCCCGACGGTGAGCTCACGTCCGTCCTCGTTCACCTCCGGGACCACCGCGGTCGCCAGCTGCGACTGCTGGAGGAGGCCCTGCATCTGAGCGATGGTGAGCTGCTTCCGGTTCCGGTAGCGCCACCAGTCCCCGGTCATGACGTAGGGACGGCGGGAGATGTTGAGGGAGGCGGTCCCCAGGGACGCGAGCTGCCGCGCGAAGGCGCCGTTCAGGCCCTGGATGATGCCCACGATCGCCAGGAGCGTGGCCACCCCGATGCCCACCGCGGTGAGGGTGAGCAGGGTCCGGAGCCGGTTCACCCCCAGGGTGCGCAGGGCGATCCGCCCTCCCTCCAGCAGATCGACGCGGAGGCTCACGTGGCCGCGGCGCGCGCCCTCTCCGTCCGGTTCTCCAGCGCCACCTGCGGGCCCGGGCCGTCCTTGACGATGAGCCCGTCGCTGATCCGGATCGCCCGCGGGCAGCGAGCGGCCAGGGTGGGCTCGTGGGTAACCAGGCAGATGGTGTGGCCCTGCCGGTGCAGCTGCTCGAACAGGCCGATGATCTCCAGGCCGGTGGCGGAGTCGAGGTTGCCGGTGGGCTCGTCCGCCAGCAGGAGCGACGGCTCGGTCACCAGCGCCCGGGCGATGGCCACGCGCTGCCGCTGGCCGCCGGAGAGCTCGTTGGGGCGGTGAGTCACCCGGTTGGAGAGGCCCACCTGATCCAGGGCGTGCCGCGCCCGCTCCCGCCGCTCCTTCGCCCGAAGCCCACGGTAGATGAGCGGGAGCTCCACGTTGCCCAGCGCGGTGTCGCGGGGCAGCAGCTGGAAGGTCTGGAAGATGAACCCGATCTCGCGGTTCCGGATGTCCGCCAGCTCGTTGTCGGACATGTTGCTCACGTCCTTGCCGTTGAGCCAGTAGCGTCCGGCAGTGGGGGTGTCGAGGCACCCAATCACGTTCATCAGGGTGCTCTTGCCCGAGCCGGACTGCCCGATGATCGCCACCCACTCGCCCCGGGAGACCTCGAAGGAGACGCCATTCAGCGCGTGCACCACCTCGGTGCCCACGGTGTAGTAGCGGCGAATGTCCTCGAGCTTGATCAGCATGTGACTACCCGCGGACGGCGGTCTTGGTGCCGGCGGGCTCCGCCGCCTTTGGACCACCCTTGGGGGCGTTCTCCTTGAGCGGGTCGCCGTCCTTGAGCTCCTTGCTGACCGTGCGGAAGGGACCCTCCACCACCCGCTCGCCGTCCTTCAGGCCGTCGAGCACCTCGAGGTCGGTGTCCGAGGCGATGCCGGTGCGCACCCGGCGCGCCCGGGCCTTGTTGTCGCCGTCGACCACGAAGACGATCTTCGCCAGGGTCTCGCTGCGCTTCTTGGCCGCCAGCGAGGTGCCGACCTCGCCCGGAGGCTGCGAGTCGGGCAGCGACTTGTCCGGGCGCACCGTGACCGCCTGGATGGGGACGATGATCGCGCCGTCGTGGGTCTCGGCGGTGATCCGGACCTCGGAGCTCATGCCGGGGAGAACGCCCGGTGGCCGGCTGTCGAGCGCCACCTTCACCGGGAAGGTGGTGACCTCCGACTCGGTCCCGGGATTCTTGATCGTCGCCTTCTGGGCGATCTCCACCACCTGGCCCTCGAAGGTCTGGCCCTCGAGCGCGTCCACCGCGAGCTCGGCGCGCTGGCCGTTTCGGAGGTGCACCACCTCGTGCTCGCCGACCTCGATCTTCACCTCCATGCTGTTCAGCCCGGCGACGGTCATCACCGTGTCCTCGGAGAAGTCGGAGCCGCGGACGCGCTCGCCGATCTCCCGGCTGATCTCGATGACCGTGCCCTCGATGGGCGAGGCCAGCGTGGTGCGGGAGAGGTTGGTGTGGGCGTTCTCCAGGGCGGCGACCTGCCCCTGGTACCGCTGCTGCGTCGCCCCGAGGCGGGCGAGCGCGCCGTTGTAGTCCGACTTCGCCTTGTCCACCTCGGCGCCGGAGCTCATCCCGCGCTTCGCCAGACCCTCGGCCCGGTCCAGCTCGAGCTTGGTCCGGTCCACGTCCACCTGGGTGTTGGCGGTGTCCGCCCTGGCGGCGCTCACCGAGGCCTGCGCCTGCTTCACCGCGGCGGTGTAGGGCCGGGGGTCGATGCGGCCCAAGACCTGGCCCTTCTTCACCTTGTCCCCGAGCTCCACCGGCCGCTCGACCAGGTCGCCGGACAGGTTGGAGGAGATCTTCACCGTCGTGCTGGCCTCCACCTTGCCCGCCCCGATGATGACCCGGCTGATGCTCCCCTTGCGCACCTTGGCCACCTGGACCTCCGTGGCCGGAGGAGGCCGGTTCCTGAGCCCCGCCACGGTGATTCCCACCACAGCGAGCAGCAACAATCCCGCGATCAACCCCTTCCACCATGTCATGGCGTCGCTCCGTTGCCGAGGGTGCCCATCGCCTTCTCCAGGCCGGCGCGCGCCACCTCGGCGTCCGACCGGGTCTGGATGAGCGTCTGAAATGCCTGCGCCAGCTTCAGCTGCGCGTCACGGACCTCGAGGGTGGACGAGGCCCCGGCCCTGAAGCGCTCCTGCGCGTACTCGAGGTTCTGCGTGGCAGTGACCCGGTTCTGCTGGGCGACCTCGAGCGCCCGCAGCTGCGCCCCGAGGGAGTCCAGGGCCACCTTCACCTGGCCCTCCACGTCACGCTCGTTCTGGGCGAGGTTGAGGTTCGCCTGGGCGAGCTGGGCGCGGGCCTGCTTGGTCTGCGCGTCGGTCTGGAAGCCGCTGAAGATGTCCCAGTTGAGGTTGATGGTCCCGCTGACCGCGCTCTGCCTTCCGAAATCCGTGAAGACGGTGTCGGCCTCCGGTCCGGACCGGAGCCACTGGAGCTGGAAGTTGATCCTCGGCGACCACCCGGAGGCCTGGACGGTCTCGAACGCCTTGGCCGCCTTCACCTGCGCGCCCCACTGGACCAGGACCGGGCGATTGGTCCGGGCGAGGTCCAGGCCCTGCTCGAGCGTGACCGGAGGCGGGCGAGGTGTGTCGGGCAGCGCCGGGTCCACCGCGTCGAGCTCCTGCCCCTCGGAGCGGCCGAGCCACGAGGCGAGGTCGATCTGTGCCTGCGAGACGACCGCCCGCTGCTTCTCCACGTTGATCCGATCGGTTCCCAGGTTCACCATGGCGGACAGCGCGTCTCCCTTCGTGCCGCGGCCGGCCTCGAACAGGGCCTGCGCCCGGTCCGCGAACTCCTTGCTCCGGTCCGCGGTGGCCTGCAGGACCAGCAGCTGCCTCTGTGCCGTCCACAGGGCGTAGAAGCGGCGAATCGCCTCGTACTCCGAGGCGAGCATCTGCTCGGCGGCCGTGCCGCGAGCGGCTGCTTCGAGGTGGCCGGACTGCGCGAGGGTCTGGAACTTGGCCAGGTCGAAGAGGACCTGGGTGAGGGTGGCGCCGAGCTGGAACCGGTTGGCTGCGTAGTGCGGGAAGTCGGTGACCGCCTGGCGGTAGGTGATGTCGGTGGGGTTGTTCGGGTCGACCCCGGCGATGACCGTGCCGATGTCGCGGTACTCCTGCTGGATGGTCCGGCCGGCCGAGGCCTGGAGCTGGATCTGAGGCATGAGCGCGCCGGTGCTGAACCGCTTCTGCTCGCTTGCGCGCACCCGGTCCAGCTCGGTGAGGAGCGCCTGGAGGTTGTTGCGGGACTCCTCGCGGACCTGCTCCAGGCTGATCGGGGTGGCGGCGAGAACGGCGGAGAGGACGAGCGCGTTCACGCGCCACCTCCCGGGCCGCCCGGACCCGGCCCGTGCCCGGCGCCTCCCCCGGCCAGCCCCGGAACCCCGACGCCGAACACGCCGACGTAGGCGAGGAAGAGCACCAGCCCGACCAGGAGCCCGGAGCGCCGGCGCATGCCGGTGGCCGCGGCGAAGCCGAGCCCGATGAGCAGCGCCGCCCAGAGATGGAAGAAGTCCAGCGCGCCGAGGAGGCCGGCCAGCTTGGGACCGCCGGCGTGGATCCACGCCCCCACGGACGACGGAAGCAGATTTCGCGCCCGCTCCTCGGTGACGCCGAGCTGCCAGAGGGCCACGGCTCCCCAGAGCACCCGCTGAAGCGCGATGGGGAGCAAGCCGACGGCGGACGCGCTGAACAGTGCAGGGAACGGAGCCTTCCTTCCGAGGAGCCAGGCCACCACCGCCAACGCCACCGCGATTCCGAGCACCACCAGCGGGGTCACGAAGATGCCGCTGCTGATGGCGGTGACGAGCTTCAGCCGGCCGGCAGTGGTGATCTGCTCCACCAGCTCGGCCTCGGGCATGCCCTTGAGCTGCCCCGTCATCTCCAGCTTCTTGAGGATCCCCGGGGCCGGGTCCCAGCGCAGGGCGAACGCTGCGCCGGCAAAGGACGTGGCGGCCATCAGGGCCAGCAACGGCCAGAGGATGCGCCTCTCCTGGACGGCGGTGGCCACACCTGCACCGGGGTCGGTCAGCGTACGAGGAATGGTGAGCGCGGTCATCGGGAAGTGCCCTGCTCTACGGCGGCTTGCCGCGTTGATTGCTCCCGGATACCGACAGTGGCGTACCCCCCTCGGGGCCGGGCGCTTCCGGGCTGTAGCAGTTTATTTGCCGGCTCTCACACCCGGGGGTAGGTGTTCAAGGATCCACCGCATTCCGCTCGGGCGGTCCGGGGAGGGCATGGTCGACAGCAGCGACTTGGCGCTGGTGCTCTCGGAGGCGGACGACATCGCCCAGAGCGTCTCTCAGAAGCCCACGACGGCGCACGCGGTTCTGGCGCTCTTCACGGTCGACAACGCCGGGCAGCGACTCCTCAAGGAGCGGGGGGTGGACGAGGACCGGCTGCTGGCCCTGGTGAAGTCCGCGCCCACCGAGCCGGACGGAACCCTGCGCGAGCTCCGGGAACGCGCCCGGGAGATCGCCCGGGCTTGTGGCTCCCGGGAGGCGGACTGCCTGCACCTCCTCATCGCTGTCACCCGGCTGCGATGCGCCGGTCACGAGCTGCTGGCCGGCACCGGGCTGGACCTCACCGCGGTGCGCAACACCGCCCTTTCCTACTTCCTGAGCGGCCGGATGCCGCGCAAGTTCGGGCCGCGCGACGCCCGCTCGCCGGCCCGCCCGGCTCCGTCCCCTCCGCGGGTGTCGACCACCGTGGCCCTGCTTCCCGAGGCCTCACCGCGGGCGCTGGTGGACTCGGACGGCGAGGCGCTGGCCGCCTTTCCCCTTCCGGCACCGGCGCCCGACCCGGCGTCCTCGCCGGTGCTCCGGGTCATCACGCCCACGGAGGGGCTGCCCTGGGAGCTGGACCCGGCCACCTTTCCGCTCCTCGCCCAGCTGGGTCGGAACCTCACCGCGCTGGCCCGGGAAGGAGACCTGGACCCGGTGGTCGGCCGGGCGCGGGAGATGGAGGAGGTCCTCGACGTCCTCGGCAAGCGCCGGACCAACAACCCCTGTCTGGTGGGCGAGCCGGGCGTGGGGAAGACGGCGGTGGTGGAGGGCGTGGCCCAGCGGCTGCTCTCCGCCCCGGGCGAGCTGGGCAAGAAGGTGGTCGTCGAGCTGTCGACCGCGGACCTCCTCGCCGGCACCTCGCTCCGGGGCTCGCTGTCCGAGCGGCTCAACGGCCTGAAGGAGGAGATGCGCCGGGCCGCCGGGCGGGTGGTGGTCTTCCTCGACGAGATCCACACCCTGGTCGGCGCCGGGTCCACCGGCGAGGGGGCCCAGGACGCGGCGAACGAGCTCAAGGGGGCGCTGGCCCGGGGGGAGTTCCCCTGCATCGGGGCCACCACCCACGACGAGTTTCGCCGGTTCATCCAGGCCGACGCGGCGCTGGAGCGGCGCTTCACCGCGGTGGTGGTCCGCGAGCCGACCGTGGCGGAGACGGTGGAGATCCTCTCCGGCCTGCTGGCCCGCTACGAGGAGCACCACCGGGTCCGCTACGCGAGGGCCGCGGTCGAGGCCGCAGCGTCGCTGGCCGCGCGCTACGTGACCGACCGGCACAACCCGGACAAGGCGGTCTCGCTGCTCGACCTCGCGGGCTCGCGGGTGGCGAGGGCCGGCCGGGACCGGGTGGAGGTGCGCGACGTTGCCGAGGTGGTGGCCCGCATCGCCGGGCTCCCGGTGGAGCGCCTGCTGACCGGGGACGCGGCCCGGCTGCTCCGGCTCGAGGAGGAGCTGGGCGCGCGGGTGGTGGGCCACGCCGCGGCGGTGGAGCGGGTGGCGCGGGTGCTCCGGCGCAACTACGCGGGGTTCGCCAGTCGCCGGCCGCTGGGGAGCTTCCTCTTCCTGGGCCCCACCGGGGTAGGAAAGACCGAGCTGGCCCGGGCGCTGGCGGACGTGCTCTTCGGCACCCGCGACGCCCTCATCCGGCTGGACATGAGCGAGCTCTCGGAGTCGCACGCGACGTCCCGGCTCATCGGCGCGCCGGCGGGCTACGTGGGCTACCAGGACGGCGGGCAGCTGACGGAGGCGGTCCGGCGGCGTCCGAGCGCGGTGGTGCTGCTGGACGAGGTGGAGAAGGCGCACCGGGACGTGCTGATGCTCCTGCTCCAGCTCCTCGAGGAGGGGCGACTGACCGACGGGAAGGGCCGGCAGGTCGACTTCTCCAGCACCGTGGTGGTGCTCACCTCGAACCTGGGGGCCGAGGCCTTCGGGAGGACGCGGGCCCGGGTGGGCTTCGGGGCCGACGACGCCGACGAGGGCGGAGCATCGGCGGCCCTCGGCGAGGCGCGGCGGGCGCTGCCGCCCGAGCTGTGGAACCGCATCGACGAGCGGCTGGTGTTCGGCGCGCTCGGCCGGGACGACCTGCGCCGCATCGCGCGCATGCTGCTGGAGGAGAGCAGCCGGCGGCTGGCGGAGGAGCGGGGCATCGCCTTCGCCGCCGGGGACGACGTGGTCGAGACGCTGCTCGACTCGGAGGACATGGACCCGCTCCTCGGGGCGCGGCCGGTGCGGCAGATCGTCCAGCGCTCGATCGAGGCGCCGCTGGCGGAGCACATCCTCGCCGGGAAGGTGGCGGCCGGGAGCCGGGTGCGGGTCCGGGTGGTGAACGGGCGCATCCGCTTCGGCGGCGACACCGGGGGCTAAGTGCTCCGGCCGGGGTGTGCTGAGCGCTGCGGCGGCCGATCCTCTCGCTTCGACGCGCAGCCTCGTCGCTACGCTGCTCGACGCCCCCCGCCCCAGGGGGAGGCTCGCGGAGCCGCGCACCGGCGCGGCACGTCCGGGCTCACGACCGCGAGGCACGCCTCCGCTGCTCGCTCCTCGGGTGCGCCCTCTCGCTTCGGTCTCGGCCACCTCGCTGTGCTCACCACACCCCGGTCGGAGCACTAGCCGTGGCGGCGACGGGGCCCCGGCGACCGCGCGTGGTGGTGGTCGGCGTGGGCCGGCTGGGCAGCGCCATCTCCGTCCAGCTGCGGAAGGCCGGCTGGCCGGTGACGGTGCGCACCCAGTCACCCGCGGGGCGGCGGCAGGCGAAGCGGCTCGGGTTGGCGGAGGCGGACGCGGCGGCGATGTCCCGGGCCGAGCTGTGCCTGTTGACCGTCCCGGACGCGGCGGTCGAGCCCGTGGCGCGCGCCGTGGCCCCGCTGCTCGGGCGGACGACCGGGCTGGTCCACTGCGCGGGCGCGCTCACGCTGGAGGCCCTGCAGCCGGCAGCGGCGGGCCGGCCTACCGGCTCATTCCATCCGTTGGTCTCGGTGACCGGGCCGGAGACGCCGCTGGCGGGACATGCGGTGGCCATCGCCACGCGGTCGCGGGTGCTCGCGCCGCTGCTCGGGCGGCTCGCCGAGGCGCTCGGGCTGCGTCCGCTGCGGGTGCCGGAGGAAGGTCGGGCGGCCTACCACGCCGGCGCGGCGATGGTCGCGAGCGGGCTGGTCTCGCTGCTCGATGCGGCGATCGCCGCGTGGCGGGCCGCGGGAGTGTCGGAGCGCGAGGCGACGGCCGCGCTCGCGGCGCTGATGCGGTCGGCGCTGGCGGGGGCCGAGCTGCGAGGCACCGTGGCAGCATTCACCGGGCCGGTGGTTCGCGGCGACGCGGACGTGGTCCAGGCGCACGTCCGCGGCCTGCCGCCGGACGTGCTGCCCATCTACCTGGCGCTCCAGCAGCGGGTGCTCGCCCACGCCGCGGCCCGGCTCCCCCGCCCCACCGTGGCCCGGGTCGCCGCGGTCCTCGGACCGGAGCCTGCGCGGCGCAAGGGCACGCGCCCCCCGCGCCGGTGACGGGTGCCGGATCGGCGCCTCAGGTGGCGGACGGCGGAACGAGCTCCCAGTAGAAGCGCTTGTTGTTCTTGCCGCGGTTGTCGAATTTTACGATCCGGGCCTGACCGATCTCCTCGGTCGAGTGGACGTGGGTTCCGCCGCAGGCCTGCGCATCGAACCCCTCGAGCTCCACGATGCGAACGCCTCCGTTCACCACCGGAGGTCTCACCTTCAGGGTGCGAACGAGCTCCGGTCGGTCCTCGAGCATGGCCTCCGGAGCGACCGAAGCACGGACCCGGAGCGCTCGTCCGATGACCTCGTTCACCGCCGCCTCGAACGCCGGGATGTCGTCCCGGGTGAACGTGCTCACGCTGAGGTCCACGCGGGACCTCTCCACTCCGATCTCGGCGCCGCTGACCAGTCCGCCGTGGCGCTGGTGCGCGAGAGCGTTCACGACGTGGAGCAGGCAGTGGTGGCGCATCAGCGCGTGCCGTCGAGGCCAGTCCAGGACCCCGTGGACCTTTGCTCCGGGATCCAGACGGACGCCTACCTGGTGCCAGAGCATCTCCCCGTCCTCGCGCATCCCGGTCACCGGGTGGGAGCTGCCGGCGCAGGAGATCCAGCCGTGGTCGGCCGGCTGTCCTCCGCCTCCCGGGTGAAACACGGTCCGCGAGAGCAGGGACCAACCCTCGGCACTGTCGGTCACCAGCGCCTCGAACTCCCGCTGGTAGGGGTCTTCGAGGAAGAGCCGTTCGGTGCTCATTGGGGTGGGCTCGCGTGCGACGGGTGCCTGCTCATAACGGCGGCGACCGAGCGAGGCCCTCGATCAGCAACCAAGCAGCTATTCTGAACGCCCGTTCTCCCCTCCGACAATGCAGTCCAGCCTCTTCGACCTCGACCCCCTCACCTTCGACCGGACCTTCTCCCGGCTGGAGCGGATCCATCTCGACCAGACCGCCTGGATCGACGTGGCACCCGGCTGGGTGAGCGGCTCGGACGCGCTGTTCCGCGCCCTGGCCGAGACGCTTTCCTGGGCGCAGCGCACCCGGTTCCTGTACGAGCAGCACCGGATCGAGCCGCGGCTCACCGCGAGCTGGCACGCGGAGCGCGGCAACCCCCTCGAGCCGCCCATCCTCGAGGAGATGCGCGCCGCGCTCTCGGAGCGCTACGGCATCCAGTTCGACTCGGCGGGCTTCAACTTCTACCGGGACGGGCGCGACAGCGTCGCCTGGCACCGCGACAAGATCCCGGCCCGGGTCCACCAGCCCGTCGTCGCCCTGGTCTCGCTCGGCGAGCCACGCCGCTTCCTGCTCCGGCCTCGGGGTGGCGGAACCTCGCGACCCTTCCCGCTCGGGCACGGGGACCTGCTCGTCACCGGCGGCGAGACGCAGCGATCGTGGGAGCACGCGGTGCTGAAGGTCGTCCACGCCGGTCCACGGATCAGCATCGCCTTCCGGCACGGCATGGACGCGCGCCTGTACGGCTGAACCCGCTCGGGCGAGGCTACGCACGGAGCGGAACGGTGGCGCCGTCTCGAAGCTCTAGGGTGCGAGGATGATCCGCGGGCCCTGCATCGCCTCGCGCACCGCCGCGAGGGCCGGGTCGGAGAGCGCCTCGGTCTCGGTGAGCCGTCGCATGACCAGCTGGGCGTCGGGCGGCGCGCCCTCGAGCAGCCCCTTGAGCTCGGCGAGCAACGCCAGCGCCGCGTCCTCCATCTGCTTCCCCGGCGCGGACGGGGCGATGGGCTTCCCGGCCTTCTCGCTCAGGTACTTCACGAAGGCGTCGAGCGAGCCACGGGTGGCGCGCGGGTCGTAAGCCGAGAGCTTCCCGTGCAGCGTCTCCTTCGGTACCCGGAGAAGCCGGGGCACCCCGCCCTGGGCCAGCCCCGGATGGGGCACGTCGATCTCCTGCATCGGGAACACGCCGAGCAGTCCGTCCTCGGGGGCCGGCGAGCTGTACGGCACGACATCCAGGAAGAGGGCGAGCGGATCCACGCCCTGCTTCGCCGCCTCCACGTCCTGCGGATCGAGCGGGGGGTAGGTGGTCGGCGCGCCGGTGAAGAGGAGGGGGAAGACTGCCTGCTCCCAGAACTCGTCCGGGGCGGAGCCGGTCTGCTTGCTCGTGGCGACCAGGGTGAGCATCAGCTCGGCGAGCCGGGGCGCCTGCAGGACCTGGTCCCCGAAGCTCTGCGGCGGGTCGAGGCGGGCCAGCGCACCGGCGATCTGCTGCTCGAACTGCGCCTTCGACTCGGCCGACATGCGCTGCGGGCTCACCCGCCCCAGGGCGGCCCTCACGTCCGAGGCGAGCACCGAGGGCTTCGCCTCCCACAGCTCCTTGGTCCGGCGTGGATCGAGGACGATGAACTGGAGGAAGCCCGGGTCGAACAGCCGTGCGTAGTCCTCGGGCCGCAGCCGCACCGGCGCTCCGCCCGTGGGCGCGAACCGCGCCTGGGCCAGCGCGCGGCGGATGTCGGCGCTCACCTCGTCCAGCCGCTCCAGCTTTCCTCGGCTCAGCGCCTCCATCACCGCCTGGAACGGCGAGAGCATGAGCACGGCTTCGGGGAAGCCCAGCATCCCGCCCTCGGGCGCCTCCCGGTGGGGGAACCAGAACGCCTGGTCGCTGGAAATCAACCGGTCGGCGAACACGCCCGCCAGGCCCAGCGCCACGAGCTGGTGCTCCGGCTGCTCCGGCCGGAACGGGCCCATCAGCAACCGGATGACGCCCTTCTCGATGTCGGCCCACGGCGCACTCTTGAGGTCGATCGGCGCGCCGGTGACCCGCTCCAGCGAGGCCGCAAGCTGCTGGGTGGCGGCGTCGAGATGTCCTGCGGAAGAAGCCATGGGTGGCCCCCTTAGCGTAGAACGAGGGGCTCTGTGGAGAAGCCCGGAGCCGGGAGGGGATTCCGAGTGGACGGTCGGGCTTGCGCCCTCGTCCTGCCCGTGCTCCTGGTGGTCACCGGGTGCGCGACGCTCTCCCCCCGGTTCGATCAGGCGATCACCACCTCGTTCGCCCGTCAGCCGATGCGCAAGCTGGAGACGGGTCGGGTGCAGCTGTACTACCCCGAGGCGAAGCGGGACGAGGCGCTCCGGCTCATCCAGCGGCTGGACCGCTGCGTGGAGCTGCTGCGACGCAATCGTTTCTCCGCGACACCGCGCCCGAAGGTCCTCGCCTACCTGACCACCGCGAACTTCGACAACGCGTACGTCCAGCCCCAGGTGGCCGGGCTTCCGATCCAGATGGTGCTGGCCCACCACTTCACGACCGAGTTCTTCAACCTCCTGGAGATCGGCACCAACCACGTGGACGACGTCTCGTGCCACGAGGCGGTGCACTACGTGCAATTCCAGGAGGTCGACGAGCTCTGGTACTACCTGAATCTCGCCTTCGGCGACCTGCTCGACCCGAACATCTTCACCGAGTCCTACTTCCTCGAAGGACTCGCCACCTACTACGAGGGTCGGCTGGACCGGGACACCGGCCGTCCGCACAGCCCCATCTGGCGCGGGCTGTTCGAGTCCGGCGTCGCGCTCCGCAAGGGCGAGATCCATTCCGGCGACCTCTCCTCCGCCCAGCGGGAGCTCCTCCCCTTCGGAGGGAACTACCTGGTGGGGATGCACTTCATCGAGTGGCTCGCCCGCCGCTACGGCGCGGACAAGCTCTGGGAGCTCATCGACGTGCAGGGGCGGAGCTGGATCCCGGTGCTCGGGGTCTCGTTCCGCTTCATGTGGGTCTATGGCAAGGGCCCGGGCGAGCTGGTGGACGAGTGGCGCGAGTCGCTCCGTCACTCGGGTCCCTGGCGGGAGCGCCCGGGGAACCAGAAGGTCCTGGATCCGGACCTGGGCTACTTCGCACGGCTGGCGTCCGCGCCGGACGGCACGCTGGCTGCGGTCACCGCCGGACGGGACTCGTCGTCCGAGCTGCGCATCTACGACCCCGACGGCTCGGTTCGCTTCCGCCGTCCGCTGACCAACTTCTGGCCGGGGCGGCCCTACATCGCCACGAGCCCGCTGTCGGTGAGCGGCCTCTCCTTCGACGGCAGTGGCGCCCGGCTCTACCTCGTCCTCGCCGATGTGGGGATCGACGGTGACACCGCGCCCAAGCTGCTCGCCCTGGACGCGCAGGAGGGCCGGCTGCTCCAGACGTGGGAGACCCCGGACGCGCTGGGCGGCGGCGTGGATCCGGCCGGCAAGCGCTACGTCTTCATCCGCAGCCACGCCGACACCGCGGACCTCTGGGAGCTGGACCTCGCCAGCGGCGAGCAGCGGCCGCTCACCCGGCACCAGGGGCGCCTCACACTCGGGGCTCCGGCGATGGCCCAGGACGGACGGGTCGTCTTCGCGCGGAAGATCGGCGACGACTTCGACCTGTGGATCCGGGAGCCCGACGGCTCGGAGCGGCCGCTCACCCGGGACGGGAAGTTCAACTACTCCCCGCGGTGGGTGGGTCCGGACCAGGTGGTCGCGCTGCACGAGGTGGACGGGCGAACCCAGGCGGTACGGATCCAGGTCTCCACCGGGGCGATGACCGTCATCACCGACGCGCCGTTCGTCGTGCTCGACCCGGTGCCGCTCCCCGGGGGACGACTGGCCTTTGTCAATCGCGAGGGCTGGGGCTGGACGCTGGACTGGATGGACGTGGAACAGGGTCGTCCGGTTCCGGCTCCGCAGACCGCGCAGGGCGGCGGGCCGCCGGCGAGCGACGTGACCGCCGAGCCGGACGTCCCCGTCCTGACCGACGACCCGTACCACGCCTTCGACAACCTGCTCGTGCCCACGCTCCGGGGGCCCTTCATCGCCTTCGGCAGTCGCGAGCAGTACGGGGGAACCCAGAGCACCGTCTACGGCGGCGTCTCGCTCCAGGGCAGCGACCGGCTCGGGCTCCACCAGTACGCGCTGAACATCGGCTACGAGACCAGCGACCCCGGGCCGAGCTTCTCGGTGGGGTATGGCAACTACCAGCTCGCGCCGGTGTACTTGCAGGCCGTCTTCTCCCGCTCGGCGGACCCGGCGCTCCGGGACGTGTCCGACAATTCCTTCATCCCCAGCGTGGTGGACATGAGCGGCGGCATCTCGGCGTCGCGCACCTTCTGGACCACGCCGGTATCCCTCAACTTCCTCGGCCTCCACCGCAAGGAGGGCTTCGAGTCCGGCACGCGCAACTCGGACCTGTTCGGACCCGGGGTCTCCACCGCCTGGTCCGCCACCGAGTCCACGCCCTATGCCGGTATCCGCCGGGGAATCGCCCTCACCGGGAGCGTGCAGTGGTTCGCGAAGACGTTCGGCTCGGATTTCACCTTCGCCGATCTCCGGGCCACGGCGGCCTTGTACCTCCCCCTGCCCTTCTGGGCGCGCCACACTCTCCAGCTGACGGTGCGCGGGCGAGCGCTGGCCGGGGCCCCGGCGCGGCTCCTCCGAGTGGGAGGCAGCAACCGTGGGTTCCTGGAGTGGGACTCGCAGCCGGAGAAGTCTCAGGCCGGCACGGGGCTGGCCATCTTCCCGGACATCACCTTCCGCGAGCCGCTGCGGGGCTACGAGGATGCAACCCTGCGCTGCAACGAGGTGGTCATCGCCGGCGCGCGGTACCGGGCTCCAATCATCGTCGACCATGGATGGTCGTCGTTCCTGTGGCTGTTCCCCTCGGTGTTCATCCGCCAGGCGGACCTGGAGGTGTTCGGCGAGTGGGCGCACACCTGGACGTCGGAGAGCAGCAGCGGTCCGGCGGTCACCGGGGACCACCGGACCTTCGGCGGCGCGGTCTACTTCCGGACCCTCTGGGGCTCGGGGCTCCCGCTGTCATTCTTCTACCAGTTCGCCGTCCGGCCGGACGACGGCCTCACGCCACTGCACGTCCTCGGCGTGTCGCTCGAGTGACCTCGCGACGGGCCGGCGGACATGTCGCCGGTCACGGACGCACGGAGGCCGCACGACCGACCAGCCGGAGCAGGCGGCGGGTGACCATGCGGTGGCCGCCGGTCCCGATGACGAGCGCTCGATACAGCCGCCCCAGAGCTCCGGGGAAGACCGCGTGGGTCTGCGCCGACAGCCGGTCCGCGTCGAGCACGAAGGTGAGCGCGTACCGCGAGAACCGGTGGCGTCCGCGCAGCGCGAGCCGCCGCCCGAACTCCGACTCGGCCACCCGGAACCCGGGCACCGCCTCGCCGCTGCGGCCGGTGAATCCGGGCGTTCCGTCCGCCGGGTCGCAGCCAAGCATCCGAGCAAGCCGCCCGCTCCGGCCCATCTGCCGGCGTAGGACGCTCACCAGCGCAGTCCAGACCACGTCAGCCGGGACGTTCATCGGCTGGCTGTGCTCGTCGATGAACGGAAGCTGATCCAGGTCGTGCATCGGCGAGCTCCGACTCAACCCGTCCGGTACAGCCCGTGCCGCTCGATGTAGGCGAGCACCTCGCGGTGGACCAGTCCCTCGCCTCCCCGCCCCGCGGCGAGCGCCGCCCGCACCTCGGTGCTCGAAACCTTCGCCAGCGGAGGCCCGATCGCTCCCGGCGCCGGATGGCCGGCGCGGTTCAGGACGACGATGCGAGCGAGGCGCCGGATCTCCCCCGGCTCGCGCCATTTCGCGAGCTCGGGGACGATGTCGCTCCCGATGACCAGCGTCCACCGCCGATCGGGCCAGCGGCGGTGCAGCTCCCGGAGCGTGTCGACCGTGTACCCATTCCCGCCGAGCGAGGCCTCGACGTCCGAGGCCAGGAGCCACCCGGCGGCGTCGCGGCACATCAGCTCGCACATCGCAAGGCGGTGTGCGACGTCGATCAGCGGCTTGCCGAAGGGATGGTGCGCCGCGGGCACGAACCACACCTGGTCCACTGGCTCCAGGGCACGGACCACGTGCGCGGCGAGCAGGTGACCGAGATGGGGCGGGTTGAACGAGCCCCCGAGGAGCGCGACGTCCATGCCTGGGGCAGAAGCCTAGCCGTACATCAGGAAAGGCGCTCGGCGTTCGAGGAAGGCCGCCTCCGCACCGTCCAGCAGCGCTGCGACCTCCTCGAACTCCGCCCCCTGCTCGAGCGACTGCCGCACCCGGGCGTTGCCGCACAGGAGATCGAACGCCGGCACGTCGGTCACGAACTCGTACGCCTCGGCCCGCCACTGGAAGTCGCGACCGCCCACCCTGCGCGCCTCGGCCACCACCGCCAGACCGGTCCTCACCGAGAGGAAGGCGCCCGGGTCGGTGACGTGGAGGAAGGCACCCGCGCAGCCTGCGCCGCGGTGCTTGTCCCAGGTGGGGACGAAGTGCACGGGCCGGACCCGGAGCCCTGGGAGCTGGTGCCGCTCGAGCGCGGAGGCGACCTCGTGGGCGTCGAGGTACGGCGCGCCGAACTGCTCGAAGGGGCGGCAGGTCCCTCGCCCCTCCGAGAGGTTCGTCCCCTCCAGTAGGCACATCCCCGGGTACACCTGCGCGGTGTCCGGTGTCGGCATGTTGGGCGAGGGGGGGATGAAGGGAAGCCCGGTGTCCGCCCAGCGCATCTTCCGCGACCAGCCGAGGCACGGGACGACCGCGAGGTCACAGCCGAACCGCTCCTCGGCATTGAGCATCCGGGCCAGCTCTCCGAGTGTCATGCCGTGCCGGTTGGGCAAGGGATAGAGCCCGACGAAGCTCCGGAAGCCGGGTTCCACCAGGTTGCCCTCCACCCGCTCGCCCCCGAGGGGATTGGGCCTGTCCAGGACCACGAAGCGGACCCCGGCCTTGGCGCAGGCCTCCATCGCCAGCGCCATCGTGTAGACGTACGTGTAGTAGCGCGCGCCCACGTCCTGGATGTCGAAGACCATCACGTCCAGCCCGTCGAGCCATTCGCGACGCGGCCGGAGCGACTCCGCCGTGGCCCCGTAGAGGGAGTACATCGGCACGCCGGTCCCGGGGTCCTTCGCCTCGGCCACCGCCTCCATGTACTGGACCTCGCCGCGAACCCCGTGCTCGGGGCCGAAGAGCGCAGCCAGCGTCACGCCGGGCGCGGCCCAGAGGAGGTCGGCCAGATGCCGGAACCGGCCGTCCACGCTCGTGGGATTGACGATGGCTCCCACCCGGAGCCCCCGCAACGCGCGGAACTCCTCGCCCTCCCACACCTCCAGCCCGGTCCTGACCTGCATGGCGGCAGATCGTACTCCGTCACACGGAGGACCCCGAGCTTCCGGAGCGGAGAGGGGGATGTGCGCGCGAGGCTGCCCGCGGAGCCCCGGGCCGGCGCGAGCCTCAGCGGCGGGAGGCGCTCAGCGAGCGCATCGCCTTCTTCTGGGGCTCGAGCGTCTTGAGGAGCGCCGTGGCCTGCTTCTGCCGGCCGGTGCGGCCGTAGAAATCCGCCAGGGCCCGGGTGACGACCGCGTTCTTCGGTTGTGCCCGGTGGAGGTCGGTCAACGTCTTCTCGGCCTGGGGGACCTGCCCCGACCTCTCCTGCACGGAGGCGAGCTGGAGCCGGAGCCCGGTGTCGCCGTCGCCGGCGCCGATGAGGTAGCGGAGCTCCTTCTCCGCCTCCGCCCAGTCACCGGCCCGTTGCGCGAGCGCGGCCAGGCGGCGATGCGCGTCCACGTAGTCCCCCCGGAGCGCGATGGCCTTTCGCTGCGCCTCCCGCGCTCCCTGGATGTCCCCGCGCTCCTCCTCCAGGACGCCCCAGAGGTGGACAGCCCTGGGGTTGTCGGGGGCCAGCGCGTAGGCCCAGCGCAGATGCCAGTCCACCATGTCCAGCCTGGTCCCGAGCTTCAGCCCCAGCCGCGCCGCCTCGAGGTGCCCGTACGGGGACCGGGGCTCGGTCTGGGCCCACCACTCGGCCCAGGAGAGGGCCACGGCGTCGTTGCCCGCCCCCTCGTACGCCGAAATCTCCTCCTGCGGCGTCGCGCTCAGGAGGATGCCGACCACCAATGCCGCGCTCGCCGCCGTCATCTCGGTCCGGGATGGTACCGAAGCGAGCGACGGGCCCTCAACCCGCTTGACCGGGTACCCCCGAGCCGACAGAACGTCGCCGCGTCGTGCATTTCTCCCCCCGGACACTCGAGGACCTCGCATTTCCCGAGGTTCTGGCCACTCTTGGCCAGCGTTGCCGGACCGCGGCCGGGCGGACCCGTGCCCTCGCACGTTCATTCCTCGACGACGCGTCCGCCGTCCGGGAGGCGCTGGCCCGGGTGGACGAGGCCCGTGCGCTGCTCCAGGCGCAGATCAGCCTACCCCTCGGAGGCGTGGCGGACGTCCGGGGCTCGGTCGAGCGCGCGGAGAAGGGCGGGCTGCTCGAGCCGAAGGAGCTGACGGCCTGCGCGCAGACGCTGTTCGCCTTCACCCGCACCCGCGAGGCGCTCGCCGAGAGGTCGGGGCTCGTCCCTCGCCTCGTGTTCGTGGGCCAGCGCCTCCCCGATCTGGAGAAGCTGGCGGTTCGCATCGATCGCTGCTTCGAGGCCGACGGGGAGATCTCCGAGCGCGCGAGTCCGGCCCTGAAGGAGGCCCGGGACCGCATCCGCGGCCTGCACCGGGCCATCAAGTCGCGCCTGGACGCGCTCCTGCACGACGAGAAGTTCCTGCTCAACCTGCGGGAGAGCTACTACACGCTCCGGAACAACCGCTACGTGGTCCCGGTGCTGGCCCAGGCCCGCGCCGAGGTGCCGGGCATCGTCCACAACGCCAGCCAGTCCGGGCAGACGCTCTTCGTCGAGCCGGAGTCGCTGGTGGGAGTCGGCAACGACCTGGCCATCGCGCAGTCGGTGGCGCTGGAGGAGGAGCGCCGGGTCCTCCAGGAGCTGTCGGACGCGGTGGGCCGGGAGTCGGCCCGCATCCTCGAGGGGGTGGAGGCGGCGGCCGAGCTGGACGAGGCCGAGGCCGCGGCACAGCTCGGTGCGGACCTGGCCTCCTCGACCCCCGTCGTGGAGGACGCCGACGGTCCCCTGGTTTTACTGGCACTCCGGCACCCGCTCCTGGTCTTGCGTGGCCGCGAGGTGGTGGCGAACGACGTCCGGCTCGAGGACGAGGTCCGGGCGCTGGTGATCTCCGGCCCCAACGCCGGCGGCAAGACGGTCACCCTGACCGCGCTGGGGCTGTGCGCGGTGTTGCTGCGCGCCGGGCTGCAGATCCCGGCCGCCGCCGGATCCCGGGTCCCGCTGTTCACCTCGGTGCACTCCGCGGTGGGCGACGCGCAGGACATCGCCCTGGACCTCTCCACCTTCAGCGCCCACGTGCAGGAGCTGAAGCGCATCCTCGAGTCGGCGGGCCCGGGCGGGCTGGTGCTCATCGACGAGATCGCTGCGGACACCGATCCGCGGGAGGGCGCGGCGCTGGCCATCGCGGTGCTGGAGGAGCTCCTCGGGCGCGGGGTCCGCGTGCTGGTCACGACCCACCTCGAGGAGCTGAAGGCGCTGACCCACGTGGACCGCCGCTTCCTCAACGCCCGGGTGGGCTTCGACAGCAAGCGGATGGCGCCCACCTACAAGCTGCAGCTCGGGGCGGCCGGGACGTCGTCCGCGCTGGACCTCGCTTCGCGCATGGGGCTCGCGCCGCACGTGGTGGACCGGGCGCGAGACCTGGCGCGCGGCTCGGGCGGTCCGCTGGCCCAGGCGCTCGCCGCCGCCGAGGAGGAACGCCGCGCTCTCTCCGAGGAGCTCGAGCGGGCACGGGCGGCGACCGCGGCGGCCGAGGCGAACGCCCGGGCCCTGGCCGCGGAGCGGGCGGAATTCGCCGAGCAGCGACGGGCCGAGGAGTCGGCCCACGCGGAGCGGCTCCGGGTCGAGTCCGAGCGGGCACTGACCGAGGTGTCCTCCCAGCTCGCCGAGCTGCGCCAGCAGGTCTCGGTGGAGCGTGCCGAGGCGGCCCGGGCGGCGCTCGCCGCGCAGGCGGAGGCAGCGCGGAGCCGTGCCGAGGCCCTGTCGCGGCAGAGCGCCCGGGCGACGCTTGCACCGGCGCCGGACACGCTGGGGGTGGGCGACGTGGTGCACCATCTCGGGCTTCGCCGCGACGTCACGGTGCTCGAGCTCGCCGGGGACGAGGTGCTCGTCTCCGCGGGGGCGCTGAAGATGCGCGTCCCCCGGGCCGAGCTGGCCGGAGCCCGGGACGAGCGGCCACAGAGCCGGTTTCCCGCCGCCGACCGCGGACGAGCCTCGCTCGCCCGGGCCAGCAAGGCGGCGCCTGCGGCGCTGGAGGCCCCGGCCCTCCGGGTGGACGTGCGCGGGATGCGCGCTGACGAGGCCGTTCGTGAGGTGGAGTCCTTCCTGGATCAGGCGTTCCGGAACGGTGACCCGGGGGTGCTGGTTCTCCACGGGCACGGGACGGGCGCGCTGAAGCAGGCGGTTCGCGAGTACCTGGAGGACTCGCCGTACGTCCGGATGTACCGTCCGGGCGAGAGCCACGAGGGCGGTGACGGCGTGACGGTCGTGGGGCTGCGGGTCGACGAATGAGCGGACGTGCCTTCCTGGCCGCAGCGGCACTCGCCCTCAGCGGGTGTAGCTACACCGGCAAGGCCATCGATGCGCACGCGCACCTCGAGTCCGGTTCGGCTCCGGGGCGCATCCAGCCCAAGGTCTCGGGGCGGCCCGACGTCCTGCTCCAGGAGATGAACCGCTCCGGCGTGGACCAGGCGGTGTTGCTGGTCGTTCCCCCCGGCGCGGACCTCGCCGCCGCGCGCGAGCTGCACGATCAGGTCGCCGCCCTGCTCCGGGCCAATCCCGGCCGCTTCATCGCCATCGGCGCTGTGCAGCCCTCGGACGGAGAGCCGGGGTTGCGGGAGCTGGAGCGCATCGCCTCCCTCGGCTACCGGGGCGTGAAGCTGTCCCCGTCGAAGCTCGAGCTCCAGACGCCCGAGGTGCAGGCCTTCGTCGCGCGCGCCACCGCGCTGAAGCTGGTCATCTACATCGAGGGATGGTGGCCGGGCGCGGCGCACGAGACCGGCAAGCTGGCGCTGGCGTTCCCCAACGGCCGCTTCGTCCTGACCCACATGGGCGGGATCCGCTTCGACGACGTGTTGGTGTTCCGGCTGCTCGAGCTCTACCCTTTCTACCCGCGCAACGTCTGGTTCGACCTCTCGGCGGTTGCCCCGCTCTACGTCGACTCGCCGTACGCCGCGCAGCTGCGGTTCGTCTGCCGCTCGGTCGGCACGGACCGCGTGCTGTTCGGCTCGGACTTTCCGCTGACCGGCCTCGACGCCGCGCTGAGCGCCGTCCGGCGGCTCGGCTTCACCCGGCAGGAGGAGCAGGCCATCCTCCACGACAACGCCGAGGCGCTGTTCAGGTGAAGGCCCGTCGAGCGCGTCCCGGAGAAGGAGTGACCCCCGGTGTCACGTTGGACGAGGCGCTCCGCTGGCTCGAACGCCACGGAATGCGCCGGACGCGCGAGGGGATGGCCCGCTACGGAATCCCCTCGGACGGTGCCTACGGCGTCACGTTCGGCCAGCTGCGCACCTACGCACGGGACCTCGGCCGGGACCATGCCCCGGCCGCCGCACTCTGGTCTGGTCGACGATCCTTCGGAGGTCACGGCGAGGCAGATGGACGCCTGGGCCTCCGACTTCGAGAGCTGGGCCGACTGCGACACGGTGTGCTTCCACCTCTTCGACCGGACTCCGCACGCCTGGTCCAGGGAGCGTGCCTGGTCGCGTGCGCGAGCTCAATTCAAGAAACGCGCGGCCTTCGCCCTGCTCTGGGGGCTCACCGTTCACGACCGCGCGGCGCCGGATCGGGCGTTCCTCGACTCTCTCCGGCTCGTCGAGGCCGGCTCGCTGGACGAGCGTGAGCTGGTGAAGAAGGCCGTGGACATGGCCCTGCGCGCGGTGGGGAAGCGGAACGAGACGTTGCGGCGGGCCGCGGTCGAGCTGGCGAGGCGGCTCGCGCGGTCGTCCGAGCGCTCTCAGGCCTGGATCGGACGGAGCGCCCTGCGCGAGCTCGCTGGCCGCCGCTCTTGAGCGAGAGGCCGAGAATGCCCGGGCCACAGCTCGGCGCCCGCTCGCCGCTCCTGAGGTTCAGGAGGCCGGCATCGACGACCAGGCCGATGCCCGACCGTCCCTAGCGTCGACCCCGCTTCTGCCGGCCCCCGCGAGCGCCGCCCTGCCGAGGACCATCGTGCCGGTCGCCACTGCCCCGACCTGGCCTCTGTCGCGTTCTCGGGCCGCGCCCGGGCTGATGCTTTCCGCTCGGGCGCTCGTGCTCGGCCAGCGCACGCAGCCTGTCGAAGCCCGGGTGCGATGAGGCTGCGAGCTCGCCTGAACCCGGCTTCGTGGTGGGCTCACGTCCGGGGAGCTCCTCCCGATCTCTGGCCCCTCGTCGCTGCACTGGCGGCGTCGGTTGACCGGGGCCCGGACGTGATCCGGTCCGCTCAGGACGGCGGGTGTCTCGGCGCACGTCCTCGCCACCGGGGCGGGCACCCGCGTTGCGCTGCGCCCGGTCACCGCGTCGATCCTGCGAGCGGTCTCTGCCGGGACGAGCGCCTCCGCGCCCGTCACCGGGCCGCCCTTCACGTCCAGCTCGCTGCTTTCCGGGCCGGGGCCCCTGCCCACGCGGCAGCGGTTCCTGCTCCGCCTTCGACACCTCGAGGCGCTCGGCGCCTCCGCGACGCCGGGACGGACGCTCCCCGGCGAACGCCACCACGTCGAAGTCCATCTGGCGGCGCTGCACGTTCACGCTCGCCAGCCGCACCGTCAGCGCCTGGCCCACCTGCACCCGGCGGCCATTCGGCCAGACCAGCGCACCTATTTGTAGTTGGTGCCCCGGACCGAGGTCGTCTGCCCGGACCAGCCCCTCCACGTGCTCCGAATCCAGCTCGACGAAGAACCCGAAGTCGGTCAGCGAGGACGCGGTGGCCGCGAACTCCTCGCCCACCCGGTCCTCCATCAGGAGGCAGGCGTAGAGCGCGTTCACCTCGCGCTCGCACTTCATCGCCGCGCGCTCGCGCTCGGAGCTGTGCTCGGCCATCCGCCGCAGCTCCTCCATCTCCCGCTCCAGCTCGCGCTCCGGGCGCCGCTTGCCGCGCTCCCACTCCGCCCGGAGCAGCCGGTGGACGAGGAGGTCCGGGTACCGGCGGATGGGCGAGGTGAAGTGCAGGTACTCCTCCGCGCCGAGCCCGTAGTGGCCCACCTGGTCGGGCGAGTACACCGCCTGCATCATCGAGCGGAGCAGCAGCTGGTTCAGCGCCCGCTGTCCGGGGTGTCCCACCAGCCCGCGCATGAAGAGGTTCAGCTCGCGCGAGGTGGGCTCTCCCTTGCCGGGCACGGCGAAGCCGTGGGCCCGCGCCAGCTCGGCGAAGGCGGCCAGCTTGTCCGGGTCCGGCTCGCCGTGGAACCGGTAGACCGACGGGAGCGCGCGCTCCTGGAAGTACGCCGCGACCGCCTCGTTCGCGGCGAGCATGCAGTCCTCGACGATGCGGTGACTCTCCTTCCGCTCCCGCCGCACGATCCGCACCGGGCTGCCCTGATCGTCCAGCTCGGGCCGGGTCTCCGGCAGGTCGAAATCGATCGCCCCGCGCTGCTCGCGCACCTTGCGAAGCGTGCGGCCCAGGCGCCGCAGCCGCTCGAAGAGCGGACGGAAGCGATCGCGATTGGGAACCGAGTCCCCGTCGAGCACCCGCTGCACCTCGTCGTAGGTGCAGCGCGCCGCGCTCCGCATCACCGCGGGGTACAGCTCGGTCGACGTCCGGCGGCCCTCGCGGTCGAACGCCATCTCCGCCACCAGGCAGAGCCGGTCCTCGTCGGGCCGGAGCGAGCAGATGCCGTTCGACAGCCGCTCCGGGAGCATCGGTAACACCCGGTCCGGAAGGTAGACCGACGTGCCACGGCGAAACGCCTCGACGTCCAGCGCCGAGCCGGGACGGACGTAGTGACTGACGTCCGCGATCGCCACCCAGAGCCGGGTCGCGCCGCCCGGCAGGTCCTCGGCGTAGACCGCGTCGTCGAAGTCGCGGGCGTCCACCCCGTCGATGGTGACCAGCGACAGTCCGCGGAGGTCCCGGCGGCCGCCCTCCTGGAGCTCGCTCGGCGGAACGTGCAGGGGCACCCGGTCCGCCTCGTCCATCACCTCCGGCGGAAACGCCTCCGAGAAGCCCTGCGAGAAGACGGTGGCGAGGACGTCCTGGGACGGATCCCCCGGACGCCCGAGCGAGCCGGTCACCTCGCCGACCAGACCGCCCGGAGGGAGTAGGTCCGCCCCGACGCCCAGCCGCACCGTCACCACGTCGCCGTCGCGGGCGAGCTGCGTCCGCGGCACGCGTACCGGCGCCGGCATCGACGGGTCGTTGGGCCGGACCAGCGCCTCGTGCGCGCCGCGCTCGACGTAGGTGCCGACCAGAGCCTCCCGGTGGCGGTCGACCACGCCGACGATCCGCCCCTCGGTGCGACCGCGCGCGCTGACGACCTCCACCTTCACCCGGTCGCCGTCGAGCGCGCGGCGCGCCTCGTGCGGGGGAACGAAGATGTCCTCCTCGGCTCCGACGTCGACGAAGCCGAAGCCGTCCCGGTGCACGGTCAGGGTACCCTCGAGCACCTTGCGACCGCGCGCGCCAGGACCCGGGCGATGGCCGTCCTTCGTCGCCGGGCGACGTCCGGCGGGGGAGAACCGCTCCCCGGCTCGCTCCACCCGACCTTCGCGGACCAGGGCGCGCATCGCGCGCTTCACCTCGATGCGCTGGCCACCGTGCAGTCCGGAGGCCCGCAGCAGCTCGGCCACCCCCAGCGGGTGGTCGGCCTTCTCCAGGGTCCTCAGCAGGACCGAGCTGTCGACCCGTGCTGCCATGATTGCTCCCCCGCCCCGGAACTCAGGCCCGGACGGCGACGGTCAGCCGCTGCGTCTTCGCCACCTGCGCCGGGGCGAACACCTTGGCCAGGAAGAAGTCCACGTCGTACTGCCCCGGGTTCCGCGGGGTGAAGAAGAACTCGCGGGTTCCCGGACCGCTCGACGCGGCGATGAAGTTCGCCTCGCGCAGTCCGATGCGCTTGGCCACCGTGGGCTCCACTGCCCAGGTGTATCCGGCCCGCTCGGGGATGCGCACCGCCAGCGCCTGACCGATGCGGATCTCCAGCGGAGTTCCCTCGTCGGGAACGCCCTCCAGCTCGAGCACCTCCAGCGCATCCCGCGCCATGCTGCGCAGGTCCGCCGGGCGGACCTCGGCGCCCTCGACCTCGATGGTTCCGCCCCAGCCGGACTCCTTGTGCACCACCCCCATCACCTGGACCGGCTGGCCCATGTTCTTCCGGAAGCTCTTCGGCATCTTGCCGCCGAGGCGGAACGTGACCTGCTGGCGGGTGCCGGCGTTGGAGACCACCAGGATGAAGTCCTCGCCGGACATCTCCAGGGCCCCGCGCACCGCGGCGAACCCGCGCATGCCGGCGCCCATGCCCGGGCTGCCGATCTGCTCCACCTCGCCGGGAGAGAGGAACCGGAGCTTCTCCACCTGCGGCTCGGCGGGTGGCTCGGCGTCCGCCCGCTTCGCCGCGTACTTCCGGACGTCGACGGTGCCGCCATAGTTGTGCGTCTTCTTGATGAGCCCGGTGACGCTGACCTTGTGATCCACGTAGGCCGGCAGCACCTCCTGGTCCGGTCCCTGGAGCAGGAAGACCAGCTCGCGCTTGTCCCGGCCGATGACGTGGAGGTACGGCATCCCGTCCTTCACCACCAGACGTCCCTTGAGGCTGCCCTCTCCGCCCACGCCGCGACCGGCCGCGGGGGTGAGGATCTGCTCCAGCTCGCGCTTGGTGAGCGGCTCACCGACCGGGGGAAGCTTCGTGGCGCGCGGACGCGGCTTCTCCGGTGCGGGTGCGCGCAACACGACCGGCGCGGACGCCGGCTTCGCACCCGGACGCGCCGGGTGCGCCGGTGGGTGCGCCGGACGCGCCGGGTGCGCCGGACGCGCCGGACGCGCCGGTGGGTGCGCTGGATGCGCCGGGTGCTTCGCCGCGCCCTTGCTGGCCTTGGACGAGGCTGCCTTCGAGGGAGTCTTCGCCGCCGACTTCACCAGCTTGGCAGCGGCCTTGGCGACCTTGGCCGATGCCTTCTTCAGGAGCCCCAGACGGGCCTCGTTCTTTCGTGAGCCAGGCTTTGCCGCGCCGGACTTCGTCTTGGGCTTGGGCTTCGCCACGTGGATGTGGTGGGGCACATAACGTCGCGGCCCGGCGCTGTCAACCGTAAACCCCCTGAAGAATTGAGAATTCGGGAGCTTCGCGCTACGAGAGCGCGATGGCCGAGCTGCCCCCGCTGCCCGCCCCGGAAGCCCAGCACCGCATCCTCCACGACCTCCAGCCGCTGCCGGAGGCCTGGGTGCCGCTCGAGGAGGCGCTCGGCTTCGGGCTCACCTCGGACGTGCTCGCCCGCCGCACCCAGCCTCCCTGGGACAACTCGGCCATGGACGGCTACGCGGTCCGGAGCGCGGACGTGGCGCGCCCGCCGGTGACCCTGCCGGTGGTGGCAGTGGTGCACGCCGGGGATCACCCGACCCGAGCGGTCGGCCCGGGAGAGGCGGTGCGGATCATGACCGGGGCGCCGATGCCACCCGGCGCCGACGCGGTGGTGATGCAGGAGCGGACGCGGTCCGTCCCCGGACCCGCTCTCGGGGAGGTGGAGATCCAGGAGGCCGCGACGCCGCGCCAGAACGTGCGCGACGCCGGGGAGGACGCCCGCGCCGGAGAGGTGCTGCTCCCCGCCGGGACCGTGCTGGGCATCCCGGAGCTCGCGCTTCTCGCCTCCCAGGGAATGACCTCGGTGCGCGTTCCGCGGCGGCCGCGGGTCGCCATCGTCGCCACCGGCGACGAGCTGTGCCGCCCGGACGAGGAGCCCCAGGGACGCATCGTCGACACCAACTCGGTCGCGCTCGCGCTGGGAGTCCGGCGGGCAGGCGGAGCTCCGGTGGTGCTCGGCATCGCCCGCGATCGTCCGGAAGAGGTCGAGGAGCGCATCCGCACCGCGCTCGATCACGACGTGGTGCTCACCTCCGCCGGCGCGTCGGTCGGCGAGCACGACCACGTGCGGCCGGCGCTCGAGCGGCTGGGCGTGGCGATGGACTTCTGGCGGGTGGCGATCAAGCCCGGCAAGCCGCTGGCCTTCGGGAGGAAGGGCGCGACCCGGATCTTCGCCCTTCCCGGCAACCCCGCGTCTTCCCTGGTCACCTTCGAGCTGTTCGTCCGCCCGGCACTGCTCCGACTGGTCGGCCGGCCGGCGCCGCTCCCGGTCCCGGTCCAGGCACGGAGCGGAATTGATCTCAAGAAAAACAAAGGGTTGGCTCACTTCGTGCGGGTGGTGCTCATCTGGCGAGAGGGGGAGCCTTGGGCGGATCCCCTGCCGACACAGACCTCGGGCGCGGTCCGTTCGGCAGTCTCGGCGACGCATCTGCTGCACTTTCCAATGGATGCGATGAGCATCCGGCGGGGAGAGCCCGTCGAACTGCTACCGGTGGGATGGGCTCCCTAGCAACGGAGGCCCCTCCCGAGCATCCAATGGGGGTAGAACCGTCGCGCACGATCGGGAGCACGCGAGTCCGTCGACCATGTCCAGCCTCTCCCCCCAGCCCCTGACCCGGCGCAGCCACGTCGTGGAGCTCTACTCGGAGGCACCGCTCCCCACGGCGCGGGGCACCTTCCGGGTGGTGGTGTTCCGCGACCGCCGCAACCAGCAGGAGCACGTGGCGATGGTGATGGGCGAGGTGTTCGGGCAGGAAGGCGTGCCGGTCCGCGTTCACTCCGAGTGCCTCACCAGCGAGGTCCTGGGCAGCCTCAAGTGTGACTGCCGTCAACAGCTGGATCGCGCGCTCGACCTGGTCACGGCGCGCGGGCGCGGCATGGTGCTCTACCTCCGGCAGGAAGGTCGGGGCATCGGGCTGGGCAACAAGATCAAGGCCTACGCGCTCCAGGCGCGGGGGCTGGACACCTACGAGGCCAACCGCCAGCTCGGGTTCCCGGACGACCTCCGCACCTACGACGTGGCGGCGGACATGCTCCGGCTGCTCGGCGTGCGGAGCGTGGACCTGATCACCAACAATCCTCTGAAGATCGCGGGGCTGGTGGAGGAAGGCATCCCCGTCCGCGGTCGAATCCCCTCCCCGGCCGCGCACAATCCGCATAACGTCGACTACTTGCGCACCAAGCGCGAGCGCACGGGACACCTGATTGAGCTCTTCGGGGAGGACGCGGCGAAGGCCGGCTGACGCACGCACCCCGCTCGACCGGTTCGAGGTCACGTTCTGGGGCGTGCGCGGTTCGGTCCCCGCGCCTGGTGCGAAGACCCGGCGGTACGGCGGCAACACCCCCTGCGTCGAGGTGCGGGCGGGGGGCAACCGACTCATCCTCGACGCCGGCTCCGGGCTCCGTGCGCTGGGCGAGCGCCTGAGGGATTCGGGCGGCCCGGTCGAAGCCGACTTCCTGCTCTCGCACTACCACTACGACCATCTGCAGGGGCTCCCCTTCTTCGCCCCGCTGGCCGAGCCCGGGAACCGCTTCGTCTTCCACGGGCCGCGGCGGGAGGGACGGAGCGTGCAGGACGTGCTGGAGGGGCAGATGGTGCCCCCCTACTTCCCGGTGACCCTGGACCAGCTCGCGCGCGCGGCGATCGAGTTCCGGAGCGTCGAGCCCGGTGAGCGGTTCGAGATCGGTGTGGTGCGCGTCACCTCGGCCGAGCTGGACCACCCGGGCGGAAACCTGGGCTACCGGCTCGAGTTCCGCGGTCGCACCCTGGTGTACGCGACGGACGTGGAGCACACCGATCGACCTGCCGAGTCGCTGGTGGAGCTCGCCCGGGGCGCGGACGTGCTCTTGCACGACGCGATGTACGTCGATTCCGAGTACGAGCAGCGCCGCGGCTGGGGCCACAGCACCTGGGCCGGCGCGCTCGCCACCGCCGAGGCTGCGGAGGTGAAAACGCTGGTGCTCTTCCATCACGATCCCGAGCGCGACGATCGGGCGCTCGATGCCGTGCTCAAGCGGGTGCAGAAACAATTCCCCCGGACGATCGCCGCGCGGGAAGGGGTCACGATCCGCATCGCAGGGAAGGCCCGGCTCACCGAGCCCGCCGCCGCCCGTTACTCGAGGCGGCGCTGAACCCACAGTTCGCGACACACCAGCGAAGACCGCAGCGCGTCAGGAGGCCGTCCTAGGTTCATGGACGACATGACGAGTCCAGAGAAGCGACTTCAGGACCTCCAGGCCCGGGCCATCAACGAGCGGATCATCGAGTACGGCCTGCGGCGCGGGCTGCTCGACGCGCTCCGCCTGTCGTACGAGCAAACGAAGGATGGGAGCCTGGTCATCTACTTCCCACGTCACCGCGGTCACTGGCGCATTCAGCCCCCGGGTGTGGGCGAAGAGTCCGCGGTCCGGGTGATCGCCTTCGGCAACGACGGGCGGATGCAGATGGGCATCATGAGCCTCGCGCTCACGTGGGACGGGGACGCCGCAGACTGGATCCTGGTCCACGGCAGCGAGATGCGGGAGGTCGCTGCGGAGGTCTGGAAGGCAATCGCGCTCCTCGCACGGGACGCGGGCTGGTTGGTGTCGAGCGCAGCCTAGTTTCCGGGCTCAGCGCCAGAAACCTGATCCGGGCGTCGTGACGGCCCGCCTGACCGCCCGCCTCAGCCCGGGGAACGGCAGCCGGCGCAGGGCCTCGTCCACCGGCAGCCACTCCGCGGCCTCGTGCTCGGGCCCGGGCCGCACCTGGATCCCGGCCGGCCAGTCGGCGGCGAACGCCTCCTCCTCGAAGAGCGCGGGAGGAACCTGCTCGCCGAACGCGAAGCTGTGCCGGTACGAAAGCGAGCGCACCGGAAGCCGGGCCCCGGTCTCCTCCTCCAGCTCGCGCCGCGCCGCCGCCTCGCCGGACTCCCCCGGCAGCCGGCGTCCGGTGACCGGCTGCCAGAAGCCGCCGCGGGCCGGGATGCGCCGCAGCAGCAGGACCTCGGGACCTTCGGGACCCCGCCGCACCGCCGTGACCGAGACGGTGCGCGTGCGCGCGTCCTCGAACCTGGGCTCCGCCTCGAGCACAGCTCCGAATGCCCGCGCCAGTGCATCCTCCATCGCGCCGACG